>DAHWGX010000029.1 GCA_027335985.1 Nitrospirota bacterium | reverse complement strand
TGAGGAATAGAACGCCTCAAGGAAGGAGACCCGGAAAATGACGCAGAAGCCCTGGACAGAGATTGCCATTCCCCATGAAGACGTCATGAGGGGAACCTTTCAGCAGGCCGAATTTGCCGCCGACCTCTCCCGTGTTCACGAGAAGACCGCCGTCCCCGAATATCAAAATCCCGCGCTCTTTTTCAAAAGGACCTTCATCACGGAGGGAATGACCGCTCTCTTGGGGTCGGTGGTCAAACGCCTGACCGGGCAGGGAGGAGATCCTGTCATCCAGCTTCAGACGGCCTTCGGAGGGGGAAAGACCCATACCATGCTGGCCGTTCTCCATCTGGTAAACCAGGAGGTTCCCACCCGGGAGATGCAGGGGATCCCTCCGATCCTCGACAGAGCCGGGGTCACCGACCTTCCTCGGACTCAGCTCGCCGTTCTCGATGGAATCAATCTGGCCCCCAATGCTCCGAGAACCCGTGGCGGTGTTCAGGTTCGGACATTGTGGGGGGAACTCGCCTGGCAACTGGGAGGCGACGAGGGATACCGCATGATTGCCGAGTCGGATCTTTCCGGAACATCTCCCGGAAAAGATCTTCTGACCCGTCTGATCGCCCGATTCTCTCCCTGCGTCATTCTGATCGATGAACTGGTCTCTTACATCCGCCAGTTCGGTCCGGGGGCGACACTCTCCGGGGGAACCTACGACTCGAATCTGTCCTTTGTCCAGGGGTTGACCGAGGCGTTGAAGGCCGTTCCCAATGCCGTCCTTCTGGTCTCCCTTCCGGAATCGGACCGGGAGGCGGGCGGAGAGCGAGGAAACGATGTGCTTCAGACCCTCGAATACTATTTTGGGCGGGTGCAGGCTCTTTGGCGTCCGGTTTCGACCGAGGAATCCTTTGAGATCGTCCGGAGACGACTTTTCTCCGAAATACCGGACTCCCGGGCTGTTGACTCCGTGTGCCGGAGTTTTGCCGATCTTTATATCGACCGGGCCCCGGATTTCCCAATCGAAGCCCGGGAAGGGTCGTACTATGATCGTCTCCGGCGCGCTTATCCCATTCATCCCGAAGTCTTTGACCGTTTGTACGAAGACTGGTCCACACTGGAAACCTTCCAGCGAACACGGGGAGTCTTGAAACTCATGGCGATGGTCATTCATCGCCTGTGGGTTAACGGAAACAAGGATCTTTTGATCCTGCCAGGGAGTTTCCCCCTGTCGGATGCCGATGTGCGAAGTGTGATCCAGAACCCTCTTCCGCAGGGATGGGATCCGGTTCTGGAACGAGACATCGACGGAGACCGTTCCGAGGCCGCAACCATTGAAACCCGGGAAACACGTTTTGGAAGTCTTCAGGCCTGTCGACGGGTGGCCCGTACGATCTTTCTGGGAAGTGCCCCTCCGGCTTCAAATCAGCAGTCTCGGGGCATCGAGCTTGAGCGGATCCTCTTGGGGAGCGTCCAGCCCGGACAACCTCCGGAGCTCTTTAGGGATGCATTGGGCCGACTTTCCGACCGGTTGCATTATTTGAACAGTGCCAACAACCGCTATTGGTTTGACACCCGGCCCAATCTGAGACGCGAGATGGAAGAGCGGAAGAGGAGATTCTCGGAGTCAGAGCATCTCTCCCCTTTTCTTCGGGAGCGACTTCGCAAGATGATTGAACCGGGCCCGTTTGGCGGGATCCATGTCTTTACCAAGCATGCGGACGTTCCCGATGACGGAGCCCTTCGATTGATCGTCTTGCCGCTGGAAGATGCCTACAATTCCGGAAGTCCGATTTTTGCCTTTGAGCAGGCCAAACCCTTTTTGACATATCGAGGGGATCAGCCCCGACAGCGTCAGAACCGCCTGCTCTTTCTTCTGTCGGATCATGGATCAGTCCCCAATCTGAAGGAGCAGATTCGCATCATTCTTGCCTGGCAATCGATTATTGACGATATTGGCGAAATGCGCATCAACCTTGATCAATACCAGACGAAACAGGCCAAGAAAAGCCTTGAGGACGCCCTGTCCTATCTCGACCGGACGATTCGGGAGACCTACAAGTGGCTGGTTGTTCCCTCCCAGGAAGCAAGTCCCGAAAAAGGCGTGGGAGAGATCCGGTGGGAGTCCTTTGCCCTTTCGACCCATGTTCCCCATTTTACCCGGGAGATTGAACGGATTCTTCGGGAAAACGAGATTGTGATTTCCGAGTGGTCGCCTGTCCATCTCAAGACGATCCTCAAAACATGGTTTTGGAAACGGGATTCTCCTGATGTGTTGGCCTTCGATGTCTGGCAGAAGATGTCCTGCTACCTCTATTTTCCCAGATTGTTGAATGAGTCTGTGTTTCGCGGGGCGATCGAGAAAGGGTCTGACAGTGTGGACTTTTTCGGGTTGGCCTACGGG
>DAHWGX010000032.1 GCA_027335985.1 Nitrospirota bacterium | reverse complement strand
TGCGGTTGAATGGTCACTGAAGTCCGGGGGATTGATGCTCGTGGAAACAGACCCGAAGCAACCGGATGTTGGGAAAAGATACTGGGAAGATCCGGATGTTACGCTGGCCGCGCTGAACCTTAATCGGGCCGGGGATGCGGCGAACGCCCTGGCCCGGTTTGGGGAGCGGCTCGAAAAAGAAGGAGCGGAGCGGATTGTTGTGAATCTTCCTTCGGGGGCGGGGGATACGATCGACGAATTCGCCGGAGCGCTCCGGGAGCTTGCGGACGGGCTCGGATATCGACTGATTGTTACCTATGGCCTCGACAAGGGTCCGGTTGCCACGGAAGCCATGATCGAGAGTTTAAGATCCGGGCTCTTGAGCGTTGTCGATATTGAAAATCGTTGGGTTGTCTACCCGTTATGCAAAGGGGGGCTTGAGATTTTCAACTGGTACAAGGATGAACGGAGAAAGGAGGGGTTGATCGGAGAGATTTCTTTCCCGGCGCTCAAAAATGCAGGGGCGTTCTCGAAGCTCGACAACACGGAAGGACGGATTGCCAGACTGATCGAAGGGGAGCGTCCGGAAGGATGGGGATTGTTCGACCAGATTTCCGTCCGTGAGTTTTACAGACAATCGATCGTTGCCATATCACCAATTTTCGAAAGGGTGAACTAATGGAACCGGAAAAGGGAAAAACGATGATGGACGGGGCGCTTGGGAAAGTGCCCCCTGAAAGTCAACTCGAAATCGTAAAAACGGCGCACAAGTACCAGATCGACAAAAACGAACCGGCCTGGTGCCTGGTCGAGCTTGCGATGGATGCCGTTGGCGGTGTCGAAAAGATCGCTCAGACTCTCCGTGAATCCTCCGCCGCGGTGACGGCCGCCACCGCCGCGGAGGTCAAGGCGGCCCGGGAAAAGGCGGCTCTCGAGATTGCAAAGGCTCAGGAGGCGGCGAAGGCCGCCCTGAACCAGGCTCTTTCCCAGACGATGAGCGCCGCCGTTCAGAGGGCGATCGATCAGATCGTCCAGAGCACCCATGTTCAGGCATTGAAGATCCAGTCCCGAAAATGGGCTCTGATCGGGGCGGTCACGGCCGCCGTTCTGGTGGTTGCCCTGGCTGGCGGGGTCGGGTGGGAAGCCTACCGGACAGGCCTCGTGGGAGGCTATGCCTCCGGAGTGACGGTCGGCGGGAACTTCCGTCACTTCATGGATTGCGACCGACCAGGATGGAAACTCGAACAAAAAAAGGATGGATCGACCTGGTGCTACCCCTGGGGCACCAAAGATGGGACTTACGGATGGAGGGTTCGATGAGAAGGATTGTCACGCATTTCCATGCAATCGATCTGCAAACCGACACGATGATCCGTCTGGACACTCTCGATGCCATGATCACGATCCTGCGATTAGGGATTGAAGGAGATGACGATAGCGTTCCCACGGCGGGGTCTATCAAAAATTACCTGTTCCATTTGGGGCAAGAGGTGGACTTGATTCGCCAAAACCTCGGGAAGATCACTTTTCAGGAGAAATTCCCGGATTCTCCCAAAGGAACCGCAGCATGAAAAACGACAACTCTTCCCTCCAGAAGCCCCCGTCCGACCTGCCAGGTCTACTCTTTGCGGGGGCGTTCATGACGGTTCTGATCTCCCTGGGCCTCTGGCTCGCCTGGATGAAGCTGACTCGTGGGTATCCCGTGCGGCTGGCGGGCCCTTTGTGGGCCGAGGCCGCCCTTTACATTCTGCCTCCTGGCCATGTGTTCAGCCTGGGTCCGGCAAAAAGTCTGGACGAGATGGATCCCAGCCTCGCCCGTTCCCTTCTGTTCACCTGGAAAGTCGTCTCAAGCGTCTCCTTTCTTCTGGTCGGCATTGCCGTCATGCGGCTGGCCCGTGGTCAGGAGCCGATCCGCCACAAGCGGGGAGACCAGCTGAGACGCGACGCCGGGACGGTCCGGAAACAGATCCGGAACCGATATGGCCAGGCAGACGGAATCCTGGTCCACCCGGAGATCCGGATCCCGGAAACACTCGAAGTCCGGAGTTTTTCGCTGGTCGGCTCTCCGGGCTCCGGAAAAACCACCGTGTTGAACGGGATGGTCGACCAGGCAATCCAAAGAGGGGACAGGAGCCTCATTTTCGATTTCAAGGGGGATTTTACCGAGCGGATCCCGGACGGGAAGAAGATCATTCTGTCCCCGTGGGACGCCCGGGCGATCCGATGGGCTCTGGGTACCGATGTTTCGACCGAAGTCCAGGCCCGTCTCCTGGCCGAATGCCTGATCCCGATCAATCCCCGTGCGAACGAACAAATGTGGGGGAATGCCAGCCGGGCCATTCTTCGCGCCGAACTCCACCGGCTCATGGCCGAAAGACGGGGGACGTGGGGATTCCACGAACTGGGAGACGCTCTGCTCGCGGACATCCTCTGTCCGGATTCCGACCAGGTGGTCCAGACACTCGTCAAACGATTCAACCCGGAAGCCTCCCGGATCGTGCAGGATTTGACCTCCAAAACCACCTTGTCGGTCCTGATTGACCAGAGCGCGGCCCTGGGCGATACCATCCTCCTCTCCCGGTTCGACCATGAACTCAAAAAAGCGGGAAGGCCATTTCTGGCCCTCCGTTCCTGCCTCTCCGGGGAAAGGAATCTCCCTTATGGAGATACCTTGCAAACACGAGGAGGGGAAACAGAGGGAAAAGGAAATCCCCTGCCGGTCATTCTTCCCGTCCACCCCGATTCCAAGACCCTGACCTCCGCCTTCGTCTCCGCCGTGTTCACGCTGTCCTCTTCCATCGTGACCAATTTTCCCGACGCGAAGCCGGATGCTCGCCGGATCTGGTTCTTCCTCGACGAAGTGCCGCAGACTGGGAGAATTCCGCCCATCACCGATTTCCTTGTCACCGCCAGAAGCAAGGGATGCCGGACGGTCCTCGGGTTCCAGACCCCGGCCCAGGTCGCCGAGACCTATGGCGAGAAGACCCTTGAAATCTGGGACAACGCGACCAGCGTCAAAATCTTCCTCCAATGCGTCAGTCCCGAAGCCAAAAAATACGTGTCCCAATCCATCGGCGAGCGGGAGATCCTTTCGTTCAGAAAGTCCGACAACATCGGGATTGCCCCTACCCATACCGGCCACACGACGAACTGGGTTGACGAACGCGAAAAG
>DAHWGX010000086.1 GCA_027335985.1 Nitrospirota bacterium | reverse complement strand
CAATCCGGCCATTTCGACCCACGGATTCCGATTGAGGTTATCCCGGCAATCTCAGATTAATGTCGAGGTATTTTTATATATTTGGCTCTGGTATTGGTGCGCCTGGCAGGAATCGAACCTGCGACCTGCGGATTCGAAGTCCGACGCTCTATCCTACTGAGCTACAGGCGCCCTGGGGAGGGATTTATCTTTTTATGATATCAGGAAGCGCTTCCCTTTTCCATGCGGTCAGGGGGCGATCATGCCGTTGTCCAGGTAGGAGCGAGAGTAGAGAAAGACCGTTGTCGGGTCCGGAAGAACCACCGCCTCTTTTTTTCCCTTGTAGGAAACCCTGGAAAGGAAATCCCGGATGACATGGATCCGGGCGTGGTCCTTATTGTCGGCCCGGACGACGATCCAGGGGGCTATGGCCGAATGGGTCCGCGCGAACATCTGGTTCCTTGCGTTGCTGTAGTCATCCCAGTGCTTCTGGGCCGCCATGTCGATGGGGCTGATCTTCCATTGTTTGAGAGGATCCTCCTGGCGGCTCTGGAGCCGTTTTTTCTGTTCGTCCCGGTCGATGTCGAGATAGTACTTGTAGAGACGGATTCCCGAACGGACAATCATCTGCTCGAAGGACGGAACGGTCTCCATGAACTCTTCATACTGTTCTCCTGAGCAGAATCCCATCACCCTCTCCACCCCTGCCCTGTTGTACCAGCTCCGGTTCATGAAGACCATCTCCTGGGCCGCTGGGAGATGGGTGACATAGCGCTGGAAATACCACTGGGACTGCTCCCGGTCGGAGGGTTTTCCCAGTGCCACCACGCGGGTTTCCCGGGGAGACAGGTGCTCGGTGAAGTGCTTGATCGTCCCGTCCTTTCCCGCGGCATCGCGTCCTTCAAAAATAATGAGGACCTTCTGGTTTTCCCTGATCAGATGCTTCTGGAATTTGACGAGTTCGATCTGGGCTTCCCGGAGGTCCTGGTGATATTGGACCAGTTCAGGGGTCGGTTCGGAGGAGCGATTGATTTCAGGAGATTTTGGGGGTTTGGAATGTTTGGCGCTCATGGGACCTCCTCGGGTTGACGACGTCTTTTTCCACGTTAGCAAAATCTGACGAAGGAAACACCCCTTTTCCCCGAACCCTGTCTTGGTTTTGAGATGGATTCTTGAAGAAGTTGTCTTTTTCTCCCGGCAGAATGGGTTCGAAAGTCGGGAAAGGAGGGCACCATCGAGGCCACGGAACCCCTTCCGGAATATCGCAGTAAAATCCTGATTGTTGGGGCGAATGTGGGAAGCGGCCACATGCGCGCGGCACAGGCGGTCGCAAAAGCCCTTTCCAGGATCTCCCCATCGTATGACGTAAGGGTCGAGGATCTTCTGGAAAAGGGCCGCCCTCTCTATTGTTTCCTTTATCGCACCGGCTACCTTTTCCTCGCCCGTCGCTTTCCCCGTCTCCTCGATCGCCTTTACGAATGGAGCGACCCCATGCCGCGATGGGTTGCCCTCCTTATTTCTCGGATCGACCGATTGGCATTCCGTGAGTTTTTGAAAGAAATCCATGCAGATCCTCCCGATCTTGTCCTCTCCACCCATTTCCTTCCGCTTGAAATACTGTCGCCGGATCGCCTCAAGGGAGTCCTTCGGGCGCCTCTCTGGACTATCGTCACCGATCTTTATCCCCATGGGATCTGGTTCTGGCCGGGCGTCGATCATTACTTCGTCTCAGGTGAGGCTGCCGAGAGGACGGTCCGGAAGAAAGGAGAGGACCAGACGATTTCCGTTTCGTCGACGGGTATCCCGGTGGATCCTGATTTTAATGTCCATCCGACGCGGGGCGATCTTCTGGAGAGGATGGGACTTCCTGACCGAAACACGGTGCTCCTCCTGTCAGGAGGGGAGGGCATCGACGATCTTGTCTCCCTCCTCGACTCTTTCGTCGGCTTCTCCGGAGAACTGACCCTTATCGCGGTTGCCGGAAAAAACAGCCGGCTTTTCAAAAAATGCAGTCGGTGGGCGGCTCTTCATGAAAGTCCCGGACGGGCCGTCAGGGCCCATGGCTTTGTACAAAACATGCCGGAATTGATGGGGCTTGCCGACGTGGTGGTCACCAAGCCGGGGGGAATGACCCTTTTCGAAGCGCTGGCCCTTGAAAAGCCCCTGGTCCTTCTTCCGGCCAGGGGGGGACAGGAGACGATCAACCGGCGCTGGGCGGTAGACGCCGGGGCGGCGGTGCCCTGTGATCAGCCCCGGAGGGCAGGCGCCCTCGTTTGCACCCTCTTCGAAGATCCGGAGCGCCTTTCGGATATGGCGCGCGCCTCCCGTCGCTCCGGCCGTCCGGAGGCGTCCACCCTCATTGCCCGGCAGGTTGCCGGTTGCCTTTCCCGTGACGTCTTTTCAAAAGGAGGTTTCCATGCCGACAGCCCATTACCGGTCGGTCTTCATTTCCGACGTGCACCTCGGAACCCGGGACTGCCGGGTGGATCTTCTTCTGGACTTCCTGAGGGAGAGCGAGTGCGAGACCCTTTATCTCGTGGGGGACATCCTGGACTTCTGGCAACTGAAGCGGAGCTGGTTCTGGCCAGAGGCCCACAGCACCGTCATCCAGAAGATTCTCCGAAAGTCCCGCCATGGAACCAAGGTGGTCTATCTCGAGGGGAACCATGATCCCGTCCGATCCTTCCTCGACAAGATCCTCGACCGGGGGGTGATCCATTTCGGCGATCTCGAGATCGCCAAGGAATGGATCCACAAGGGCGTCGACGGGCGCCGCTATCTTGTCGTCCATGGCGACGCCTTCGATTTGTGCCTCCAGACACTTCCGATGCTGACCCGATTCGGGGATTGGGGCTATTCACTCCTCCTCCGGATCAATCTTCTCCTTTGCGGAATCAACCGGATTCTGGGCCGGACGAGCCGGTGGTCCCTTTCCCGTGCGGTAAAGAACCGTGTCAAGAAAGTGACCCGCTTCATCGGGGAGTACGAAGGGATACTGGCCGCCTCTGCACGGGCCAGGGGGATAGACGGCGTCGTCTGCGGCCACATCCATTACCCCGCCATCATTGAGAAGAGTGGCGTCCTGTATCTGAACACGGGGGACTGGGTAGAGCATGGATCGGCCCTCGTCGAACATGATTCGGGCCGTTTCGAAGTCATCTACTGGGGCGACAGGGCGGATGTTCCCGGAGGCGAATCAAGGCTTTCGTCGAGCGTCATTGGGACGGTGGCGGGAGGAGAATGAGGTCTTGAAGCCTTCTTGAAGGATTTGACACCTCGCCGCGCTTTCGTGTCCATGCTATGATCGTGGACGAACTCCTGTGGTTGGGGAAGACTCTCGACGAAGGATCTCCCATGCGCGTTCTTTCCGTGAATCCCGGTTCCTCCTCCCTGAAGACGACGCTCCTTGACGGGGATGAGATTCTCGCCGATCACGAGATCCCTCTCGAGGATTCGGTGACGGGAATGCGGAAGGTCCTGTCTGCTCTCTCCATGTGGAGCCATAAATCGCCTCCCCAGGCGATCGGGGTCCGGGTTGTTCACGGAGGGCGAGCCTTCCAGGACAGCGTCAGGGTCGACCCAACAGTCCTCTCCGTTCTGGAGAAGCTCTTACCTCTGGCCCCTCTTCACATTCCCATCGCCATTCGCGTTCTCTCCGCCCTGACAGGGATGGAGCAGTCCCTTCCGGTGGTCGCTGTTTTCGACACCCAGTTCCATCGGACCCTTCCCGAGACGGCAAGGCGCTACGCCCTTCCTGATGAATGGGAAAAAAATGAGGGAGTCGAGAAATACGGTTTTCACGGCCTTTCCTACGACGATGTCGTCCATCGTCTTCCTGGCTTCTTGGGAGGCGCCCTTCCGGAACGGTTGGTGGCGGTCCACTGGGGGAATGGAGCATCGGCCTGCGCTCTCTTGCGGGGGAGATCTGTGGAGACCTCCATGGGGTTCACACCTCTGGATGGTCTGGTCATGGGGACCCGGCCTGGGTCGATCGACCCAGGCATCTTTCCTGCCTTGCTTCGGAGAGGATATTCGCCCGAGGCTCTGGAGGAAGCCCTGAATCACCGCTCGGGTCTTTTCGCCCTTTCGGGGGGGGTCTCCGACTTCAGGGAGATCGAGAAACGACTCGAACAAAAGGATGCGCGCGCCGTTTTGGCCTTTGAAAAGGCCGTTCTTTCGGTCGCCATGACTGTCGGAGCCTATGCGCCCCTTTTGGGAGGACTCGAGGCGCTGGTGCTGACTGGAGGCATCGGCGAGCACTCCTGGCGGGCACGGGAGGCCGTCATGGAACGCCTTGCCTTTCTGGGCGTCAGGAGCGATCCAGAATCTAACCGTTCAGGAACGGGGGACCGACGGGTTTCGGGAGAGGGCTCCCGTGTCTCCGTATGGGCTCTTCATGCCCGAGAAGACAGGACCATCGCGCGGGAAACTGAAAGGATATTGGGGGGCACGGAAAAAGAAATTCACAAATCGGGAGGTGTCAATGCTTGAGCGATACAGGACAAGGGACTTGCCCCAGGGACTCGAACCTCTGGTGGAGATGGCGCTCGATCTCAGATGGACATGGAACCACCGGGCCGACGAACTCTGGAACCAGCTCGATCCGGTCCTCTGGAAGCTGATCCGGAACCCCTGGCTGATCCTGCAGACCGTCTCGGTCGCCCACCTGAATGCCCTGGCCCAGAACGGAGAATTCCTGGCGCGAATCGCCGAAGTCCACAATCTCTGGAGCCAGGAGGACCATGCCCCCACCTGGTACTCCGAGCATTACGGCCGCTCGCCGCTTAAGACGGTCGCTTACTTCAGCATGGAATTCGGACTCTCCGAATCTCTTCCCATCTATGCGGGTGGTCTTGGAATCCTGGCGGGTGACCATCTTAAAAGCGCCGAGGACCTCGGGGTTCCCCTTGTGGGAGTGGGCCTCCTGTTCCAAAAGGGATACTTCCGCCAGGTGGTCAACGCCCAAGGGGAGCAGATCGAAAGCTATCCCTACAACGATCCCGATTCGCTTCCGATCAGCCCGCTACGCGGATCGACGGGACAATGGCTCCGGATTCCCATTCCCCTTCCGGGACGGACCCTGATTCTGCGTGTCTGGCAGGTCCGGCTGGGAATGACGACCCTCTACCTTCTCGACTCGAACGACCCCGTCAACACCCCTATGGACCGGGGCATCACCGGCGAGCTCTATGAAGGTGGACGCGAGATGCGGCTGGTTCAGGAGATGGTCCTGGGAATAGGAGGGTACAGGATCCTTCATGCCTTGGGGATCGACGTGAACGTGCTGCACATCAATGAGGGCCATCCTGCTTTTGCCATTCTGGAGAGGGCCCATGCCTGGATGGTCCGGGAGAAGATTTCCGATTTCCGCCATGCCCTTCACGTGACGCGGGCCGGAAATGTTTTCACGACCCACACCCCCGTTCCCGCCGGCTTCGATGCCTTCGATCCGGCGCTTTTTCACCAGTATTTTTCCCTCTACCAGAAGGAATGGAACCTGAGCGACAAGGATCTTCTGGGGCTGGGACGAATCGATCCTGAAGACGACAAGGAGGCTTTCAACATGGCGCGACTGGCCATCGGGGGAAGCGGATTCATCAACGGAGTGAGCCGCATCCATGGAGAGGTCAGCCGGAAAATCTTCTCTCCGCTCTTCGACCGTTGGCCGGTGGAGGAGGTGCCAGTGACCCACATCACCAACGGGATCCATACCCTCTCCTGGGATTCCCTGATCTCCGACGCCTTCTGGACGGAAAAAGTTCCCAAGCGGCGGATGCACAGGGACGGATCGTCCGAACCGGCCCAGGAGATTATGGCCGCTTCCGACGAGTTTCTCTGGGATCTCCGGATGAAGAACCGGATCGCGATGCTCGAAGGGGTCCAGCGCCACCTGGTCCGTCAGCGATCAGTTCGGGGCGAGAACGCCCCCCTCCCATTCCTGGATCCGAATGCCCTCTATATTGGTCTTGCCCGCCGATTCACCTCCTACAAACGCCCTAACCTTCTTCTTTTCAACCACGAACGCCTTCTCGGTCTCCTGTCTCATGCAGACCGTCCGGTCCGCATTCTCGTCGCAGGCAAAGCCCATCCCCAGGATATGGCCGGAAAGGGTTTCATCCAGGAGTGGGTCCATTTCGCCTCCGATCCGCGGACACACGGGATGGTCTTCTTCCTGAGCGACTACGACATGAACGTGGCCCAGACTTTGGTCGGAGGGATCGACCTCTGGGTCAATTGTCCACGGCGACCCTGGGAGGCCTCCGGGACCAGCGGCATGAAGGTGCTCGTCAACGGGGGGCTGAACTGTTCGATCAGGGACGGGTGGTGGGCAGAGGCCTACCGCCCCGAGGTCGGGTGGGCCATCGGCGATGACACCTCCTTTGAAGATCCGTCGAGAGATCGTCGGGATGCGGAGGACCTCTACCGGATCCTCGAACAGGAGGTGATCCCCGACTTCTACGACCGGGATGAGAGCGGGATCCCGACACGCTGGATCAGCCGGGTCCGGGAGAGCATGGCGACACTGACACCGGTGTTCAGCACGGACCGGATGGTCCGGGAATATCTCGAACGGGCCTATCTGCCGGCCGCCACGGCCTATGAATCACGCCAGTCGAATGGAGGGGCACAGGCCCGGGCAATCGATGCCTGGAAGGAGCACTTGGACCGGAACTGGGAAGGGATCCGTTTCGGAACGGAGACGGTGCAGGAATCGGAGGAGGGGCACCGGATTGAATGCGCCGTCTGGCTCGGGGAGATCGCCCCCGAGGATGTGAGGGTCGAGATATACGCGGCCCCTCCAGAGAAAGGTGTTTCATTCCGAAAGACGATGGATCGGGTCAAAACCCTTGCCGGAGCACGCAACGGCTATATCTATGGGGTCACTGTGCCCGCCGACCGTCCTGTGGGGGACTACACCCTCAGGGTGGTCCCCTACCACGAAGGGGTCAAGGTTCCGCTCGAATACGGCCGGGTACTCTGGCAGCGCTAGGAGAGCTGTGGCATCAGGAGGGGAAAGTGGCGTTCATCTTTTTTCCGAAAGACCGGTCCTGACCCGCTCCTTGAGGCGGCAAAAGCTGCAGACCGGTGTCCAGGAGATTTCTCCGCACTGTTCGCAGCGGCCGTCAGGGGCAAGACCGGATGCCTCTTCTTTTGTTTCCGGCGGGGAGCCCTCGGGGTAGAAGCGGTCGATCCTGTCCAGGAATCCGAAGAGAAAGGCATGCTTCGTGCCGGGGGAGGCGGCCTCGACTTCGTTCAAAAGCTTCTTGTAAAGAAGCTGCTTGGCATCCGCGGAATGCGGACACTCCTGGAGGACGTAGGGGATTTTCCGGAGAAAGGCGTAGGTGGCCATTTCCTTTTCGGTCAGACGGACAAGAGGCTTCACTTTTTTCGACAGGCCTTCGAGGGAGGGTAAATCGGGCCTGTTTTTCGCCAGATATTCGTCGTGCCAGTGAAGCAGGTTCCCGAACAGGCGGGATACCTCGTCGTCGAGGTTGTGGCCCGTGGCAAGGACCGTCGCTCCCGTCCGGAGTGCGGTCCTGTTGAAAAAATATCTTTTGGACAGGCCGCATCCCGAGCAGGCGGGGCGTCTTGTCGCCCGGGCGATGTCGGACACCGATCCGTCGACCTCATCCCGGAGGGATTCGATCGTGAGCGGAAGTCCGTGCCGCGAGGCAAAGGATTCCACATGGGACCGGCTTTCCCGGGAATAGTCTCCAATCCCGAGGTCGAGATGGAATCCCGTCGTCCTAAATCCCAGTCGCATCAGGATCTCCCACAGGGCCAGCGAGTCCTTGCCGCCGGAAACCGCCACGAGGACATGGTCGCCGGGGGCGATCATGCTCCGCTCTTCAATGGCCCGCCCAACCTGGGAGAGGACGAAACGGTCGAAACAGTCCGGGCAGAAGGCGCTGTTGTGGCTGGGGAGCTTGATGACGGCTTTCCTGGTGCAGGCCCGGCACTTCACGAGAGGGACCCTCCGGAAATGACAGGCCTGATCTCGACCGGTTTTCCGGGATCCAGGGGATCGTCATCGCACAGGAGCGAGTCCTCCTGGATGACGAGGACGGTTTCGGGACTCAGGTCGAGTGCTCCCAGCAGGGCCTGGACAGTTTTGACGGGTTTCAGGTGAAGGGTCGTTCCGCTCTGATGGTTGAGAACGGTGAGGGTCCTGTCGGGATGGGGGATGGAGAGATGAATTTTCTGGTCCATGTCGATCCTTGCCGGATGAAAGAAATGATGAAAGAAATATGGATGAGGGGGTCCCTTCATCCTAGCACGCGGATCCGGGGCCGAACAATCAGGGGGCGGGTGAGGGCGGCGTGAGGGTGCTGTCCGAAAAGAGCTGTCCCTTCAGCAATTGCTGGAGGACGAATGCCCGACCCCGTTCGCGCAGGGGAGGAGGGAGGCGCGAGGCGATCTCTTCGGCCCGGGTCCAGAGAGACTCGATCAGGATGGAAGGCCCGGGAGTTTTTCTTCTGTCGGAGAGGGGGGGGGAAAAAGGGCGGACCGTCCGGAAGACGAGGGCGATCCCCGCAAGGGTGGGACAGGCATTCTGCAGCTTCAGGCGGATTTCGGGAAGGAGGTATGTCAGCTCGCGTTTCCAGAGAGGAGAAGAACAGGCGACAACAAGTTCCTTGTCGAGGAGGGCCGAAGGGTAGGAAACCCGGGCGATCGGTTCCCCGAAGATCTTCCGCCACTCCCGGTTCAGGGCGACGAGCCGCGCCTCCCGTTCCCAGCCCAGAGAGGTGGCGACCTTACGTGCAACGGACTCCATGGAGTCGAATGTCGAACGATAATCGAGATTGTCCATGGCTATGGCCTTATGGGTGAAAAGGAAAGATTTGCGACTTTTTTGACTCCTGTGGCATAATAGCCCGCGATTCCCGTTTGTGGCAAGAGGTCCAGGGGTTCGGAAGGGCGTATCGTCGGTTCCTGCGGACCGTTGAACGCCGGAGAAAGTCGGGTACTTCGGCAGGATTGACCCAAGGGAGGACGGACAGTTATGGCGGCTGATGAGGCGAAAGACCAGGAAAGTGCTGGGATCCCCTGGACAGACGATGCCCAGGCACTGCTGAAAAAGGTTCCGTTCTTTATCCGCAAGAACGTGGAAAAGGAAGCGGAGGATTACGCGCGATCCCATGGCATGGCCCGGGTCGAAGCCAGTGTCATCGTCAGGATCAAGGCCTCGAAATCCAGTGAGGGAGGAGAGTCATCGGCTTCGCCCGAGATCCCGGCGCCCACTCCTCCTCCCGCCGCCGAATCTTCGTCTTCACCTCCTTCTTCCCGAGAGACAGTTGTCGCCGAATCCACCCGCACGGCGGAGCCCCCTCCCTCGAAGACTTCCCATTCCTCTTCCTTGAGGGAATTCGCCAGCTTCGTCATCCTGCGGATCGATCCGGAGTGGCGGAAAGTTCATCCCGCCGAGGTCGGACACGGCAAAAAGGAGTTTGCTGACGTTGTCCGGACATTCGAATCCCAGATCGCCAGCAGTTCCTACAGTCTGGTGGGCCTTTCGGGGCTGGGAGACGTGCTTCTCTGGAGGGTCGGAACCAATATCGGTCTCCTGCAGGAAATGACCGGCAAGCTGCTTTCAACCTATCTGGGCCGCTACCTGACCGTCGAGAAGTCCTATCTCGGCTTCCTGGGAGAAACGGGAACCCGGAGCCCATTCCTTCCCCGCAACTCGCGGTTCATCCATGTCAGGCCTCTCGTGCGATCCAAAGACTGGCCCCAACTTCCGGACTTTGTCCGGGAAGGGTCGGAGCGCGAACGCCGGAAGGTGACGGAAGGGTTCTCTGGTGTCAGGATGACGATGGCGTCCAGTTACGGTCTGGACGAGTCGGATCTTCTCATGATCATGGAGTCGGATTCAGCAGAAGCAATCGTTGACCTGAATCAGGCGCTTCAGACCACCGAGGAGAATCGCTACCTGCATATGACCTGCCGGGGCCTCACCGGCATTTCTCGGCCTCTGGGAGAGGTCCTCGACATGTTGGGCGGTGTGTAAGACCCTGAGCCCGGGGGTCGAAGGGGAGAGGGCATGGAACGGACCTTGCTTCTCAATGCGACCTATGAGCCGCTGAAGATCGTTCCCTGGCAAAAGGCGGTTCACCTTTTATTTCAGGGAAAGGTCGAGGTCGTGGAGACCTACGGGCGCGACATCCGTTCAGCCCGCATGTCCATGAAAGTTCCCGCCGTTGTCCGCCTCTACCGGATGGTTCTGTTTCACCACACCCGCCGTCTCGTCAAGTTCTCCCGTGAGACCATCTTTGCCCGGGACCGCAATTGCTGCCAGTATTGCGGAAAAGCCTTTCCTCCTGAGGACCTGACCTTCGACCACATCGTTCCTGTGGCCCAGGGCGGGATGAAAACCTGGGAAAACATCGTCACCGCCTGTCGTTCCTGCAACCACAAAAAATCCGGCAAGACCCCCGAACAGGCGGGCATGATCCTTCTGGCCCGCGTTCAGCGTCCTCACTGGTCCCCCGCCATCATGGTCATGATGACAATGGCCGGGAATCCCCCCAAGGTCTGGGAAAACTACCTCTTCTTCCGCTGAGGCCTCCCCGTCAGCTTTTCCATCAGAAGCCGGCTTTCGGTCACTCCCGTCATTGCTGTGAGAAGTCCGTAGAACAGGGCCCCCGATCCGATCAGCCCCAGAAGGGCAACAAGGAGGGATGCTGTCCCGGAAGGCAGGATGTGCGAGAGGCCGAGCCAGAGAAGACGGACGAAAACGAGGAGCAGAAGGGAGTGGAGGATGACCATCGGGGCATTGCCGAAGATCTCCCAGGGACGGCGTCCCAGCAAGCGTTTCAGACTGATGAAGAGATAGGCCTGGTTCACCAGGGACCCGAAGGAAATTCCCAGGGCCAGGGCGAAGACCCCCACCCTCGGGGCGAGAAGTCCGCTTGTGGCGAGGTTGGTGAAAAGTCCGGCGAGTGCGGCGAGGACAGGCGTTTTCATGTCTCCGGTCGCGTAGAAGGCCCGGACGATGATCCGGACTCCGGAGAAGGACCACAGCCCGATGGCGTACCCCATGAGGGCGACGGCTGTCTGTTCGGCGCTCGTCGTATTGAAGCGGCCGTGCTGGAAAAGAAGCCGGATCAGTGGTTCCCGGAGCGCCACCAGCCCGGCCGAGGCCGGGAGCATGAGAAAGAGCGAGGCGCGGTAAGCATGGGCGAGAGTCTCTGCGAGTTTTTCCTGAGACCCTTTTTCATCCCGGGCATGGAGTGAAAAAAGTGGAAGGATGACCGTGGCCACCGCTGCCCCGATGAGTCCCAGTGGAAACTGGACGAGCCGCATGGCGTAATAGAGGGCGGCGATCGTTCCCGTTGCGAGATAGGAGCCAAAAAGTGTGGCGATCAGAAGGTTGCCCTGGGTGACCCAGAGGCCGCCGATGGCTGGCACGATCCGGGACATGACCCCCCTGACCTCCGGATCCTTCCAGTTCAATGGGGACATCAGGTCGACCAGGCGAAGCCGATTCTTCCCCAGGAGCAGCCACTGGATCCCCCACTGGGCCAGGCCTCCGGCAAGGACTCCACCGGCAAGACGGAGAATGGGGGGGCCGGGAAGAAGACGGTCCGGAAGGAGTGCCGCGAGGATGAGGGACAGGGAAAATGCGATGGGGCTGGCCGCCGGAATGAAGAAGCGTTTCTGGGCGTTGAAGACGCCCATGAGAAGGGCCGACAGGGAGATGAAGTAGAGAAAGGGAAACATGATCCGGATCATTTTGGCCCCCAGGGCCTTCCGGGCCGGATCGATACTCCATCCGGGGGCCAGGAGGGAGAGGATCTCGGGGGCGAAGACCATGCCGGCGACGATGACCGGAAGAAGGATAAGGGAGAGGAGGAGAAGGACTCCTGTGTAAAGTCTTTCGGCCGCATCCCGTCCCTCCCGGTCGAGGGTCCGGGTCATGGTCGGAATGAAGGCCGAGGAGAGGGCCCCCTCCGCAAAAAGTTCCCGAAGCATGTTGGGAATTCGGTAGGCCACGTAAAAGAGGTCGGCCATCGCTCCGGTGCCGAATCGTTCGGCGATCAGCATGTCACGGAGAAATCCGAAGATGCGTGAGAGTAGGATGGCGACCGAGACACGGGCTCCCTGGCGGCCGATCGTCCGGATGGTTTCGTGGCGGTCTCGGGAGGGAGGTGTTGGGTCGGTCGACGTCACAGGAGGCGTCGGTCCTTCGGAGGCTTGGAATAGGATCGAGGGAAGAGGATCGGCATGGCTGTCTCCGGGACTCAGTTCAACCTTTTTTGTGTCAAGGATTTTCAGGAAATCCTACCATCGGGCCATCCAGTTCACAAGGTGGAGCAGGGATTTTTCGGAAGTGAAGCCCCTTTTTCCCCTCTTTTCGGCGACATAGAAGGGGGATCCTCCCGGGGTTCGGGGGAGATGAAAGGATTCCTTACCCTTCGTGAGGAGGAGTCGGTGGAAAGATTGACGAAAGGGAAGGAATCCTTTAATATCTCAAATTCGAGTTCTTTTTGACGTGTTGAGGGTTGCGAGAGAGGTGCTCCTCCATCCCGTAATCTTTTGAACCATTTTCATGGACGTCCACAAGGAGGATCGTTGGCGAACCACGAGTCAACCAAGAAAGATATCCGGAGAAATGCCCGTCGTCGCGAGCGGAACCGCCAGGCGATCATGACGATGAGAACCCTTGCCCGCAAGGTCGAAGAGGCGGTCACCGCCGGAAAGTCTGACGAAGCCAGGGAAGCCCTGATGCGGGTCGTTCCCTTCATCGACCATGCCGTCAACCGGGGTATCCTTCATCGGAACACCGCCTCCCGGAAAATTTCTCGTCTCACCCTCAAGGTGAACGGCGTCCCTGCGTCCCAAGGGTAACGTTTTCTGGATGATGGTCCGGCTCCGGCTTGGCGGCCACAACCGGACCATCACGAGAAAAGACCGATTCGCTTCAGGATTTTTTAAAGACCTTGCGTGTCGATCCTCTTCCTGCTTCTCCCTTCCCCCGATGCTCCTGTCCCAAGGTGTACAAGGTGGCGGCGAGCCGATCCATCACGAGACCCGAGGCGACACCGGACTTCAACAGAAGATCCGCCTCCCAGAGTGCGTTTGATCCCTTTCTCATGGACTCCCGCGACATCTTTGCGGCGATCCGGACGATTCCCCCCGCAACAAAGGACGGGACGCCACCGAGGGTGGAAACCATCTTCTCGGCTTCTCCAGAACCTCTTTGTTCCTCCAGGACATTCCTGGCGATCCGGTAGAGCTTCCATTGCCGGTGAAGGAGGGAGAGGAGTCCGAAGGGGGACTGACCTCCTTCAAGGAATCGTTCCCACTCCCTGAAAAATTTTCTGTCTCCGCTTTCTAGCCCCCGAAGGAGCTCGAACACCGTCTTGTAGTGGGTGACGACCCCCCGTTTTTCGAGGACCTCTTCGGTGATCCTTCGCGACCCGCCCTCCTTCGAGAGGTCCGTAAAAAGACGGTCGACGGGCCCAAGGGCGCCTTCGAAGGTTGTCATCAGGGGATCCATGGCCGCTTTGTCCAGGACGAGTCCATGCTTTTCCGCGAGAAACCGGATCCAGGCTTCCCGGTCGGCTGGTTTTGCGGGAGGCGAGAGGCTGAATGCCGGAATGATCTTTGACCAGGCCGAAACGCTTTTTTCGGGAGCCTCGAGGATGACGGTCGTAACCGTTTTTCGGTTTTTCTCAAGAATCCCGAAGGGATCGATCTCGGGGGACTGGTCGGCCCGGGTGACCCAGAGAACGCGCTTTTTTGCGAAGAGGGGCTGTTCCCGGATCCGGGCCAAAAGGCGATGCTGGGGCATTTCTTCCCCCGTGTGTCCGTCGATGGCGGCCCCCCCCTCCTCAGGAGGAATCTCGAGAAGGGAAAGAAGGTGGTGGCGCACCCAGAGGGAGAGAAGCGGATCTCCGGAAGCGACTCCGATCACCGGGCCCGGAAGAGCCTCGAGTCGGAGAAAGTCGAGGGCCGAACGGATCAGGGCATGCCTCCTGGCGTCGCAGGGACGGCTGTTCCGTTGGGGAGCGGTGTTCCCGGAGTGGCGGGAACGCCAATCTGGTTCTGGAGTGTCAGGGGATTGAAGGTTTGGCTGCCGATCGTATGGGCCATGAAGTTCAGAAGGCGGACCGAGGCATTCATCGCGGCCGTGTTCATGGCGTACTGCTGAGTGGTGTTCAAAAGCGAAAGGTTCAGGCTCATGTACATGGGAGCGGTGCCGATGATCGAGCCTCCATGCCAGAGCTCCTTCCCGTTGTAACCCGTCGCATGGGCGTCGAGAATGATCTCGAGCTGGTATTCCTGGATGCCGTTGATGCTCGAAAGGGCCAGGGGGGTTTCTGCAACGACGACGACCTTCCCCCACAGAACGATGTCGGCCCGTTTGGGATCGTTGACCAGGATGACCCCCGAGGTCCGGAGAAGGGTGTCCTTGATGGATTGGGTGACGGTCGTTTCGATCAGCGGATAGATGGTCATATTGTGGAAGGTCTTGACGGCGATGCGGATGGTCTGTCCAAAGCTCAGATTGTGGGCGGCCGGTGTCTGTGCGAGATTGTTGAGGTTGAAGAAGTGGTACCCGCACCCGGACAGGCCAAGCAGGCACGACAGCAGGATCGCGCTTCCCCCCAGTCTCGGAATCAGGTGCCGGATTTTGCTTCGCCCATTCATTGAGAAGGCCGGACCACGAAGTTCAGGATCTTGCCCGGTACAAAGATTGTCTTCAGGATCGTCTGGCCCGAGAGTGCCCGGACGAGGCGATCGTCTTCCCTGGCATCTTTGGCGACGATCAGTTCCGGCGCATCGGGAGGGAAGTTCAGGGTCGCCCTGAGCTTCCCGTTGACCTGGATGACGAAGGGGACAAGGGTTCGGACCAGGGCGCGCTCGTCGGGAACGGGCCAGGGGTGATGGGCGATCCTTTCGACCCCGAGACGACGGCCGAGATGATCCGCGAGATGGGGGGCAAAGGGGGAGAGGAGGAGGAGAATGGTCCGGTAACCGGAAACGAGGGCCCATTGCCGGGATGCGGGGTCCTCCTGAAGAACGTTTCCCTGGAAATGGCTGAGCGTGTTCAGAAGCTCCATGAGGCTGGCGATGGCCGTATTCATCTGGGCGTTGTTTTCAAGGTCGGCGGTGACCTTCCGGATGGTTTCGTGAATCTTGTTGCGGACGTCGCATGCTTCCGGGGCAAGCGTTTCAAGCCATGCGGCCGTCTCGGTCCTGGCCGCTTCCGGAAATTCCCCGATGAGGGTTTCGATCCGGTTATGGAGTCGGCCGAGGAAGCGGTAAGCGCCTTCGACCGCCTTGTCGTCCCAGGAGAGATCCTTGTCGGGCGGAGCCGAGAAAAGGGTGAAGAGACGGACGGTGTCGGCACCGTATTCCGAGATGAGAAGATCGGGATCGACCACGTTCCCCTTCGACTTGGACATCTTCGATCCATCTTTCAGGACCATTCCCTGGGTGAGGAGAGTCCGAAAAGGCTCCCTGACCGGGGAGAGATCCAGGTCGAACAGAGCGCGGGTGAAAAAGCGGGCGTAGAGCAGGTGGAGAATCGCATGTTCGACCCCTCCAATGTACTGGTCGACCGGAAGCCAGTAAGAGAGGGCCTCGGGGGAGAATGGACGATCCGGAGGGCAATCTTCAAGGCCGGCGAATCTGAGGAAGTACCACGAGGAGTCGATGAAGGTGTCCATGGTGTCGGTTTCCCGGCGACCGGCGCCCCCGCAGGAAGGACAGGGAACGCTCCGGAAGGCGGGATGATCGGCGAGGGGAGAGCCGCCCTTTCCGGTGAATTGAATGTCCCGGGGAAGAAGGACCGGGAGATCTCCTTCGGGGACCGGGACGATCCCGCAGGAAGGGCAGTGGATCACGGGAATCGGCGTTCCCCAATAGCGCTGGCGGGAAATGCCCCAGTCCCGAAGCCGGTAGGTTATTTTCGGTCTCCCGAGGCCCGCCTTTTCGAGGTGGGCGGTGATCGATGCCCGGGCTTCGTCCCCCGAAAGGCCGGAAAAGGGCCCAGAATCCAGAAGGACGCCGTCTTCGGTGACGGCCGTGTCCAGTGAGGAATTCCGTTCCTGTCCGGGAGGCAATATTACTTGGCGGACGGGCAATCGATATTTTTTGGCGAATTCGAAGTCTCTCTGGTCATGGGCGGGAACACCCATGACGACCCCGGTTCCGTAGGAGGCGACGACGAAGTTTCCGATCCAGAGGGGAACGCGCTCTTCCGTCAGGGGGTGGCGAAGATAAATCCCGGAAAAGACCCCTTCCTTTTCCGGCTCCTCCCGATTCTGATGGGTTCGGGCCCGGAGGGTTTTCTCGATAAAGGCCCTCGCAGGGTCTTTCTCCGGGGATCGGTTGAGGAGGGCTTCCAGGCGGGGATGTTCGGGGGCGATGGTTACGAAGGTGACTCCGAAGAGGGTGTCGGGTCTCGTGGTGAAGACCGTCAGAGGCTCTTCCGGCAAGGCCGGGTCCCCGGTCCTCTCGATTCCGAAATCGATCAGGGCCCCGGTCGAAGGGGCGATCCAGTTGGCCTGCATCGTCCTCACCCGCTCGGGCCATCCTTCCAGGGTCTCGAGAGAATGCGCGAGATCTTCGGCGTAGTCGGTGATCCGGAGAAACCACTGATCCATCGTTCGGAGAGTGACAACGCTCCCGCAGCGCCAGCAGAGACCGTCCTCGACCTGTTCGTTGGCAAGGACGGTCGCGCAGGAGTCGCACCAGTTGAGCAGGGCCTCCTTGCGATAGGCCAGCCCTTTTTCGAGGAGCTTCAGAAAGAACCATTGGTTCCATCGGTAATAGTCCGGGTGGCAGGTGGCCACCTCCCGGTCCCAGTCGTAGGAAAGGCCGAGTTTCTGGAGCTGTTCCTTCATATGGGAAATATTGCTTTCGGTCCAGTCGGCGGGATGAATTCCCCGGACGATGGCGGCATTTTCAGCAGGAAGTCCGAAGGCGTCCCAACCCATGGGATGAAGGACGTTGAAGCCGCGCATCCGCTTGTAGCGGGCTATCGCGTCGCCGATCGAATAGTTTCTGACATGGCCCATGTGGATGCGGCCGGACGGATAGGGGAACATCTCGAGGCAGTAATATTTGGGGAGCCCGGGTGCGCGTTTGACGTGGAAGCTGTTTTCCGCTTTCCAGCTCTTCTGGACTGTCTGTTCGATTTCTGAAAAGGGATAGAGAGGCTCGCTCACCGGGACTCCTTGAAATGTGAAACAACCCAAGTTTTTCAGCCATTTTACCACAGGAGAGAAGAGGATGGGTATTGGATGCGGGGAAGAAAGAGCATGAGAAGGTGGAAACAGGGGCTTTCAAAACGGATCGGTCTTCAGTAGAATGTTCAGGTCAGCTTCAACCCACCGGTTATTGCGCCCGTAGCTCAGCCCGGATAGAGCAACAGACTACGAATCTGAAGGTCGCAGGTTCAACTCCTGCCGGGCGCACCATATTTAACAAGCACTTAACAGGATTTTCCCTCCCGTCGATTTTCCTCTGGTGCCGGATTTGGTGCCGGTTCGGATTCAAATTCCGTCTTTTTCGTCTCCCTGTACAGAATCCCCACGGCGTCGTGAAGATGTCCCGGCGACAGGTGGGCATAAATCAGTGTGGTCGAATAATCCTTGTGACCGGCCAGCTTCTGAACCGTGGTCAAGGGGATTCCTGCCTGAACCAGACGGGAGCAGAAGGTGTGCCGTAGCGTGTGCCAGACCACCCCGGACAAATCGGCTTTTTGAACGGCAGGAATGAATATCTTCTTGTAGAAGGCGTTCCCGTCCCTGGGTTTTGTATGATCGACCGGGGAAGGGAACACCCAGGGAGACAGGATCACCTGACGACTCTTCAATTCTTTCAGGATGGAGAGGGCCTTCCCGTTCAACGGAACGTGCCGGGTTTCTCCGGACTTGGACAGAGGGATGGTCAGAACCTTTGAACCGAAATCGACAGTCTCCCACCGGAGATTGAACTGTTCGGACTGTCTCAGGCCCGTATGGAGGGCGAACTCCACAAACGGCCAGGTATCGGGAGGGAAGCTTTCCCGGAGCTTGGCTTCATCCGCTTCAGTGAGAAAGACGGTTCTTCCCGTCGCCTCCTTGAAGAACTGGACCCTTGTCACGGGGTTTTCCTTGATGAGGCCGTCCCGGATGGCGACGTTCAGGGAATGCTTCAGAAAGGCGTAATAGCGGTTGATGGTGGATTGTGCCAGTCTTCCCTCTTCCTTCAACGAAGCCTGAATCCGTTCCAATTCGTTTGCCTTGATACCGGCAAGGGGACGGTTCCCCAATCGTACGCTCCAGAACGCGGCATAGCCTTTCTGAACACCTATACTGATACTCGTCACCGTCTGCATATATTCCTTGAGCCAGGCTTCCAGGGTGATGGCGCGCGGCTTCTCCGGCTCATAGCGTCCTTCAAGGATCTGGGATCTGACCCGCATGTAATATTCCTTCGCGTCGGTCTTCCGTCCGATCTTCCTGCGAACCTCCTTCCCCTCGGCAATGAACCGTACCCACCAAATTCCAGACCCTGTCGGTCTCTCAAAAACCCCTTTGTCCTTTGAGTTTTTTCGTGCCATGCTCCGATTCTCCTTATTTGTCGAGAATATTCTGCAATGCCTTCTCCCCGAGAGGGGAAGGAAGCGCCTCGTTCCATTTGCGAAGAAGCGCTTGCGCTTCCCGATGGGATCGGCCCTCTCCAATCCATTTGAAGAACAGTTTTTCCCCTTCTCTGACGGTTTGCATTCGGTCCCGGTTGCGTTCTCGTTCCCTGTTCCTGTACGAATCATTCTGCCTTTGCTTGCGGCTCGAGAGAAGCAATGCGTGAGCCTTGGAGCAGGCCCTTGAGGTCTTTTTGCCGCCTCTTTTTGGAATGAAGAACCTTTCGCATTCCGAAATGGCGCAAAGGCGGATTTTGTTCGGGTCAACGAGAGGCTCATCTATTGCGAACTTGGCGAATATGAACTGGTTGAACACCATAAAGGCTTCATTGGGAACATCCCAACCGGGCATCGCCATCTTCCATTCCGGGAAGAGTTCCAAAGCTTCGGTTTCCGTCGTGGATCCAAAACGAAACCCCTCCGGCCACCATCCGATCACATCAACTGTGAGGGCTCGTCTACAGAAAATCGGCTCCGGGATTTGCGGGACCTGTCCTGAATTTTTTGCGGATTCGACTCTCCGAATCATCTCCTCAAGGATTCGTCTGGACAGCACCTTCAAGCCGGAAAGGATCTCTGAAGGGGACAGCATAAATCGGTAAGGCACCTTCTCCTTCACAATGTCGATTTCGCTCATCCAAAGTTCCCGGTGATCCCCATTCGCCCATTCCATCAAGGCCCACGAGGGATACTCGGAAGAAACCACGCCTTGTTCCCACATAAGGTCATTCAGCTCCAATAGACCTCTCTCCTGCCTTGTGTGTTGTGTTTCATCCGGATTTAAACAGATCCTGATGTATTCTTTTACTAAAAAAACATATTTTAAAACATCATTGAATGTCAGTAAATAAGGAGTAGCATCAAGGAGTAATCGCCCTGTTAGATTACATTAAAAATAAAACGCACACAACAAGCGGGAGGGAACAAGTGGAACTATTTCGAGTGGAAGATGCCGCCCGGAAGCTTTCGATCAAGCCGGGAACTTTAAGACGATGGATCTTTGATAAGAAAATCCATGTCGTGAAGATCGGAACGCGTGCGGTCCGGATCCCGGACCAGGAGATTGAGCGGATTATTCGGGAAGGAATGGGAGGACAGTCGGCGTGATCCGATCCAGCCTCGAAAAAGCCACCCAGCCCGGAGCGGCCCTCCTGGAAAAAGGATTGCCTGAAAACTCACCCATTCGCACAGCGGATTTCCTGGATCCGGAGGTCGAGCCGGACGGGAATAAAAAGATCAGTGTTTCCGCACCGGATCCCCATCCGATTCTGACATCTCGTCCCCTGACGGAACTTTCCGAAGGGCATAGGATCCTCGTCGAGGGATCGGCCATTCTCCCGGAGATTGTCCGGGAACGGGGCTACCGAACTGTCACGGACCTCAAGATCCTGATCCATCTTGGCTTCACCCCACAGCAACGGATCACTCCGACCCTGCTCATCCCGGTCTGGTCCGTGGTCGGCCGGATCGATAACGTCCAGTCCCGGCCGGACATCCCGCGCGTCGATAAAGTAAAGAAGAAGGAAGTCAAATACGAGACTCCGGCCCGGTCGCGGATGCTTCTGGACATTCATCCCCGATCACGCCCTCATATCGGAAATCCGTCCGCTCCTCTTTGGATCACGGAAGGGATCAGAAAAGCGGACTCGCTCCTATCCGCCGGTGCGGGGTGTGTCATCGGGCTGCTTGGCGTTTGGAATTGGCGGGGAAGCAACAAGGACGGTGGTTCGACCGTCCTTCCGGACTGGGAAAGCATCGCTCTGAAAAGCCGGGAAACTTTCCTGGCCTTTGATTTCGACCCGTCATCCAAAACCAGGAAGGATGTACAAAACGCCCTTGGCAGACTGACCGCTTTCCTCCGAAGCAGGGGAGCCGACGTGAAAATTGTTCAGCTTCCGGAAGGAAAAGACGGATCAAAAAATGGTGTCGACGACTATCTGGCCGCAGGTCACACCCTGGTCGATCTTCTTGGACTTGTCAAACAAGAAAAGGATGAAGATCCGGAGGAATCCCCGCGCTCCATCGACGGCATTCCCCACGGTTTCAGACTGGACCGGCGCGGTGTGTTCTACCTTGAAGAGAAAGAAGACGAAAACGGCATTCCGCAAATCAAGGAGACCTGGATTTCCGGTCCCATTCTTGTGGAAGCCTTGGCCCGCAACGAACACGGACATGAATGGGGCCGCGTCCTGGTTTTCGAGGACCCCGACGGTCGGGTGAAAAAATGGGTCATGCCTGTCGAGATGCTGAAAGGTTCCGGAGAAGAAGTTCGAGGCATCCTCCTGAACATGGGGGCGAACCTTTCTCCCATTCCCCGGATTCGCCCGCTGATCAATCAATATCTTCAATCCTACCGTCCCAAGGACCGCGCCCGTTGTGTGTCGAAAATCGGTTGGAGCCAGGGGCAATTCGCTTTTCCGGACAAGAGTATCGGACAGGCAGAAGGTGAAGGCGTCCTGTTCCAGTCGGAACAAGGACCCATCGATCACGAATTTGGCCAGTCCGGAACCCATGAAGAGTGGAAGCATGAAGTCTCGGCCCTCTGTTCCGGAAATTTCCGCCTGATCTTTGCGGCATCGGCGGCGTTCGCCGGTCCTCTTCTGGAACTGGCCGGGATGGATTCGGGGGGATTCCATCTATTTGGACCGTCCTCTTCCGGAAAGACGACGGCTCTTCGAGTCGCGGCATCGGTTTATGGTCCTCCGGAATACATCCGTCAATGGCGGACCACGGACAATGGGCTGGAAGGATTGCTGAGCCGACGGAACGATTGCGCGGTCATTCTCGATGAAATCGGCCAGGTCGATTCGCGGATTGTCGGTCCGGCGGCCTACCTGATCGCCAATGGTCATTCCAAAGGCCGCGCCGGACGCTCCGGAGGGCTTCGGACTCACCTGACATGGAGAACGATTCTCCTGTCCTCCGGAGAAATTGATTTTTCCTCCCACCTGGGAGAATCCGGGTTCCGACCCAAGGCCGGACAGATGGTCCGGATCGTCGATATTCCCGCAGAGGCGGCCTCCGGAAGTGTTTTTGAGAGCACATGTGGTGAGAGTGGTCCCACGTTTTCCGACCGTCTCAAGGAAGCATCGTCCCGATACTACGGAACTGCGATCCGAACGTTCCTCGAAAAGCTGATCGCCTGCCGAGAGTCCATGATGGAACTCCTCCGGAAGGGCCGGGCAGATTTTGCCAAGAATCATCTTCCTTCCGGGGCAGAGGGCCAGGTGGCAAGGGTTGCGGACCGCTTCGCGCTGGTCGCCATTGCCGGGGAAATTGCAACTCTGTTTGAGATCACGGGCTGGCGTCCCGGTGAAGGGGAGCAGGCGGCGGCGATCTGTTTCAAAGCATGGCTGGATCGTCGCGGTGGTTCCGGGAATCAGGAGCGGGACATGATTCTCCGTCAGGTCCGGACGTTTTTTGAAGCGCACGGGTCAAGCCGGTTTGAGCCTTGGGATGCTGGTGAAAACATGAGGATTGTCAATCGCGTTGGCTTCCGTCGGGAAGAGGCCGGTGAAACGACGTTCTATGTTTTCCCGGAAAGCTTCAGAAATGAGATTTTGACGGGCCTTGATCCGAAGACTGCAGTCCGCGTCCTGGTCGAGGCCGGATGGTTGAAACCGGACAATAAGGGGAAATCTTCGCAAAGTATCACCTTGACCAATCTTGGTAAAAAGCGGGTTTACGTTTTCTATTCCGATGTATTCGAAGAGCCGGAAAAAGAAGAGCAAGGTCGATGATCCACGAAATCGTTCGCCGGATGTTATTTGAAAACGGTGTTCCTGGTGTTCCCGGTGTTCCAGAACAAAAAACAGAAGGACTGGAGCCACTTTGCCAAACATCAGACTTGGAACACCTGACAAATAGATCAAGTGTTCCTGGTGTTCCATGCGAGAAAAACGATTCCTTTGAAAGGGGGATTGGAACACAAGGAACACCAGACCAAAAAGACGGTGTTCCACACGTGTCATCAGACAAATCCGGAACTGGAGCCAATACGGAAGAACGGAACACAAGGAACACCGGGAACACCACAAAAACATCAGATTCCGAATTTACCGAAACCGGCCTCGCCCCTCCGATCCCGATCGGCGAGTTGGTCATTGAGGATCGGGGTGTTCCCTTGGCTTGGACAAACAATCCGCCATTCGTTCGCGTCTATGCCCGGGCTTTGGTAAACCTCCGATTCGGTCCTTCTCCCGCGCCCCTGAATATACAGAAACTGGCGACCGACTGCCGGATAGATGTGGTAGAAGCGAGACAGACACTGGAGCAACTCGTCCAGAATGGAGACTTGATCGTTGAGTGTGATCGCCGGGGGAGGGGGAGATACTGGCCGGCTCCCATCCGGTGGTGACTCGACAAGTCAATGGAAATGGGCGAAGCGGAGTCGCTTCTCCCAAGAGAAGAGAAATGACACGTGCGATGGGGTGGTCTCAGGCAATGATGGATTCTACGACGGGTTTGGGCTTTTGCCTGGCAGACCACAAATCCGACTGCAATTGCATTCGCAACCAGAAATCCGCCTCGATTCCAAGAGCCGATTCGAGACGCAGGGCCATTTCGACACTCATGTCGGATCGGCCGTTCAGAAGGGCCGACAACGCTTGCCTTGTGACCCCCAGGCGTCTGGCCGCCTCCGCAACATTCATTCCCGGAGGGAGATATTCTCTCAGAACTTCGCCGGGGTGGGCAGGACTGTGCATATCCATGGATACACTCCTTTCAATGGTAATCGACATAATCCACATCGAAGGCGTCTTCGCCTTCGAACCGGAAGATCAGTCTCCAGTTGCCATCGACCCGGAGAGACCAGAATCCCCCAAGATCTCCACTCAGTTTGTGGAGGGCCCAGGACGGGGCATTCATCTGTTCGGGTTTTTGGGCAACGTTCAAGGCGGTCAGAAGCAGTTGCAAGCGGGCGGCATGAGAGGGTTGGATGCCCGCCTTGGAGCCTTTTTGGAAATAGGCCTGAAGTCCCTTGTGCCGAAAGCTCCGAATCATGAGGTAAATGTAGTCTGTCATGTGTCGCTTGTCAATCTTCATGGCAACGTTCCGGAGTCAGCGGAATTGTTTGGAAATTGTTGCAACGAATTCCGGAAGAAACTTCTTGCAAGGAAGAAATCGGGTATGGAAGCCCTTTATCCAAAGGACTCAGGAAGACAGACTGTTTATTTCCACACCCGACGCACCAGGGGTGAAGGACCGAAGGGTCTCCAAGGGTTGCCGGTCCTGGAGCTGAGCGTGTTTACGGGGTGTATGGGACCTCAGTCGATTTCCGGGTTCCGTGGCGTCTATTCGCCACCCATCCGTCTGTAGACGCTTTTGATCCGGAAAAGAGCGCCAGAAGAGCACAGGAAGAGCCGAATGAGCGCAAGGGGTGAGACAGCATGAGACGCTTTGAAGTCGGGACGGAGCAACTGGAAGAGGCCGGAAAGAAAGTGCGCGACGCGATCAGGTCGGAGAAGCGTCCCATCCGGTCCGTGTCGGATCTGATCCGGTCCATGAAGAAAGAAATCGCCGCGATGCGAAAGCGCGGGGATTCGTGGGAGGAGATCCGCCGGATCCTGTCGGAGGCGGGGGTGACGGTGAGCCGGGCGGCGTTGGCCAGAAACGGTCCGGCCGTCCTGGAGGAACTCCCGTCCAAGTCCCGGAAGTATGGGAAACAACAACCGAAGGAGGGGAAAGAGGTCAAGGTCGATGTCCGTCACAAGATCAATCAACCCGGAACGAAGAAGGGCATCGAACGGGTCGGGGATTCCAAGTTTAACGAACCGCCCCAGTCCGGGATCGGAACCTTCCGGATCCGGCCGGACCGGGACGATCTGTAAAAACATCAAGAAGGAGAACAACCATGGAAAAGATATTCTGGATCGGGGGATCGAAAGGCGGTGTCGGGAAAAGCGCGGTGAGCATGGCGCTCCTGGACTATCTCGGGGAATCGTGTCCTCTGCTTGTGGAGACGGATACGGCCAACCCGGATGTGGCCAAGGCCTATGGAAACGCTGTCCGGACCGAACTTCTGGACCTGGACGAATCCGACGGATGGATCGAGCTCATCAACCTGTGTTGGGAGCATTCGGGCCCCGTGGTCATCAATAGCGCGGCCAGGAGCGATGTGGCCAAAAACGGGATGAACCTGGATCTCGCCCTGCCGGAGCTGGGACGGGAACTGGTCGTCTTCTGGGTGATCAACCGGCAGAGGGATTCCATTGAGCTTCTTCGGGACTTTCTGTCCGGAGTCAAAAGCGGTCGGGTGCATGTCGTCCGGAACCTGCATTTTGGAGCGTCCTCGAAATTCGAACTGTTCGAGAAGTCGAAGATCCGGCAGGAGATCGAGACCGCGGGAGGGAAGGTCCTGGACTTTCCGGACCTGGCCGACCGGGTGGCGGATGACCTGTACACCCAAAGGCTGTCGATTGCCCGGGCGGGAATGGAACTTCCGATCGGGAATCGGGTGGAACTGCTCCGATGGAGACAATGGACGAATCAAATGTTCAAGGAGGTGGGACTATGAGTCTTGAAGAACTGTACCGGGAACTCCACGGAGAACCCATGCCGGACGAGGTGCAGGTCCGGCTTCTGAAGATCGAAAAGGCGATGGGGATCCGGGACAACGATGCCCTGTGGTCTATCTTCCTGGCCATGGATTACTACTATCGCCTGTACCTGGAGTTTCCGGAGAGGATCAAGGGGAGGACGAAAGAGGCGCTGGACGAGATTCGGAAGGCCCATCAACCCACGATCAATGCGTCGGTCCAGGCGATCCGGGAGGCTGAAGCCGAGGCCAGGAGCTCGCTGGCCCAGACGGTTCCGGGCCTTGTGGATCAGGCGATCAAGAAAACCCGTTCGGAGACCCTCGAATACGCCTTGGAGCTCAAGACCCGGAAATGGATCGTCCTCGGGTTGACGGTGGGGATTGTCGGTTTTTCGGCGGTCGGCTGGGTGGCCTACGACCAGGGCAAGTCGGAAGGGTACGCCGAAGCGCTGCCGGTCGCGGGGTTCATCGGCCACTTTGTGAACTGTGACGAACCGGGGTGGAAGATCGGGACCTCGAAGAACGGGGGCAAAATATGCTCCCCCTTTCCGGATGCGGACCACGGAACCTATGGCTGGAAGATCGGAGGGGGAAAGTGACGGCACGAAGGAATGCGGTTTCGGCCGTTCTGTCGGAGGAGGAACTGGCATCGCTTCGGCGCATTCCGGCCCCGTCCGATGCCGAGCGGATCCGGATTTTGATCCAGAACGCCCAATTGACGGCGGAGATCGCCCGGGCAGTGGGACAGGAACTTCGTCCCGAGATCCGGCTGTCGCTTGTGGGCATGAAGGAAGCTGCCGAGCGGGAGCGATTGGCCACGCGGGAACTGATCGCGGATCTCACCCGCCAGATCGAAAAAATCCTGAAGGGAGGTTCGAATGCTGTCGGTCGCGACACGGGGGAGCGGGACGGCCGCCCAAGCCTATTATGAACATCTCGTCACCGGCAAGGAGCGACAGGTCGAGGATTACTATGCCAAGAACGAACGGGGACGCTGGATCGGGCGAGGAGCCGAAGCGCTGGGGTTGTCCGGACCGGTCCGGAAGGAAGAGTTCCAGGAGCTTGCGTTCGGGTTCGACCCGAGGACCGGCAAGGCCCTGGTCCGGCAGGCTGGGGAAGCCCATCGCTCGGGGTGGGATCTGACCTTCTCCGCTCCGAAGTCCGTCTCCGTGGCGTGGGCACTGGGGGACGACGCCACCCGATCCAAAATTGCGGCGGCGCACGATCGGGCCGTGGAAGCGGCGCTCTTCTATATGGAACGTCATGCGTCGTATTGCCGGACGGGACATGGGGGAAAGGACGAGATTCCTTCGGATCTGACCTGTGCGGTTTACCGGCATTACACGAGCCGGGAGCAGGATCCCCAGATCCACAGTCATGCCTTTGTCTTCAACGTGGGAGTGGGGGAGGACGGCAAGATCCGGACCCTGGAGGGATCCCATTTCTTCGAATGGAAGATGGCGGGCGGAGCGGCCTACCGGGTGGCATTGGCGAAGGAAATGCAAACGCTGGGATTCACCGTTCTCCGCGATGGGAAAAGTTTTCGCCTCAAGGAGATCGAACGGGGGCTGGAGGTCCTCTTCTCGACTCGGCGAAACCAGATCGAGAGGGCCCTCGCAGAACGGGGCTCCTCCGGGGCGAAGGCGTCCGAGGTGGCCACCCTGACAACCCGCAAGGCAAAAAAGGAGAAGGACCCCCTGCTCCTGAGGCAGGAGTGGCAGGAACGGGCGATCGGGTCCGAACGTCTTCCTGACCGGGAAAAACGGGAACAGTCCCTCGCCCGGGATGAAATTATCCGGTCAATCGAATCCTCTCGAGAATACAGGAATGTGATGTCCGGAGTTTCTGCAACCCGTTCCGAAATGTTATCGGAAAAAGAAACGCTTGTTCAGGAGTGGGCCCGATTGAATCCTCCCGGGCAGGATCGTGACAGCCGTTCCTCGGACTTCGAAGAGAGGAAAAAAATTCTTTTTGACCGATGGGAGAGGACAAGAGATTCAGAGAGTCCGGATCCGTCCTCTCTGCTCTCAGGTCTGACAGAGGGAAATTCCACCTTCACGGAATCCCGGGCTCATGCCAGCATTCTTCAGGAAGCCCAAGGCAAATCCGGGCTTTCCGTTGCCGAACAGTCTGTTGAACAGGCTATTCTGGATCCGGACATTGTTTCCCTTCAGAAAAGTCCTGGCCGGGATCGTTATACGACCCGGGAGATGCTCCGGATTGAACGGGAGATGCTGGAGATTGCCGATCGTCTTTCCGGAAGGTCGGATCATGGTGTCGGGAGAGATCTTATCGAGGCCGTTCTGGACCGGAAGTCCCTGAGTCCGGAACAAAGGGAGATGGTGCGGGCCATTACGAGACGCTCCGATCTGGCTCTGGTGCAGGGATGGGCCGGAACCGGGAAGAGTTACGCACTTGGTTCTGCCAGGGAAGTGTGGGAAGCGGAGGGATACCGGGTCAGAGGGGCCGCCCTTTCCGGAAAGGCGGCCCTGGGTCTTTCGGAGGGATCCGGGATCGCCTCCACGACACTGGCATCCCTGAAACGGGAGATGGGTTCAGACGGAAAAGATCCTCTCACCCGGCGCGACATTCTGGTGATTGATGAGGCCGGGATGCTCGGATCCCGGCAGATGAGGGAGGTTCTCCTCCGGGCGGAGGGTGCCGGGGCGAAGATTGTTCTGGTGGGGGATACAAAACAGCTCCCGGCGATTGAGGCCGGAGCGGCCTTCCGGCTCCTCCAGGAGCGGACAGGATTTGTGGAGCTGTCGAATATCCGAAGACAGAGTCTCGCCTCCGACCGGCAGGCCATTCGGGATCTGGCCTTGGGAAGGGCGGAAGAAGCGCTTCATGACCTTTCCAAGCGAGACCGGGTTCATGTTTATGAATCAGGCCTCGGAACGAAGGAAGGCATCGGGGAGGCGGTCAGCCGGGATCTCATGGAGGGAAAGGCTTCAGTGGCAATTGCATCGACCCGGGCGGAAGCGCGGGACATCAATGACTGGGCCCGCCGTCATGCAAAGGAAAAGGGTCTGGTCGAGAATCCAGGAATCCGTATCACGACAACACAAGGGGAGCGGGAGTTTTCCGGCGGAGACCGGATTCTGTTTCTCCGGAACGACCGGAGTCAGGATGTCTTGAACGGGGATTTCGGAACGGTCCATAAGATCCGGAACGGAAAGATCTCAATCCTTCTTGACCGGGGAGGAATGAAGGAGATCGATCCTCGGGCCTATCCCCATCTGGAGCATGGCTATGCGGCAACGTGCCACAAGCTTCAGGGAGCCACGGTGGATCGATGCCATGTGTTGGCCCCGGACGATGGAATGGCGGGAAGGGAATGGGCGTATGTGGCGGGAAGCCGGGCCCGTGAAGCTTTTCATGTTCATGCCGACAGAATGACTCTACTGGAACTCGCTCCGGATTGGTCCAAAAGCCGGGCGAAGGAGACAACACTCGATTACAAAGGAGGACAACATGAAAGAGGAATGGAACGGGATCTATGCGGTGCTCGAAGAAATCTCGGAGCAGCAAAGGATCTTGTCTGGGGGCTTGATGAGGCTCTTGGATCTCTTGGAGAAAGACACGGCCTCCGAGGGCCCCTCTCTTACCGATACCTTGAGAGAACTTGTCGCCAAGATCGATCTCTTGACCAAAGTCGTGCAACAGAAGAGCTTCTGATTGTTTTTCCTTCCCGGTCACGAAAGTCTGACCGAGAGAAAGAGAAAGGGTTATCGGGGCCGGAATTGGGACGCTGAGATTGGCACAAACAGATCTTGGGTGGTTGTTACGAGGGTGAAATTACCCAAAAACCTTTCAATTCAACAACAACTGGAAAAAAAGGGATTCCGTTATGTCCACAGAGCCTCATTGACAGTTCGGAGCAATGGGTTTCCACAGAAAGAGCAATTTGGCTGTTTGGCCCTCAACACGCGTCTCCGCCCAAAAGGAGGGTGCCAAGGGCTGATTCGCCAATAATTGAAATCCCGAAAGCTGGCACCGATTACTAGATTCCGGACTACCTCCAAAGCAAGGAAGGTGCCTGCCAATACAGAAACGAATGCGAACGGTGCGACGATCTGCCGCCCCTCCGATGTACTCAAACGACTTTCCGCGCAGAGTTTCTTGAATAAGGTGTCGTATGCCATTCCCGACAATTCTTCAGAGACCAACCCCTTAAATTTAGTGGCAATTGTTTTTGCGCTTGAAGGAGAAATGCGCTCGCTACGTACCTCTTCAACCGAAACCCCAAGATGCTTAGCGATATGCTGCTCTCGGGAAAATTCTTCTTCATCGGGTTCATAGATACAACTCAAGCACGCATAACCTGTGGGCTGAACATGATGATGCACTACGACTTCACGAATATCGGTCGTTGAAGCATCGAATACTTCGCCTGGAAACTCGTTCTGAAGTTGCCTCCGAGCTCGGCGACTGTCTACCGCCACAAAGAGTCGGTGAAGCCATGACCCGCTCGATTTCTCTGGAAGCTCCTGTAAACGGAACTGTCGGGGAACAAGGGTCAAGCGAGGAAACATCGGCTGAGCCCTCAACGCAAGTCGATAAGTTTTGGGCAAACCGATGTCGTCAGTCCGGAACCAGATCTGCCGGTTGAGGTTGCCCGAACTCACGATATCATCATCGACAATGTTCATTTTTCCCCGTACGTCCAGATGGCGAATTGCCCATAGAAATCCATTGCCTATAGCCCCGGCCCCGGCCATATATGCTTCTTGGAGGTCTACCGGTTTCGAGAACGCCTTAGGCTCTATTCCCAGTTCGTCGAAACGGACAATAAATGGATCGGGTAATCCGTATGGGAGAATTTCGTTCAAGGCGTAATGCAAAACCGCAGCGGAAACGTAACAGGCAGTGAGCAAACCGAGAATGGGTGGGATAGACATAGACTTCTTCATCACATGGACATTTCGACTGATCCTTGCATGATCGTCGTAAACTGCCACAAACACCTTGGTTCCATCGGTTCTAGGAATTGCTGAACCAATAACCACTTCTACAACGGTAGGTTCTTTCACGGGACCAATGGAAGAAACACGAACAGTACGG
>DAHWGX010000026.1 GCA_027335985.1 Nitrospirota bacterium | reverse complement strand
TTGATGTCGAGAGGATCGGGAGGGCTCACCACCAGGGCATAGTCGAGATGGACCCCTCCTTTGGAGAGGTAGAACACGACGATGTTTTCCGGCTCGTAATAGACGGCGCATCCGGCCCCGAGCATGGAGGCCGGGAGGGCCTGAAAAAGGGACTGGACGTTTTCCGAGATTCGGGAGGTCTGGAGGTTTCCTCCGGTCTGCATCATGTGGGCCAGCGAATAGATCCCGTCCGGGCCCTGGAAGAGCAGATCGTTCCCGACATTGACGATGCTCCGGTGGTAACCGAACATGCCCCGATAGGCTGGCTGGAGGGCAAAGTTGTCGTAGCTCGTCCCGGAAAGAACGAAGATCGCGCCATATTTCGGACCCTTGAAGATCCAGACATCCGAACCGAAGGATCCCAGCCCGGTAATGACATCTCTCCCACCTTCCACCTGGACGTTTCCGGCATCGTCCGGAGCCGTCCAGTTTCCCGGATTGTCCACGGCGCACCAGTAGAGGGTCGATGGATGGACCGAGGAACCTGCCGCATAGATCCGGTTGTTGTGGGTCAGAAAATAGGAGCAGGGGGTCAGATTGTAGGCCCCGTTCGTGATCGTGAGGTCGGAAAGCGTCGTCCCGTCATAGATGTAGTTGTGGTCGGTCCCGTTCCCGAAAACCACCTTGCGCTGGAGAACGGCAAAGTTCACGGGAAGCCCGGTGTGGAGCATGGCCGTATCGACCGCAGGAGGAGCCACTCCGGGCGTGGCCGAACCGCTGTCCGTGAAAGAAGTTCCGGTCGAGTTTCCAAGGAGCCCGAGGTTTCCGGCCACCCGGCCATAGACGTTATAAGAGGTGGCTCCGGGAACCGCCTTCCAGTTCAGAACGACTTCTCCCGTCGCCGTGGTGGTGATGGAGACAGCGGGAGAGGCCAGCGTTTCCCCCTGTCCGTTCAGAGCCGTCACCGCATAGGTGTATGTCCCGGCAACGAGGGTTCCCGCGCTGGAGGAAAACGAAAGGGTGGGCGCCACGGTCGGATTGGAGACCGAAATCTGCGTCCACGTGTTCGAGCCGGAGTTGTAGACCCAAACGATGCCCCCCTGGACGACAAGAACGTATTCGCTTTGACCATCCACCCAGAAATCGAAAAGGCCATCGATGGGATCGGAGGAAGGGAAATCCGGCCCGAACCATTGGTGGCCCGGGCGACTTTTGAACGACGCCCGCACCGTGAAGTAGATATTGGTGGCCTTGTTGAACCCCAATACCTGGGGAGCGATCGGCGGAAGCCGGGTATCGAGACCAAACTTGCCAAAGTCCAGGGTGATGTTTTTGCGGAGAGAAGCGGTCGGCATCAGACCCTCCAGACCATCCGCTCGATCACGGCATCCGTGCCAAAGCGTCTCTGAAGACCGCGAAAGCTCGCCGGACGAAGTTGAGGCTGGTCATCCCAGAGGCCGTAATCGGTACACATCTGGTTCCGGATCTGGATGTATTCGGCTTTGGAGATCTGGGCCCTGGCTGGATCGTCGAGCACGTCCCGGTAAAAGATCGCCATGGCCCCCTCGATGATGGCCCTCCGGTAATTCGACGGAATCAGGATCGGATCCGAATTACCCTGGAGGTCCGGAAGCTGGGGCAGGTAGAGAAACTGCACCACGATGGGCTGGGACGGAAACGGGAAGAAGACCATCTGGGGGGTCTGGGGAGCCGAACTCCGGTACGCGATGCTCCATCTGTCCGGGTTGCCGAACCGCGTGTTGATCAGGTCCGATTGCAGTTCCCGCGTTCCCACGAACCGCATCTTCGGAGACAGCTGAAACGCCGTGATCGGCTCCGGCATCCGGAAGTCCGATGGGAGCTGATAGGAAAAGGGAAAGACCGAATAGTCCAAAGCGACGCCGGTCAACGAGAGGCTTGGGGAGACGGTCAGGACTTGACCGACCGGATCGACGCCCGTGATTTCATAAAGGGCGTTGTCCGCTCCATACCGGAGATACCAGCCGACCATGTCCAGCGTGAAAGCGGTTCCGGTTCCGGAAAGCTGGTTTCCGCCGGCCGTTCCGGAAAGCGTCCCGGAATTGACGGGAGCGACAAGAGTCAGCCGTCCCGTCTTCTGGAGGAAGGGCCACTCACGCCAGGAGCACAACTCCTGGTAGACGGCATTGACGGCATTCTTGAGGGGAGAGAGATAGCTCTGCTGCGGGAGAGAGCGCGTGCGATTCAAAACTTCCTGATAGCAGCTCTGAAAGGTCGAATACATGCCCGCGCTCCATTGTTAAGCCAGAGATCCTTCGAACCAGATCCCGTCGATCGTTGCCGTGTCTGTCGCACTCCCCAAAGTCCAGCCGAGCTTGAGCATGCTGATGGGGGTGTTGTTGTAATTGATCTGGTACGTTCCGGGAGCCGTTATCCCGGTCTTGGACCCAACCGCTCCGCTGGAAGTGGCATGAGCTCCGTCCGGGGAACTGTCCGCCAGAATTCCCAACGTACCGCTAACGGCGGATACCACGATCCAGAGAGTGATTTTTTCGGCACCGTTGATGAGTCCTCCGGTGATGTCGCCGATAATGCTTTTCCCGTCTGCATCCAGAAAATCTCCAGAAAGCCCCCCAGACCCCGAAATCGAGGCCTTGGGAATGAGTTTGACGGGCCCAAAATGGCTGGCAAGTCCCACAGGGAACCTCCTTTAGGCCGAGCCCGCGAAGACGCCCCAGGGAGAAGACGCCCCGTAGGCGATGTAGAAGCGCCCGAAGACCATCCAGTCCCCATTGAAGGGATCCTCTTTGGTCTTGGTGGTAAGACCGCCGTGGGTGAAGGCTTTGACGAAGAAGCGGTCGCAGATGATGAACCACATGGACGGGCTGTTGAGGTAGGGATCCACGATCAGCTCGATCCCGCCTGCCATTTTCTTGAGTTCGTTGTCGGCCCGGTCTGCCGTGTCGGGTCGTCCGGCCGATTTCAGGATTTCGCGTGCGGTCAGTTCGTTTTCCGGAGCAACCACCAGCTTGGACGGCCGCATGCGGATGAGAGTTCCCCGTTCGTCTGTCTGCCGCTTGATGGCCGTCAGCACCGAGTTGAAGGAGGTGTAGCAGAGGGCGCTCTGTGTGGCCAGAACGTTGGCAAACTTGTTCCCGGAGCCGGGATAGCCCGGATGGTTCACCGAGAACAGGGGCTGACCATCGGAAAGGTTCGTCGTGAATCCGTTGTTGTAAATCAGATGGACCAGAGTGTCCTCGGTCACGTTGGCCTTGTTTCCCATATCCCGGGACCTTCGCCCCATGGTGTTGTAGCGTTCGAACTCCATCAGGTCTTCGGACACCCGGAAATAGGAGGTGAACTTGGCCAGGTTGTACCGCGTATAGAATCCCTGGAAGTTCGTGTCCTCGTGGTAGTCTTCCCCGTCGCCGGTTTCGGAGAACAGGCCGATGCCGACTTCCGTGGTCTCTTCCTCGTAATACTTGTCCGTTCCGTCCGAAACGGTGAGCTTGGGGTAGATCAGCGCGTTCGCGTCGTACTCTTCGTAGATCACGTCCCGGAGGGCCGGGTACACTTCCCAGGGGAATTGATTGATATTCATGCTTCAAGGACCTCCTGCAAGGCTATGGCAACTCAGGCCACAGCGGATGAAAGAATTTCGACCAGAACCCGGGCATTCGCGTCCCCGATTCCGCCGTTCGGAAGAACTCCGGCCTGCACCCCGATCTCGATGATTTCGAAGACTTTCTCCGTGGTGTTGGTGAGATCCACCATGGCCACTCCGTTTGTGATGACCAGACCGAACTGGGCTCCCAGATGAGTCTGGGCGAGCACGGCCCCCGAGACGTTCATCCATAGGCGCTGGCCAGCCCGGGCCCGAAGAACTGGAATGACCGACTGGTTGAGCTTTCCCGAGGGGTCCGGGTATTCGGAGAGGGAGAGCCCGAAAACCGAGGGGTCCGCACTGGCTGAGGGAACAAGCTCGCCTCCCGCCAGCTTCACGAAATCGTGTGGAGAAAAGGAATCTCCGCTGGTCGGAGCGATCTGGACCACATGGGACGCCTCATCGATCTCAGGTTGCGGGGGCAGAATCGGAATGTTCATTTTCTTTCATCCTCCTTGAATGGTCCCTTTTCAGGGCGTTACGACATCGCCACGACAGTGGGCTTGCCCCGCTGCCGTTTCTCAGCCGCCTTGCGTTCCACTTCTTCGGCTTCCTCCCGGGATGCCACTTTTCCGAGAGACACCTTTTCCTCGCCGTATCCGTCCGGAGCATCGGAATCTTTCAGTTTGCGATTGAGGTTCCTTTCCTGAAGCTCCGTCTGGCGGCCTCCCATGTGTTCCCGCTGATACCGGCGATAAGCTTCCTCGCTCATGCGGACGGGAATCAGCTGGTCGACGACCTGATCCGGGATGGCTTTGCCGTCCGGATCCCGCTCCCATCCGTTTTCCCGCCAGTCCTCAAACTCGTTGGCCGTGACAAAGCGCCGGACGTTGCCGTCCTTCTTTTTGCATCCATTGACCATGATCTTGTTCATTTGCGCTTCCTCCTTCGTGGGTTGGGGTTATCCTCGGGTTCCCGTTCCGATCTCGCCGGACAGATCCCGGCTGAAAGCCGACTGCAGACGCTTTTCCGAGAATCCCAGCGCCTTGGCCAGCTTCTTGGACCCATCCGTGATCTTCGTGTTCCGGGCGCCCGTCTCTCTGGGATGTCCCGTTTCCCCCACCGGAGGACGTTCGGTCGATCTCTGTGCCGGTTTTTTCTGTCTTCGATAAGCGATCAGCTGCACCACATCCTCGAGCGTCCTGGCATCGAACTGCAGGCCATACCTCTTCAGCCGGTCGGTATATTCCTTGTCCACTTCCCGGTAGAAGTCGGACTCCGAATCCGCCAGCTCGTCGAACTGATCCTTGAGGCGCTCGAAGGTGACTTGCGCCTCCTTGGCTCGTTCCCGTTCGGCGATTTCCTTCCGCACGGATTCCGTAGCTCTTTTGGCCGCGTCCTGGGCAACAAGTTCCCGATAGCGCGCCGGATCCGTGATCGCCAGGGTATCCAGATCCTCTTCCGGCTCCCCGTTCCCGTCCGGCTTTCGTATTGCCGCCTGCTGGCGCTCCCATTCTTCCTGACGCGCCCGGGCGGCCGCTTTTTCCTCAGCAAGCTGCCGTTCCGCCTTCTCCCGTTTCCGGCGTTCTTCCTCCAGACGATTCTTGAGCGGAACGCCCTTGTCGTCTTTCGGTTCTCCTTCACCGGAGTTCTGAGAGCTTCCGTCTCCTGTTCCTTCGGAGCCTGCGTCTGCGTTTCCTTCCGCATCTCCGGATCCCGAATCATCGGATCCAGCCGACTCGTCGCCCCCCGAGATGGGCACATACTCGGTCTTGAGCCATTCCAGATATTCCAGTTCCTCTTCCTCTTGCGCGATGACGGGACGCATACGTCCTCCTTGCCTTTTACGGGTGGGCTCCCGATGGTGAATGGTGAAACGGACCGGTTATCCCTTCCGGATGGCGTCCATCAGCTTCTTGGACGGTTTCTTTTCCCGTTCGAGTGTCTTGTTGGCCTTTTTGCCTCCGGCCTTGAGGTCATCCTTCTTTTTGACGAGCTTTTTGTTCGCTTTCTTGCCACCCTTTTTGAGGTTCTTGATCTTTTCGAGTGCGGATTCCATTACGGCTTCCCTCCCTTCAGGACTCGACGCGCCTTGCGGTCGATCCGGTTTTTCTCTCCGCCCGACATGCGGCCTTTCTTCCAGGCGATCCCGGCCTCCATTTCGGCCGCTCTCGCGTGGGCCCTGTCCTCCACCGGATACGAGCGTCCCGGCCCGGCGAAGTCTTTCTTCGGCAACGAACTCCGTCTCTTCTTCGAAAGCTTGGCCATGCATCCTCCTTAGACCGTAAACCCGAGGATCTTGAGGGTCCCGGCGGCCGGTGTGATGGCGGCGGCCGTCGAGTTCACAAAGGTCACGCCGATATGCCCGGCAGAACTCACCCGGATATTCCCGATACTGATCCCGGCAGGAAGAGCCTCCTGCCAATTGCCGATCAGGACATCCCCAACGTTTGCGGTCCCGTTATCCGGGAAGATCTGCTCCTCCGAGGTATTGGCCGGGACAGAGGCCGGAGTGAGGTTCAAAGATTCGACGTAGGTGTCATAGATCGAGTTGGAACCAGCCCCGAGTCGAATGCCTCCTCCACCCTTGGCGAGCAACTGCAGATCGATATGGGCATCCGATCCCTGGGCGACGATCTGAGGAGGATTCCCCGCAGAGGCCCCTTCGAGGACCACCTGGTTGGCCTGACCGTTTCCTCCCTCCACAGTGGAGCCGCTCAGCGGCCCAAGGGTCGATACACCTCCCGCATCGAAGTTGGTTCCTTTGCCGTTGGTCTGGTTTCCGTCCAAAGCGCCCATCATGACTCCTTCGTTTTGGCTATCGCTTCATCCTTGAGCCGGTCCATTAGGGCCAGCACGCCTTCCGCACCTTCCATGCGCCCTACCATCCGGTCGTAAGCGTCTTTTCCTCCTGTCCGGAGGCCGGGCATCAGCTCGTCCGAAACGGAATCGGAGATCCGCTGCTTCAGGACCCTCATGCCGGGATGCTGAAAGAGCGAATAGAGAGCCGCGCATTCCTCCAGGTTCATGGGCCTACGCATTGGGCACCGCTCCGGCCCCTGCCGCACCATTCGGCATGGAAGGAGCTCCACCGGGAACCGGCGTGTTGGCGATCGGGGAACCAGCTGGCCCACCGGGAACGCCGTTGCCCATGTCGGCCTGTTGCATCTGCTGCTGGGCCTTCATCTGCTCCTGCTTGCGGTGGCGCTTGATGTGCTCCACGTAGACCGCTGCGTTCTGGCAGAGTCCCGGTTCGGCCCGAAGCTCTTCCAGAAATTTCACGTGCGACACGATATGCGCCTGGTCGTCGTCGGCTGGGTGAACCGGAACGATATGGCCCGGGAGCATTTCGAGGTTTTCCTTGTCCGGATTGACGGACGCCATTTTTTCCTGCGGAGGCTCGGCCAGGAAGTCCTCCCAGTTATCCACATCCATGGCTTCGAGGAGATTCTTGAGGGCGTGGTAGAGGGTCTGGGGGTTCACGAGCCCCAGTTGCATGAGCATGGGGTTCATGAGGGTCTGGACGACTCCCCGCGCTTTGGCGACCTGGGCGTTCTGGTTGATCTTGTTGATGTTGGCCGTGATCTTGAGGGAGTATTTCAGAGCATCGGGAAAGGAGACCTCCGAATACTCGCCGGTGACCGCCTCGATCTCCATGGGCTTTCCGAACCGCTGATAGAGAGCGGCCGTAATGGCTATCAGCCCCGCGAGACCGGACATCTCCTCCATGTTTCCGACGATGTTGTCCCAGATCGCCTGGAAGCGGATATTGATCTCGTCCTGGACAAGAGTGCTCTGGCCCAGCGTTTTGCTCTTGGGAGCCTGCGCCAGTTGCGTGTCGCTCACCCCGTCGACCGACTGCATGATGGTGTCGATGCGGTTCTGGAGACCGGCGATCGGCCCCAGATTGGCCGCATAGTTCGGCATGTAGACCGCATTGCCGATATTGCCGTTCGGAGAGGAAAGCGGGATTAACCGGCCGGGAGCGATCTTCATCTTCTCGTTCTTGAGGCCGGCCGTTTCATCGTAGAAGGTGGGTGGAACCGCCTGGAGAGTCGCCGAATCCATCATGAGGTTGTGGACGGCTGTCTCTTCGTCGGCGAGCGGACCGATGATCGTGGGAATGCCCAGACCGTAGGAATCCATGTCGGGAATCGGCTGGACAATGATTTCCGAGAAGGGCCGCATCGGATATCCGGCCGAAGACCGGAGCTCGTTTCTCAGAATCTTTCCGGGTCCCCGGAAGATCGTGATCAGCCGGTCCTCGAGATAGTCCTTCCCGTCCCAGAAATCGAGGACGTAGCATTCCAGGATCTCGAAATATTCCCATCCCAGAATCATCGTCGAGACGCCGGCCGCCTGGCGTCTCTGCTCGACCAGATCAACACCCCCTTCGGTCTGAACGATCGGGTCGGTGGCGTATTGCTTGAACTCGGAGTAGTCCGCGTCGAGATCCAGGTCGTAAATGCCGTCCTGGACGCGGCTCACGATTTCCGACCAGGTCATCCACACGCGGTGGATTGCGTACCGGCACTCCTGAATGGTTCCGGGGCTTTTCCAGAAGTCCTCGGGCTTGACGACGCTGTATCGGACCCCTTCGAAGGTCACGTCCGGCCATTCGACGGTCGCGTCGATCCGGTCTCCCACCAGCCGGTAGCGGAGATCTCCGGTAACCTCTTCGCCGTCCCGCTCGAACCGGATAGTCCAATGGGTGTCGGACTTCTCCCGGATCGTGAATTCTCCGAAGCGGTTTTTCAGGCGCTCGAGCAGGAAGGCTCGGATTGCCGGTTCTTCAAGATCGGTTCCAAGGATTCCCGGGGGCAGCGTGAAGCGGTGCGTTTCTCCCACCCGTTGAACTTCCTTTTCCCAGACGGCCTTGGCGCGTCGGCATCCTCCCACAAGAGCCGGGCGGATCCACCTGGACGCAAACCGGAGAAAGCCCGTTTCGTGATCGAGAACGTGCCGGAGGTAGCATTCGGCTTGGTCTGCCAGGTCCTGATTTTTCGACTTGACCTGGACGAAGGGAACGGAGCGCTGAAGGGCATACAACGTGCGGGAGTGGATCGACTCGACGTGCGAGAGGGTCAGAGCCCCCCCGATATCGAGATCGGAGGATCCTTCCCAGGGGGAATCGGGATTGGCTTTGGGACGGCCCCCGAGGTAACGCGCAAGAGCGTCCTCTTCACGCTCGAGAAAAGACTCCTGCGTGTAGGCCTGTTCTGAGATCCAGTCGTTGACCCGCTGGACGATCTGGTCTTCGGTGAGAGTGTCCATGCCTGAGAAATATCAGTCTGGATATGGACTTACAAGGATTATCTTGTGACATTATGTGACAGAGAGGGACACTCCGTGGAATTCTTTCTTGGCCCGGTAATACGCCTTTCTGAACGCCTGAAAGGACTTTTCCTGCACCCTCTCGTCGAGGTAGGCGCACACCTTGTAGACTTCTTTCAAATCCGTCTTACCTCTTGACGCTCTTAGATAATTGGCGATCACGACCGAGAGGAACAAACTGTCCCCGATTGTCACACTTTTTTTCACTTTCTTCCCCCTCCCCATCGAATATCGTCATCATCCGGGAGAGCCCTTCCGCGCCTCTTGTTTGGCGGAAGATAGCTCACCGGCTCTTGCGGTTTTGGAGGAATCGCCGACTCAACCTTGGGCCCGTCCAGAATCCCGAAGGTCAGGCAGTCCACCCACTCGTCATGCGGACCGTTGGGGAACAGGGCGAACTCCTCGATGAAGGCGCTGGTCCATCGGCCGTCCTGCGGGAGAAAGACGCGTCCCGATTCCACCAGCGGACTGATGGCATACGCAGGCTGGATCTTGTTCTTGTGGCGCACCGGCTTGATGGGGAGCCGTCCTGATTTCCGAAGGCTCTGGATGAGCGATGCACCGGAAGAGGCATCCTCGATCAGAATCTGGGAACACCCAGCCGCACGCCACTTGGCGAACTGAATCGGCACCTGATGTTCGAGCTCGGGATACTCCACCCGTTCTTTCCAGGCATCCAGGAGATACCATCCCACGCGGTGGAGGCCGATCGTGAGACAGGCGGAAGGGTCGTTGTCCTCCCGGTCCTTGACCCCGGTGTCCCACACCTGGAAGATCGCCAGAAGATCCGGGACGACCGAGTAGAACTGCCACCAGGACCTCAGGAAGAGCTTGCCCGAAACAGACACGTCCCAATCCCCCTCGAGCCACGCCTTGACCAGCCAGGAAGGACCGGAGGCATAGAGACGATCCACATAGCCGGGATCGGCCTCCATGAGGATCCGGTTGTCCTGGAGGCGCGAGGGAATATACACGCGCCAAGTCTTCTGGGCTTCGGACCAGAAAGGCTGACCGGGCACGGCCGGCTTGATATAGCGTTCCTTGAGCCATTCGTGACCCACGCCACCTGGGTTGCCGGTGAGCCGCAGGAAGCAGGGAACACCATGAGCCGACCGCATGGTCGCCCGGAGACGGTCGATCGCTTCAGGGGTGGGGTAATTCCCGCATTCATCGATCCCGATCCAGGTGTA
>DAHWGX010000075.1 GCA_027335985.1 Nitrospirota bacterium | reverse complement strand
CCCGTCGCGTGCGTCCGTGCGGCCGCCGGATACTACCGGCTTCCTCCTCTCGCGCTGGTCGGAATTCTCGGGGCAGAAGGAGGCCGGCCAGGCCAGGCGGTCCGGAATACCGACGGGTCGGAGGACCTGGGCCCCATGCAGATCAACAGCCGGTGGCTGCCTCGCCTCGCCCGGTACGGTCTGACCCGAAAGAAGCTTCTCGGGGATTCATGCGCGAACGTCTGGGCGGGAGCCTGGATCCTCGCGCTGGCCGTTTCCCGGGACGGAGATATCTGGATAGCGATCGGGCACTACCATTCCGGACGGAGGGGCGAAAGCCGGAAATATCGCCTCCGGGTGTCGAGGATTCTGTTGACGTGGTTTGAGCGGGAAGAGTTCCGGAGGGGAGGGGGGACCGATGGGCGGTAGGAGACGAAAACCGGCGCTGGGAGGCGGTCTGGACAGCCTGTTCGGGCCGGAGGATCCGTTGGAGGAAAACGACGGTTCCGGGCAGGAGAACCCGGGTAGGGTGAAAAGGACCCTAAATGGAAGGGGCGAGACAGGATTCCCGGGCGCCCGCATGATTGTTATGGTTCTGGTGGCGTTCTTTCTTGGAGGGGCGGTAGAGTTTCTCCTGTCGGAAGTCCGGAGCCGGGTGGGGGTCGGTCCTCCCGCCGCCACCGCAGACGCCTTTCCGCCGTCGCCCCTCTCTCTCCCTCCCGGACCATCCGCTTCTGACTCGGGCCCGAAGGAACCCGCCGTCCCGGGGAAGGACTTTCCGGAGAGTTCCGCGGCCGGTTTTACACCGCCTCCCCCGCCACAAGCGTTTCACGATACGGCGGTCCGGCAGGCGATCCATCGCCGTTTTCCCTCGTCTCCGGAGGATATCCGTCTCTTGAAAGAGGCCGTGAAGCGGACGCAAAAAGCGGTCCATGGTCCCGCGCCAGAGGGTCGAGCCGTCTCTGTTTCCGTCTCGCTCGATCCGGGGGCGCAGTTTCCGGTGATCCACCTCGTTCCGGGAATTGCCTCGACCATCACGGTAGTGGATGCCACCGGCGCTCCCTGGCCCATCGAGGATGTCATCGTGGGAAACGCCAAGTCCTTCTTTGTCCGCCGGATGAGCGCGACGAATGGGGTCGTGGTCGAACCGCAGAACGATGTGGGATGGACGAGTCTTTCACTCGTTCTTCGGGGAAGAGACACCCCGGCGGTTCTGAAGCTTGTCGACTCGGACACTCTCTCGGACACGCGGGTGACCGCCCGGATCGAGGGCCGGGGACCCAATGCGGCCACTCCTCTGTTCCGGGAACCCAAGCCGGTCATTTCAAGCCGGGTTCTAGCGTTTCTGGACGGAATCCCTCCTTCTGAGGCGAGGGCCGTTCCGGTCCATGGCACGGAGGACATGGAAGCGTGGCGCGACGGCGATCGCCTGTTCGTCCGGACCCATCTGGACGTGTTGGCCCCCGCCTGGATCGAGACGGTATCCGGGCCGAACGGGATGAAGCTTTATGTGTTTTCGCCGGTCTCGGTCATCACCGCGGCGGGAGAGGATGGACAAATGATTACCGTCGAACTGGGGGAAGGAGTCTCCGATGTCCGAAAAGGATGATGTCGAGGTCATGGGGTCGATCACCGTGCCGGCTTCCCGCAAAAAACGCTTTTCTCTCTCCCGTGTGCCGAAATGGGTGGGGGTGGGGGCCCTGGTCCTTCTCGTCGCGGGCGGGATCGAACTCGTTCACAAGAAAAGCGCCCCGATCGCGGCCGTCGGAACCGTCGTTTCCGCTCCTCCTCTCCCGGACCAGAAAGCGGGAGTCTCTTCCAATCCTGAGTATCGTCGGAAGATCGCCTTGTTGAACCAGGAGCGAATCGTTCAAGCCGAAAAAACGGGGCAAAGCAGCGTTCCGTCGGCAGGGGGAGGAGGAGGGTCGCCCGGTGCGTCGAAAGAGGCTCCTCCGGGTCCTCCGAACCCGTATCGAACCACTCCTTCGGAGGACCCCGAGGCTCTCCGGCAAGCCCAGATGGAGGCAGCCCGGAAGGCGGCCGATGCCGCCAACGCTCTCGAGCAGGGGGCGGTCGCCAAGGAATTCGACGGGATTCTGGCGTCTTGGTCGTCCCAGGGGGCCAATCTCGCCATTCTGGCCGCCCCAAAGGAGATCACCCCTGCAGGAAACAATACAAAAGAGTCTCCCGGGAAATCTTCCGGAAAGGGTAGTCGCGCAAAAGGAGTGGGGAAGGGGATTCCGATCATTCCTGCCGGCAAGATCCTCTATGGAAGAATCGTCAATGAGCTGAACTCGGATCGACCCGGACCGGTTCTGGCCCAAGCGGTCGGCGGGAAATTCGACGGAGTGAAGTTTTTGGGAAGCTTTCAGCGGGATCACGGAGCTCTCGTGATCAAATTCGACCGGGTGATCTATCCGGACGGCGAAACGGACTCGATCGGGGCCTATGCCGTGTCTCCGGGATCGAAGCTCCGGTCCGGGCTGGAAACGGACGTGAACAACCATTATCTCTACCGGTATGGATCGCTTCTCGCCTCCGCCTTCATGCAGGGATTTGGGCAGGCGGCGATGTACTCAGACTCGACGTCGTACCCCTCGGCGATGGGCACCCCGGTCATCGGTTTTAACGGAATGACCCTTATGCAGCAGACGGAGATGGGGATGGGGCAGGCGGGAATGATGCTGGGCGGGCAGGCGATGAACGCCTTCAACACGCCGCCGACGGTGAAGGTCGCCGCGAACACGCCCGTCGGTCTCATGATCGTGGCGGAAACCGGGCAGAAGATGCCGAAGGAAGCCGCCCCCGCAGGAAACGCTCCTCCGAAACCGGGCCTCGTGAGCGCTCCGGGGTCCCAGATGGTTCCCCAGCCCGGTTATCCCCAGCCGATGATGGGGGGCGGCTATCCCGGTTACGGCGGTGGATATGGAGGAAGCCCCTATGGGGGAGGATACGGCATGCCCATGATGCCGATGATGCCGTGAGATCGAAAAAAAGGAACTACAAAAGATCCTTGACCTCTTTGGAACTTCTGGAGCAGGTCCCCACGGTTTGCCGTATTTTCTCAAGAAGCGTCGGAGGGCAATCTTCCTTGAGGCGGATCTTTCCTTTTTTGAGCAAGGATTCCAATGTTTTCGCCGGAATTGCCCGGGCATGATCGCAACGGATGTAGGACGTTTTGGACAAAAAGGAATGGATCTTCGGAGCGATGATTCCCCGGCATTTTTTAGAGGGGCACCTTTTGGAGGAAATGTTGACGATGGCGCAGATTTTCTCTTTGTGGACCGGACGGATCTGCAGGACGATCCAAAGATGCCTCTTTTCTGAGCCGTCCTGCATGAGAAACGTGTTCCCGGTTCCGATCACGGATCGCTGAAGACTTCTTCGAAAAAGGCGTCTTCGCGAGCTTCTTCGGCCGCATCCATAATGTCTCTCCCGGTTTTACCGAGAGCTTCGAAAATACGTTCGACCGGAATGTCACGGTTCCTTGAGGTCTCTTTCCATTCGGGAAGATCATGAGAAAGGTCGGAGATTTTCCAATGATCCAGTTTTTCGCAGAATCTGCTCACGTCGTCCAGGATCGCGACTTCCGCCTCAGAGAGGGGACCGATCAATTCCGGACCGATCAGTTCGACATCGTAGCCCTTGGTCCGGATCCGCCCTGCCCATTCTCCTTCCTTGATCCGGTCATAGACGGTCGAAAGAACGGGCCCAAGTTTCATGGCGACATACCGGTCACCGGTAATGGGGCGCCCGTATTCCAGAAACGAGGCTCTATCGGCAAGGTACAGAAGCTTGAGGAGCCGAATATAGGGCATGCGGCTTCCGCCTTCGACCAAGAGGTGGGTTGCTGCGGCAAGGGCTTTCCGTTCATTGAACGGAAACCGGATCGGTTCGTTTTTTGGAGTCATCGTTTTTGTTCCCATCGGTTCCTCCCCGGCTCGATATTTCCTCGGGTAAAAGTAAGCTTATCTTACGGCAAGACGGGATCCGCGTCAAAATTCCGATAAATGCTGGATCCTTGACGGAGGGGGTGGCGGAGAGGATGAAACTATCATCGAGAACGGGAGGAAGGCTTTGAGCAATGTCCCTCATTGGAGGAAAAGATGACCCTTTTAGATCGCATTCGTGACATGCCCCCTCATTGGGCCGGAGAAACGATCCGGCCCTTCGACGAGGATCTGTTCCGGGATTCCCGTCCTTTCGTCCGTCGGCACTACTGGTGCGATTCGGGATCGGTCAACGTGTTCCGGATTATAGGGACGATTCATGCTTCCTACCAGAACAAAACATGGGACTGGATGATCAAGAACGGTAAAAAAATATCCAGCAATCTGAGGGAATACGGGGAGAACCCGGATTATTACCTCCAGACGACAAAAAAGGGAGATATATCCTTCGTAACCTGGGACGGACTGGATTATTACATCTGGCAAGGGAATCACCGGAGCGCGATCGCCCGGTTCGATTTCCACTATCGGGGAATCACGACGCTTCACGGCGTGTCTATCGAGGACGTCCGGATCGATTGGGATCTGTTTGAAGAGTACAGGAAAATTTCCCGTCTGATCCGGGAGAATCGCCTTCCCCTTCTTGCTGCGCCCGTTTCGAAAAAGCTGTCCCGCGAGGATACCGCCGGGTGGATGCTTGAAACGTTCAATGTCCGGATCAGAATCGAGGATGCGAAAGGCGAGACGTTTCTTGACAACGTTGAGACGGTGGGGGAGTTTCTTCGCAAAAACACTCCTTCCGCTCCGGGAAAAAGACGGTGGTGGGGCGGCCGATGATCTTCGGAGCAAAAATCCTCTTGTACGCGCTCTTTGCGACAAGACTTTCCCTCATCGACCTGAGAACTTTTCGTCTTCCCCATCGCCTGACCCTCCCGATGGCGGGATCCGGGATCCTGTTTTCGTTCGTCCCGGGAAACGGTTTGTCGCCGTGGGAGTCTCTCCTGGGCTTCGTGGTCGGAATCGTCCCCCTCGGGATCCTGGCGCATCGGAGATCCGCCTCGTTCGGGTTCGGGGATGCCGTGTTCGCTGGGGCGATCGGGGCATTTTCCGGAGTTCTGGGTCTGGGGATCGCCCTGCTCGGCGGAGGAATACTGGCCCTGATCGTTTTCAGGGTCCGCAAAGAAAGGGGACTTGTGGCGTTCGGTCCGTGGCTTGCGGCCGGAGGACTCCCGGGACTGGTTCTTCCCATGCTTATGAGGAACGGGTTCCTTGTTTATTGAGTTAATATAAATGGTATTATAGAATACTATTTTTACTATGACTTTAACCGTTTGGAGGAATGAGGATGTCAGGACCTGTGAAAAATCCCGATTGCCGGAATGAATGGATCCTGACCCACAGCGGTCGGCATGTGGAATTGACGAACCCGGATCCGGAGGAGATCGACATCGTCGATATTGCAGTGGGGCTTTCCCGTGAATGCCGATTTACCGGTCAGTGCCGGGGATTCTATTCCGTCGCCCAGCATTCGGTTCTGGCAAGCCGTATCGTCTCGGCGGAGTTGGCTCTAGAAGCTCTTCTTCACGACGCCACGGAGGCCTTCATCAAGGATCTTCCCTCTCCCCTGAAGGGGCTGTTGCCCGAGTATTCCCGGATCGAGGGGATCCTCGAACGGGTGATCCGCCGGAAGTTCGGGCTTTCCGAAGAGATGAGCGCTCCCGTCAGAACAGCCGACCGGATTCTTCTTGCGACGGAAAAACGGGATCTGATGGCGCACGATTCCTGGGCGTGGCCCATTCTCGAAGGAATCGAGCCTCTTTCGGAGCCGATCGTTCCCTGGTCTCCGGAGGTCTCGATGGAACGCTTTCTCCACCGTTTCATCGAACTGGCAGGAGGATCCCATGGAGCTTGACGGTCAGGATTTCTGGGGGAACAAGGCCCGCGAGATTCGGGCGCTCCTGTATCAGCGATGGAAAGACTGTTATTTTCTGGGGGTGCTGGATCTCCCTTCCTGGCCAGAAATCGTGGCTCATCCGGATCTTTCGACGTTGCGCGATCTGGAAAAACGACTGCAAGGAGCCGGCGGCAAGAAAAAGAAAGTCCGAAAAAAGAAGGAGGCGGCGTGAAAGACTTTCTTGCCTCCCGGATCGCCGCCGGATTCTTTGCGATTGTCCTTCCGGGAATCCTCATGGCAGGAGGAGCTCGGGCGGGCGCTTGGTCTCTGTCCGGATCCGGGCATTTTTCTTCGTGTTCGCGAGCGTCGACCCTCTCCCCCGAGGGCCTTCTCGGGGAGCACTACTCTCCGGAAGAGAACCTTGAGGCGATCGACGTGGACATGATCGACCATGCCAGACAAAGCCTCGAGATTGCCATGTATGCCTTCACGGATCGCCCGATCGCCGACGCGGTTATCCGGGCGGCCTCTCGTGGCGTCCATGTGTGGATCTACCGGGATGGCATTCAGATCAAGGACCGGGGCGACAAGTCGAGGCGCCTTTTATCCGCCGCCGGACAGAACGGACTTGTCCAGATTGAAGTGAAGAGGAATTCCTCCCGGAACATCATGCATCTGAAGGCCTATGAGATCGACGGGAAGTGGCTTCGGACGGGGTCGGCCAACTGGTCTCCTCCCGGGGAAGGGGCTTACTGCACCAAGGGATACCGGAACCATTGGAACCAGCAGGACAACAATCTGTTCATCACGAACGATCCGCGGGAGGTCCGGAAATTCGAATCGACGTTCCGAAGAATTTGGAGCCGGGAGACGAATCGTCCGTGGAGTGAAAACTTGTCGAGAAGGAGATCCTGATGAAGCGACAATCCGGGGCCTTGTTCCTTCCCGTCGCGGGAATGGCGGCCATTGTTCTCATGGCTTGGGTCCTTGTTTATAAATCATCGCCGCCTTCTCCCGAACCTGTTCCCCCTTCCCCGCCGGATCAAAAGGTCCGTCCGGCCCCCCGTCCCTCCTATAAGCGGACGGAGGCGGGGTCGCAGGCGGGCTGGCGGATTCTTTACCGGGACAACTTTAAATTCAAGTGTCCTGTGCTCGGACACCTTGTCGATGAGGAAGACTGTCTTCTGATTGCGGCGCCGGCCCGGCTCGGGCCGATCGTCGTCCGCGATGCGTCGGTCAGATATGGGAAGTCCTTCACCGTGAAACGGAATCCAGCGGTCCGGTTGGTCAAATACAGCGTCAAACATCCCGTGATGAGTCTCCCGGAATACGTGGGTCCCCGGTTTTACTCGGAGAGAATGATGTGTGCCAACGCTCCTGGAAAATGGATCCCCATCCAGCGGCCTGTTGTCGATCCGCAAAGAAAACTGATCCGGTACGACCCGGAGCAGGTCCGGATCTATTGCGGAGGAGGGAAGTGAACGGACTGACATCCACGGCCACAACCCTTCTCCAGCAGGTGGCAAACGCTCTGCCCGCCTTCTGGAACCTCCTGATCACGTTCGCGACCCTGACGGGATTTGTGCTCTGCGGTTACGGCCTGTACCGGGCCGTCGAAGAGCAGAAACGGGGAGAGTCCATGATGGGGGCGGCCGGAATCTTCATGGTCGGGGTCGGGCTTGTCAACCTCGTCTATTTCGTAAGTTCCGCCACCGCGACCCTCGGTTGGTCGGCCGGGAATCTCTCCACGTTTTCCTACACCGCGAGTTCGGGATCTTCCGGAACTCCCGGGTCGTCCATCCCGTCTTTCGCGTTCGTGATCCTGGAATTCTTCGGGTGGCTAGCGGCCTTCCGGGCCTTCATTCTCTGGTCCGAGTCCGCCCGGTCGGGGTCCCCTCCCGGAACGGTCTGGAGAGGAACGACGCATTTCGTGGCGGGAATATTTCTGATCAACATCAACCAGTTTCTGGGAATGATGGGGAGCTCTCTGGGAGGAGCTGGAGGATGAAGATACGTCTTGTGGTGGAGATCCTGCCGGATAGGGATCCCGGCGGATCGTTCCACGATCTGGCCAGGATGATGGAGTTCATGGCTCGGGCCATGAGGCACGAGGCGGATCGCTTGTGGGCCTGTGAAAAGGAAAGAGTCGAACAAACGCGGAAAGACGCGACAAAGGAGCGGGCATGGAAGAAGCAAGAGAAGAGTCCGGTCGGGTGACCGGAAAATCGAACGCGGTTTGTCGGCTCCTCGGAAAAATCCCGTTTGGGGCAGTCTTCCGGACCCGCCGCCGACCCCGTTCGGAGAGGGAACGGAAAGCGGAGCCCTGGGCCAGGATCCGCGACCGGAAAGGAGTCAGGATCCTGGTGTGGGGGATGGGGGACGGAAAAAAATTCGGAAGCGTGCCGCTCGATCCCTCTATCGTTTTTTCAACCGGGTCGGATGGAATCCGGCTTCAATCGGAAACGGACAACTTTGTCGTGGTCGGAAGTCCTGGAAACGAGGAGGCGAACATCCTCCTTGCCCGGAAAATCGAAAGGTCCCTCCGGAATCATGGAAATGGATTCCGGTCCGGGGTGGGGGTGGCCGGAGCCGTTCTCCTCGTCCTTGCCCTTCTGTTTGTCGTGACGGCCGCCAGCGCTCCGGGATTATGGCATTTTGCATCATTTTCACCATCCCTTCCCGGCTCCGGAGAGGCGCTTCCGGACTCCTCGTTTTCCCCCTCTTCCATGAGTTCGGGCCTGACGTGCCACACGCACTGATTCCGGGAGATTTCCGCCCTGCTCAGCTAGCCGCCTTCCGCTTGCGACACCGGGACTCTTGGGGTCCCCGTGCGCATCGCTGGTCCTCCGGACCCGGCGACGGCGCTCCGGACGGGAAAAGGTTTGGAGAGCGGAGGCGAGACACAGATTTTCTCGCACTCTTTTCCATGAGCCAGAACCCGACGCCCCCCCGGATCGACCGGAAAGAGGTCGCCCGGAACCCTGGCGTTTTCCATTGGAGCGAAAGAGCTCGGGGCGGTGCCCCGAACCCCCCTTTAGGATCTAACACAGCACGCACCCTCTCGGGGTGGGAGAATATCCAGCGTGCGTGCCATCCGGGCGGGGGGCGGCCCCTCAAATGCCCCCTGTGCTCAGGGGGACCCTTTTGAGGGGCCTAGCCCGGTTCCGACCGAGGGTCTCCGGAGGGGCATGACCCTCGAAAAAATAGCCCGGACATTGCTTGGGAGAGAAAGAAGGGGCCTTGATTCAGGGAAGGATAATGAGAGCGTTCTTGCCTTCCGGAGAGTACCAGAAAATTGGCTTTTCAGAGAGATGCGAGAAGTAAAAATGCCCCCTGTGCTCAGGGGGACCCTTTTGAGGGGCCTGGACCGAATCCGGCCGAGGGTCTTGGGAGGGGCATGACCCTTGAAAAAATAGCCCGGACATTGCTTCCCAGTCCGTGAAGGACCCCAAGAAAAACCTTCGAGCCGGTGGGCAGGGAGGCCATATCATCTTCAGTATCCAAGACCCCTTTCCCTTGCCCGGAATTCGGCCCAGCAAGCTTTTTTGAGAGCCTCCCATTCCCGTTTCTTGACTGCGTATTCTCCGGCGTCCTCCGCCGGAATCAATTTTTCCAGAGTATCCAGGGCCGAAATCATATGAAGCAGCATCGATGCGTCGATCATGTCTTTTCTCCTTATCGAAAGTCGCTCAAAATCCCATCCCTTCCCGGCCCCTCTGCCGCTCGCGCCGGGCCACTTCGTTCTTTTTTTCCTGATCCTTTTCCTGCCGTTTCTCCGGACGCTCCCCTGCCCTCTCCCTGGAATTCTCGCGCTCTTTCTCCTGGGAGCGTTCCTGTTCCTTCGACATTATTTCCTCTTTCCTCTCCTCCTTCTTCCTCTCCGTCGTCTTCTCTACTCCCAGAGTCCTCGTTTCCCTTTCTCCGGAGGAGACGTCCGGAGCGATTCCCTCTCTTTCGAAACGGGCTTTAGTTTGTTCGGGAGTTTCCCCGAACCGGAGCTCTTCGGAACGACTCTGCGTCTTTCTCTCCCGCTTCTTCTCCAGGACCTCCTTTTCCACGTCCAGCGCCAGGGTCTTGTCCTTTTCGCGCGTCACCGCCCCGGTCAGCTTTTCCCGGTCGTCGGTGAAGGCGACCACCACGCCCTTGGTCCGGGTCAGGTTGGTGTAGAAAGATCTCCTGTTCAGGGTCTGGGAATTCGACGGAAGATCCAGAATAACGGTCCCGGCCCCCAGGCCCTGGGCGCTGTGCCCGGTCTGGGCATAGCCATGGTCGATCTCGACGGGGCGAGGGCCGGGTTTGAGATCAAAGTCCTTCCCGTTGTCCAGGCGGATCCTTAACGAATCATGTTTCGATTCAATTACCTCTCCCCTCATTCCGTTGGTGATCCCCTCCTTCTTCAGTTCGTTCCCGGTGATGCGGATCCGGTCTCCCTTCGCCAGCTCGATTGGCTCGAGTTGTCCGATCTCGTGGCCCTTGCCGGACAGTTCTCGAGGGGTCAGGATTACGTTTCGACCATCCTCCATCTTCAGGCGGACAGTGCCGTTCTCCCTGTCCACGGCCTGGACATGACCGATTTCTCCGGATTTGACGGTCATCGATCGGTAGTCTTTTCCGAACCGCACGGCCTGTCCAGCCTCATAGGCATCGATCCGCTTTTTCTGGGCCTCCGTGAAGTCCCCGGACTCGTAGCGAATGAACTCATGCCCTTTTCCGACGAGGGCCAAAGCTTTCCGGACATTTTCATTCACCGCTTTCCGGGCCCCGTGGGTCCCAGTCAGAACGAGGGTGTCCTTGGGATCCTCCGATTTCAGATATTCTTCGGAAATGGCTTTGTACCGTTCTCCCGCATTCCTGATCTCCTCGATTCCGAGCTTTTCCAACGCCTTTTCCGGATCGTCGATGGAGAGCTTCGCCGCCTCCCGGATGTTCTCGGGAGCCTTGTTTTGGCGCTGCATCTCGGTCACATACACCGTTTCCATTCCGTTTTCCTGCAGTTGCCGAAAGACCGGTCCTGCGGCCACGGATTCGTACTGCTTGATGTCCCCCACCAGGACCGCCCGAGCTCCGGCCTTTTCGATACGCTTCATGGCCGATTCCAGATCCTTGGCGTTGGTCAGGCCGGCCTCGTCGATCACGACGACGGTCTTTTGGGATAGACCCTCTCCGGCCTTCCGGTCGGCAAGCCAGCTTTGGAGCGTCCGGCCTTCGATGATGCCCGCGTCTTTCAGCGCGTGAACGGCGCTATGCTGCGGACCGAGGCCAATCACCCTGAAGCCGGCGTCCTTCAGGGTTTCGACCGCGGGCTTGAGCATGGTCGTCTTTCCGACGCCCGCGTAGCCGTTGATCCCAGAATAGCGGTTGTCTGTGGTCAGGATCATCCGGGCCGCCGCCTTCTGCTCCGCATTCAGGGTCAGGCTTTCTTTTTCCTGAATCGCTTTCAGGGCGTTTTCCGCCTGAAGGGGATTCAGAATCGGAGGAACGACGTGCCGGCCGGATCTTTCATATTTCAGAATCCGCTTTTCCCGTTCCAGCGCTTCCTTGCTTGTCATCAGATTCTGTTTTGCCTTTGCCTTGTCGTCATCCTGTCGGATCAAAGAGCCGGAGGCCTTTGCCTCCGCCACCGCCTTCTTCATGTCCTCCATCGTGATCTTCCCCCGTCCGGCCTGAAGAGCCGTCCGCATCAGTTCTCCCTCCTTTACCGCCGATTCTCGTTCGGTGTGGTGGTCGATGGCGAAGGCCAGGGATTCCCGGGCGAGATCGAGCCGATCGTCCGGGGAAAGGGAACGGATTTTCTTTCCGGGAACGACCTTCTCCGCCCCGATCTCTTTGGCCCGGTCCTGCCACTCCTTCTGAAGTCCTTCGAGTTCCCGAACCTTCTTGGCCTTGCGCGAATGTTCCGAGGCAAGCCGCTTTTGAGCCGGCGTCGCGGTCTCGCGCGTCACTCCGAATTTTTCCTGAAGATAGTTGTCGACATCGGACAGTCTTTTCGAAAAATGCTCAATCTGTTCCCGGGTATACCCCGCGAGCTCCGGTTCCCCGTACTTTCCCTTCTCGAGATCGTAACCCAACGCGATCGCCCGTCGGGCGTATCCCGCAAAATAAATCTCCTGGGCCTGACGCTGGTAGTTCATCATCCGGTCGTTCGTCATGGCCTGATATCGGCCGTCCGAATTTTTCGTCACGTTTAGCCCGACTACGTGGTCATGCAACTGCGGATCACCGTCACGGCTGGTCATATGCGTGACCCGGCCGAACAGACCCTGTCCAGTGGTTTCCCAATTTTTCCCAGCGTGCCCCCGACGAGCGCCGATCTGTTCTTCCAAAAAGGCAATCGCCTCGTCGACCGACTCCCGGTGGGCCTGGATCAGACGGTCGTCTCCATGAACAAGCGCCTGAATGCTGAAAGACTTCGGGGCCGAGAACTCAAAGTCCGTCCCGGCCCTTTTAAGCAGTGCTCCGGTCTCCGGATCCTTGAACGATCCGCCCTCGACCTTTATTCCTCCGGGAAAATGTCCATGCAGGGCACTCTTCCAGTCCGAGGCATCCGCTTTTCCCAAAAGCCCCATTTCGGAGGCCAGCTTCCCGCACCATTCCAGCTTGTGATCCTCACCGCCCTCCTTTTCAAGGTAGTAATCGTCTTTGCGGTAATAGGTTTCTCCCTGTTCGGGAGAGATGTTTCGCCCGAGTGCCATAGACTTATCCTTCCGGAACAAGGATTTTCTGGAACGCCCCCGCCGACACATCCCTCAGAAGGGAAAGAGCCCCCCGCAGGGTCACGGGGTCGATTCCGATGTCCGATTTTTCCGCTTCCTCGTGACATAGCGCCTCCAGAAGCGGCGTATTGAAAGACAGCCGGATCGAGAGGTCTTTCGATGTATCGGTCCAGCTGTAGATCGGGGGATAATCGCCATTCGGCAAACCATCCACTCCGTCAAACTCTCCGACGTATCTCGGAAATAGCTGCCCCTCCCGGCTCAGGCGGTTGAAAATCAATGCAAAAAGCTGTTTTGAAACTTCATTCATGTTGCCTCCTTTTCCTCTTTCTTCGGGCAGAACGGCGCCGCCACCGCCGACAATTCTCGAGGCTCGAAATGGAATTTTGTGACGCCCGGAAGGCCGCTGATGCGCGCATATCCGCAGAATTTCTGAAGTTCCTGCAACTCCGAAGGGAGGACGAGTTGCCGGATGTCCCGCCTGGCGCTTCGTCCATCGTTATTCGATGACTGTCCGGATCCGGTGGAATGTCCTTCCGTCCGGGAGATGCGCTCTTCTTCGACCTGACCGAGATAATCCGACCAGTGCTTTGCGTCATCGAACGACCCCTGCTTCATGATGAGCTTGTTCACGAAACAGGCGTCCAGAACCTTCGCCCCGTCCTGACCGTATCTTTGACGAAGTTGAGCAACGCTCTGGATGGCGGCAGTCGTGGCCAGACCGTATTTTCTTCCCCGGGTGAGAGCGTCGGAGAGGCCGGTGACCGTGCCAAGACTGTCCAGTTCGTCCATCACCATCCAGACTCTTCGGGAATCGTCCGGATTGAGAGAAAGAACTTCCCGAATCGAGAGCGACAGCCAGGCTCCAACGAGCGGGCGGAGCATGGCCAATTGGGCGTCCTGGTAGACCAGGAACAGACATCCTGTCCCTTCCCGTACCCACTTCCGGATGCTGAAATCCCCGTCCGGATCGAGGACGGACCAGGAACGAATGGCATCCGATGCCGTCTTGGCCACGCTCGCGAAATACCGGTCGTTTCCGGGAGTCAGAAATCCGATGGATTCGGATCCAGTCAGGTAGGGGAGCAAGACCTCCGGATCCTGAGAGGACAAGAGACGCTGGACCATACGAGGATTGGGGTCGTGATCCCGGACAAGCCCGCGCATGATATCCGCAAGAAGGGCCTGCCCGTATCTCCGAAAATCGGCATCCTGTGGGGACGCTCCGTCCGTGGGGACGCAGGATTGGGCAACAAAGTCGTAGTCCCAGTCGTTTTCGATCTCGCAGAAGGGATTCCACCGTTTCGACCGGCGATCAAACGGATTAAGGATCCGGTCCGACTTATAGGACCTCGTGGACGCGAGAATGCCTCCGCTGTCTGTGATCAGGGCCTTTTCGCGTCCGGGCCTCGAATCGACGCCCGCCAGAATGTGGTTCAATAGTTCGTGGATCAGCATCGTTTTTCCTGCTCCGGTGGTGGCCGGAATCAGGATGTGCTCAAGCTCCGCTCCCACAGGAAAATTCAGACCAGGCAGGCCCAGGGGAGGTCTTGTTCCCTCTTTTTTCCAGAATCCGAACATTTGATCTCCCTGTCTTCAGTTGATCCGCGACCCACGGATGTAGGTGCCGCCTTTTCTATTCGTCGAACGAAAAATCCACAACCCGGTCAGAACTCCGATCATTGAACCGAGAAGAAACGGGACCCAGAACGACGCCACGAATGCATCGTACTGATGGTGGGAACGGAGGTACGCCTCGAAAGCCCCCCATGTCCCCAGATCCCCTTCGTAGGAAGGGTTCAAATGTCCGAAGAAGGCGAGCCAGTAGGCATGGAGGATGTCGGCCCGGGACCAGTCTCCCGGCCCCCATCCCCAGGCCCACCATTCCCGGACTTCGAGCAGGACGGTTCCGACTCCGACCAGGACTCCTGCCAAAAGACCCAAAATTCCCGCTCCGTTTTTTCGATCGTCGAATCCCTGGAAATGGTTCACTTCGCGCCTCCCAAGTTCAGTTTTTTCACGGTTTCCATCGCCGCCGTCTCCGCGTATTTGACTCGATCCTCATGCTCTTTAGTTTTTTCCTGAGAAAGATGAAGGGAAATCTTCCTCAGCAACTCGTAGGTTTTTGTCAGAGTTTCAACCTGAAGTTCGATAATTTGAGGGGAAATACCTGATCCGTTTGGGGGATCGGGCAAAAGCCCCATCTCGGCGAGCAGTTTCTGTTTTTCTTTCTCCTCCTCCCGCTCCTCCCAAATCGCCTTTTTTAACATCTCCAGATCTATTCCGGGTCCTGGTCCCACTTTGGACCCTTCCGGGTTGTCGAATGCGGCCTCGAGCGCTCTTCTCGCAATTTCCGATGCGGATGTACCTTCAGCGACGGCCCGTTTTTTAATGTTCGACAATGTTGAATCCTTCAAAGACACTTTCTTCGGTATAAAACGCATTTTTTCTCCTTCTTGTTAGGGCCCTTCCCGGCCTGGGAGCCAATGTCCGGGCTATTTTTTCGAGGGTCATGCCCCTCCGGAGACCCTCGGTCGGAACCGGGCCAGGCCCCTCAAAAGGGTCCTCCTGAGCACAGGGGGCATTTGAGGGGCCGCCCCCCGCCCGGACGGCACGCACGCTGGATATTCTCTCACCCCGAGAGGGTGCGTGCTGTGTTAGTTCCAAAAAGGGGGTTCGGGGCATCGCCCCGAGCTTCCCGACCTTCGGGTCCCGGCGACCTCTTTCTGGCCGGTCCGGGGCCGGTGGGTTTTGATTCCGGAAAGGAGAGCAGAAACTGCTGAACAAAAATCTGAGTCGGGGATTTCGGCCCGTTCGGAGCGACGGCGCCGGGTCCGGAGGACCAGCGATGCGCACGGGGACCCCAAGAGTCCCGGTGTCGCGAGCGGAAGGCGGCTAGCGGAGCAGGGCGGGAGGTGAGAACAGGTTTTGACCATCTTTCGAGGATGGAACATAATTGACGAAGGAACATAGAGGCAAAGTTTTTGAATGTCAATGGGACCGTTAGGATGTAAGGTTCTTCTGACTTTTTCATGATGTGCAACAGGAGATTTTCATAAAATTTCCCCTCAAAATTCTCCGTGAACAGAGACGTCAATAAACGACTCGATCCTTCTCTCTTTGGATCCATTCTTCTGGCCCGGTTTCTGGATCTCCCTCTCAAGAAGTTCGAGCGTTACATCGAAACTCTCGATTCGGATCCGTCACTTCCCCGTCTTGTCGGCCTCGTCGAGTCAGCCCATCTGAAGGGGGCAACCCTCGTGTCCCTTCCTCCCTCCGACGTTTATGCCAGTGGAGAAATCCTCTCGAACGGCATCTATCCTGTCTTTCTCTATCACAGAGTCTGCTGCATCCGGGAATATCGCTTCGACGACATCAGGATGGAGGAATTTCTCCAGGACGGGAGCGGCAATGAGGATCTCCGGAGGATCGTTCGGAGGCTCCGACTCGTGAATACCCGCAACCGTATGGCTCAAACCCTGATCGATCATCTCCTCCGGGAGCAGGCCGACTTTCTTGTCTCTGGAAGTCCCGTCCGACTCCGGCCTTTGAGCCAGTCGGACGTGTCCCGCGCTCTTTCCTCGACGCCCTTTCCACTGAACCGCCTCGATCCGAGCCGCCTATCCCGTCTTCTTCGAAATTTTCCCGTTATTTTTCCGGATGGACGTGTCCATCCTCTGAGAGATCTCTGCGCCAGCCGGAGTGACGTCTGTTGCCATTTCATTGACCACGTGATAAAAAATGAGAAAAGGCTGATGCATGAGGGCCGCCTCTCGGCTCCTCTTTCCGATGGGGAGATTGCCCGGCATGTGCATGAGTCCTTCGGTGTCTACCTCTCCCGGAGAACTATCTCCCGACTCAGGAGGGCTCTGGGTATTCCCGGAAAAGACGGCCGAGCCGTCGCGGAAAACTACCGGGAAGCCACGAGTGATTTCTCGGTGCCACTTCCGCTGACCCTTTTTTCTGTCCGGGAGATGGTTCCTGCGGTGTCCGGAGTCTACGAAATCCGCTCCTTCCTCCCCGGCGTTCCGGAAGAGGTCATCTATATCGGATCGGCGGGCAATCTCAAGCGGCGCCTGTCGTACCATCTTTATGTTTCTGGAGGTAGCCCTTGCCTCCGGAACAAGATTTCCGCGGGAGCGCGCTTTCGCTATCGCATCTTCAAGGAGGACTGGCGGACCCAGGAACGTCTTCTTTATCGCGCCTTTCTGAACACCTTCGGAAGGCCTCCGGACTGCAACAGGGTGAGTCCCTAGAACTTTCCTTGGCTCGCTCTCCCTGCCTCTTGCCCGATTGTGGAGGACCCATGGACAGGTTTTTGCGCAAGCAAGCAAGCAAGCAAGCAAGCCCGGTCGGAGACGGACGACCCCATGTCCGTAGATCGCTCGTCCTCTATCGGGGCTCCTCCGGAATTTGATCCGGAGGGATCCGATCCGCTTCGCTGGCTTCACTTTTTCGGGTTTACGGAAGACGATCGATTCCGCCTTCTGTCGCTCCATCCGGCCTTCTCCTCCGCCCAGCCGGATCTCGTTGACTCTTTCCTTCGCCACTTGTCCTTCTTTGGACCGATCCACGCCCGGCTTCCCTCCGAGTCCGCCCGGCTCGATCATTTCAAGACTGTCCTGACCGAGTACTTCAACCATCTGACCTCGGGCCGCTACGATGAGGACTACATCCGCTCCCGCCAGCGCGTGGGGCTTCTCCATGTGGAAATGCGAACCCCGCCCGTCTGGTACCTCGGGGCGTGGACCCGTTATTTATCCTCCCTTTTGGAGCGGGGGATCCCGTTTTTGCCGGGTCATGATCTTCGGGAGTCTTCCGAGGCCTTCGGGTCTTTTCTTAAGATAGTCTTCTTCGATATCGCCCTGACCCTGGAGGCCTATTTTGGCGAGGCTCTCCGGAAAGCCCGTCTTCTTGGCGAATACGACGACAAGCTTCTGACGCATCTCCCCGACGGGCTCCTCCTTTTGGGAGCCGACGGCACGGTCCTGTCAGCCAATCCCGCGTTTTTTCGGCAATTTGGCCTGACGAGCCCCGAGGTCTTGGGCCGTCCGCTTCCGTCCATTCTTCCCTCCAAAGAACTGGAGGATGCTCTCAAGGAAGTCCGGAGGACGGGAATGCTTCGACGGGCACTCGAAATTGCCCCAAAAGGACGCGACCATTCCCCTCATTCCCATCCCGTAAGGCTTACCCTCTCCCAAATTTCTCCAGGAGAGGAGGTCCAAACCCTGGTTCTCTTCGAGGACCTGAGTCTCGAGCAGGCCCTTCGCACCCAGGCAGAAGGCGTCGAGAAGCGTTTCGTCACCCTCGCGGAGACCGCCCTGCTGGGGATCGTCCTTGTCGACTCTGCTGGAACCGTGCTCTATTTCAATGCCTCCGCCGAGCGGATCTTCGGGGTCCGCCGTTCCCGGATCCAAGGCCATTCCCTCGCGAGGTTTCTCCCCCATCTTTCCTTTGCGTCCTTGTCCTCCTCGGGAGCGGACTCCCAAGGGTTTGTCCTGGAGACCCAGGGCTGCCGCGAGGACGGCATCCTCTTTCCGGTGGAGGTCTCCGCTAGCCGCTTTTATGATGGCGCCGGATCCTTCGTCACACTCGTCCTTCGGGATCTGACCGAACAAAAGGAGTTCGAGTCCCGACTTCTTCAGGTGGCGCACACCGACCCCCTGACGGGTCTCCCCAACCGAACCGCTCTCGTGGAGCATCTCTCCCGCCTCCTCGCCTCTCCGGAGCCTGGCCCCAGGAAGGGAGGCGCGCTCCTCTATCTCGATTTGGACCGATTCAAGGGAATCAACGATTCGTTGGGCCACGACCGGGGTGACGCCCTCATTCAGGAAGTGGGAAAGCGCCTGACAGCCTGCGTCCGTCGAAGCGATATCGTGGCCCGGACCGGCGGGGACGAATTCATGGTGATCCTGGAAGGGTTGACCAACCGGCAGGACATCCAGAAAGTGGCCGAGACGATCCTTGATGAGGTGGCCCGTCCCTTCGACATCGACCCGGCCCCGGTCTTTGTGAACGCCAGCATCGGCATGGCCGTCTGGCCGGAAGATGGGGAGAGCGTGGACTTTCTGCTTCGTCGGGTCGACATTGCCATGTACCGTGCCAAGGAGATCGGACACGCGGCCGTCGCCTATTCCAAAGAGGACGGACAGATAGGCCGCCGGCGGTACGAGACGGAACGGGAGCTCCGGCGGGCCCTCGAAAACAATGAATTCGTGCTGTACTTCCAGCCCCAGGTGGACTTGGCCACCCGCCGCCTGGTGGGGGCGGAAGCCCTCATCCGCTGGAATCATCCCGAGCGCGGACTCGTTCCTCCCGACCAGTTCATCCCGGTCGCCGAAAGCTCGGGGCTCATCGTCGCCATTGGCACCTGGGTGATCGAGGAAGCTTGCCGTCAGTTGAAACGTTGGAAAATGACCGAAACGCCTCCTTTCCGCTTGACGGTCAACGTGTCCGGGCGGCAATTCGAGAGGGGGAGCCTCGCGGACATTGTCCGGGCAGCTCTCGAGAGGTCTGGGGCCGAGGGACGGCTCCTGGAAGTGGAGATCACGGAAAGCATCCTGATGACCCGCTCCCAGACGACCGCCGTTCTCCAGGAGCTGTCCAGCCTGGGAGTCCGCACCTCCATCGACGACTTCGGGACGGGGTACTCAAGCCTCTCCTACCTGACCCAGCTTCCCGTCTACAAGCTCAAGATCGATCGCTCCTTCGTCACGACCCTTTCGTCGGACCCGAACGTGCGGGCCATCACCACCGCCATCATCACCATGTCCTCCGCCCTGGGGCTCCGGACGATCGCCGAAGGCGTGGAAACGCGGGAACAGCTCGACATCCTCAAAAAACTCGGATGCCATGAGATCCAGGGCTACTACTTCAGTCCGCCTCTTCCTGTCGAGGACTTTTCCCGCTGGATGGCCTCCCCTTTTTCCTCGAAGATCTAGATCCCTCGACTTAAGTCTTTATTCACAAAATTATATTAATAAATATTTATCTTTTTATTTGACAACTCGGATTATCGTGGTAAATTAAAAAAATATCGAATTGTTTAAATTGTCGAACTGGTCGAGGGACTTCTTTGGAAGGGGCCGGGCCTCATGGCGGAAAACATCCTGTCACAGGACGAAGTCAACGCGCTCCTGCGCGGCGTTGTCTCGGGAGAAGTCGAGACCAAACCGCCCGGAGATTCCGGCACACCCTCCGGAAAAGCTCCCCGGGAATACAATTTGGCGAGCCAGGAGCGGGTAATCCGGGGTCGTATGCCGACCCTTGAGATCGTCAATGAGCGATTCTCCCGTTTTTTTCAGCTCTCTCTCTCCTCCCTATTGCGGAAGTCGGCCGAATTTTCTCCCGTGGTCATCGAAATGATCAAATACGGGGAGTTCATCAAAAAGGTTCCGTTGCCCTCCAACATCAACATCCTCCGTCTCGAACCCATGAAACGGAACTTCCTCTTCATCCTCGACGCTCGTCTGGTGTTTCTGCTGGTCGATCACCTCTTCGGGGGGGTCGGCCGGGGGCATGTGAAGGTGGAAGGCCGCGACTTTTCCCCTATTGAAAACCGGATCTCCCGGAACGTGCTCTCCCTGGCGATGGGGGACTTCGAGCGGGCCTGGGCTCCCGTCCATCCGGTGGCAGCAACCTATATCCGCTCCGAGGTCAATCCCCAGTTCTCGGCGATCGTCTCTCCCACGGAGCAGGTCATCTCGCTGACTTATCGCCTTGAAATCGATGGACAGGGTCGTCCGGTCTATCTCTGTATTCCCTACTCCACTGTGGAGTCGATCAAGGAAAAACTTTATACGGGCTTTCAAAGCGACCAGTACGAAGTGGACCACCACTGGATCACCCGCTACCAGTCCCAGCTTCTTGAGGTCCCTGTGAGGCTTGTGGCCGAACTGGGACGAGGGACGGTTCGCCTCTCCGAGGCCCTTCGGTGGAAACCGGGAGACATTCTGACCCTCGACCGCCATGGAGGCGAGCCGATCGACCTTCGAGTGGAAGGGGCGGTGCGCTTTCGGGGACAGGCGGGACTTTTCCGGAGCAATCGGGCCTTGCGGATCACGGAGCGGGTCTTTCCGGACCTCTCCGGTCTTCGGAAGGACGAGGAGGACGCCTAGGGCGAGATCAAGGGGAAAACATCATGGCGGCAAGCTTCGGCAGAAAAGTGCGAAAGACGCCCGAGGGTGACCCCATCAACCTCGATCGCTGGCTCGTCTCTTACGCCGACTTCATCACGCTCCTCTTCACGTTCTTCGTGATGATGTACGCCGTTTCCTCGCTCAATGAAGGGAAATACCGGACCATCTCCCAGGCTATCGTTGCCACCTTTCGCCATCGTGCGCCTCGGGAGCGCCTCCACGTCCTCTTTTCTCCCAATCACTCCCAATCCGGACTGGCCACGTCGAAAACGTCCGTCGTCCTGACGCGGGCTCTCGAAAATCTCACGCGGACCGCTCCCTCCCCGAAGGACATGAGCGTGGTCGAAGGTTCTCGACACCTTCGCGTCCGGATTCAGGCAGGTTTTTTGTTTCGGGAAGGGCGGGCTCATCTCCGGAAGAAGTCCCGGCCCGTTCTTGCCGCCATTGCCCGTCTTCTCGCTGATGGCGGGCTTCCCTTTCGTGTCGAAGGACATACCGACTCACTTCCGGTTCACGGCCGGTATCGGAACAACTGGGCCCTATCGGGGGCCCGGGCGGTCAATGTCCTCTCCTTTCTTCTCTCTGCGGTCCCCATTGATCCCAGAAAGACAAGTACCGTCGCCTTCGGCTCATCACGACCTCTGGTCCCAAACGATACGAGCGATCATCGCCGTCAAAACCGGCGGGTGGAGATCGTGATCCTGAAAAAGTAAAAATGTGCGAAAGAAAGAGAAAAGGCAGGCTGTTTCCGGGGCAGACTTCTAGATCACCACAGTTTTTTCTGGGGAAAAGAAGGGATTTTCCCTCACTTTTCCTTCTTCCCCCAATGAACCGAAGGGGTTGGAGACGATCCGGGTTTTCCAAAGGCGGTAGTCTATCGACAGGGGCGTATGGCCGTGAATCCACAAAGAGGGTCTATAGGCGCAGATCATTGACTCCAGACCTGTAAATAAAGGGGAGTCTTCAGGGCCATCGATACATTCAGTAGGAAGAGAGAGCGTGGATGGGGCAAAGTGGGTCACGACTACCGTGGGACCCGAAAACGGAAGGGAGAGGCGCTCGAGGAGCCAGGCGCGATCATTTCGATGCCGCTCGAGCGCCTCAAGCGACCAGAATCGTTTCAGCAACGACTCCTCTTTCTCGATCCCGGCAACATCAGTCCACAGAGTGCAGCCCAGAAACCGTACTCCATAGATCAGGATTTCCACTCTGTCCAAAATGATCGGACCTTCCGGCATCAGGGCCCTCATCGCTCCCAGAGAGTTGTCCGAGGGAAGCGCCATGGCTTCCCGATCGCCGGGAACGAACAAAACCGGCACTTTCGTCTGCGCCAGAATGGTCAGATAATCTCTTCGAAACGGAATCTTTTCCTGGAGATTACCCGCCAGCACCAACACATCCCCCTGAATATGTCCGGGAGGCAAAGTCCGGTGCCCATGATCGAGGTAGAGATCCGAGGCGTACTGAATCTTCAAATAACTCCTCCTTTCCATCGGAGAGGCAAGTGCATCCGCGGTCAGGTTGCATATGCCATTGCTAATTTTTGATAGGCTGTAAGCCTTCTCCCCCTCTCCTTAATGCGAGGTTTTTGAATGCAAAACCCAAACTAAAGTGGGTTCGGAAAGTGTGTGGAGAAAAGGAGGGGGGAAATTCTGATGTCTAACTTTCCCCCTGACTGATTCTTAAAGAATCACAGATTTACATTTTATCATCATATTTTTTTTTGATTTAATCAATAGTATTGGTATTATTTATTGATAAATTAAAGTTAATCAATTTTATATTCGTGGAAGACAGACTTAAATTGGCGAAGGCTTTTTCGATTGGGCGAGAAGAATCAATCTGAAAAAAATAGAAGTTTATCATCAATGAAATAAACTGATCAGTATTCTCTCCAATCAATAGCGGGGATTTCGGCCCGTTCGGAGCGACGGCGCCGGGTCCGGAGGACCAGCGATGCGCAGGGGAACCCCAAGAGTCCCGGTGTCGCGAGCGGAAGGCGGCAAGCAGAGTAGGGGAGAGGATTTTCTGAGGAAAAAGAGAAATACCTGAGAGACTAGCGAGAACTCCGGTTCCGGATCATGTCCAGAACCTCCCGGGCCGTCAGTCCGGATGTCTTGGCCAGCGCCTCGACATCTTTCCAGTTGCCCGGCGTTGCCTGGTCAAAAATTTTGTCGAACATCTCGAGGCTGATGTGCCCATTCGTGATATCCATCATGGTCGTTCCAGGAAGGAAAATAGGAGGGGCATCCTCGTCAGGAGGAATGCCTTCCGCTTTCCATCTGGCCCCCGGAATCAGGGAGGGACGGATCCACGGTGTCCCGGGTTTCTTCGGGACATGGTTGTCGGACATTTTTGTGGTGAAAAACTTTCTCGCCAGAATGATCCGGAGATTCCCGGACCGGAGAAGTGCCAACTGTGGCCCTTGCGAGAGCGTCGCCGGCCCCTCCGGATCCGGAGAAACCGTGGCCATCGCGACCTCCGATTCGAAAAACGCCTCGGCGGCTTCTTTCAGGGTTTCCGGTTCGTGGATTGCCACAAACCAGAGATGGATTCGGGCGGGATCGAGCGTAAGTCGCTCGGGGTCGAGCGACAGGGCGGAAAGAAGCAGGGAGATGTTTCTCTCGGAGAGAGAGATTTCCCGGCCACGGAGCCAGTTCGAAAGGTTCGCGGGCTCGAACCCGCAAGCGCTGGCCCAATGAATGTTCGATCTGTCGGAAAGGGTGATGAGAATCCGGGCGAGTCTTGATTGTTCCGATGAGGATGCCAAGACGTTCTTCTCCTGATTGGTAGTATGAAATACCATTTAGATTTCTGTAAAGGTACCGGAAAATCCGTTTTTTTTCAATTGGTCCGTCGCCCGCCTGACAGTTCTCCGATCGGACCCGGTCTCCCGTAAAACCAGCCTTGGCCCGAAGCACATCCGATCTTTCCGGCAAAACGGGCATGAGATTCGGTTTCGATGCCTTCCCCCAGAATACTGATATCAGTCCTTCCGATCGCTCTTACGACGCCTTCGACAAGATCCCTGGCAGGCTTCCCCGTCGCCTGAACGAGCTTTCGGTCGATTTTCACGAAGTCGACCGAAAGGTCTAGGAGGCGGGAGATATTCGAATGGCCCGTTCCGAAATCGTCGATCGCGATCCGGAATCCCTGGCGCTTGGCCTCGACAAGAACTGATTCCTGATCCGGTTCAAGAAATTCCTCCAGAACTTCAATAACTGGTACAACTCCGGAGGGGAATCGCGACAGCCATGGGAAAAGAAATGAAGAAACGCATTGCCGGGGCGAAAGATTAAAGAACGCCAGAAAGGTCTGGTCCCGGGGAGGAAGATCCAAAAGATCGGAAACGACACGCTCCATCTCCCATCGGGTGAAATCCTCCCATGCCTTCCTTCTGTCGATCTCGATCAACATCTTGGACGGGATTCCGGCCGGGGGACGGAGGAGGGCTTCCGCCCCGACGGTTCGTCCATTTTCGAGATCGACGACGGGTTGCCAGAGCAGACGGGTTCCCCTAATAAATTCGTTAAAGGGTTCGTACGCCGGGATGGACATTTTTTCCTTCTTTCTAAAAATAAATAGATAGTATTGACTAATACCATGTAAAATGTTTATATGATTCTAGCAACACATTCAAGCGAGGCAGTGGGGTGGCGGGGTGGACCATATATATGATGCACGGAACAAAAAAATGGCGGACTGGACAAAAGGACAGGGCAAGACGACATTGCTTTGTCCTTGTGCCCCTGTTTTTATCGATTGGATTTTCTGTTTTGGCCGGTTGCGCCTCATCGTCTGTCTCTTTCAATGAAAAGGACAAAACAATCCTGCAGGACGATACAGCACCGGACATCTTGTCAAAAGCGGCCCTTCGCATCTCCCGGGACTGGGATCGGCTCCTGGCGTTCCAGAGCCATCTTCCGCCGTCCGCTCTCGGAATCTCCCGGGTGCAGAAAACGGGAACGATGGGGCGACGGCTTACCCTCAAATATGTCGGGCCGGTGGAACCCTTTCTTCGGCATCTTGGAAAAATCGTCCGATGGGAAATGAAGGTCATAGGGAAGAGACCGGATTCCGCACCCATGATCGAAATCAGGTCCAAAAAAGAACCTCTTTACGACATCCTTCGGGATGCCGGCGTGCAGATCACACCTGCCGCCTGGATTGTCCTTCGCCCCGAAGGTCGAGAGATCGACCTGGTCTATCCGCCCCCTCTTCATTCCCGACCGGACAAAACACAAGAAAGGCGGTCCGGTGAAAAATAAGATTGTTCTGTCGACCCTTGCGATGACTCTTTTTCTTCTGCCAGAAATCGCATTTTCCTCCGGAATGTCTTCCGGGGCGAATTCCCGCCAGACGCTACCGACCCTTGGACAAGCCGAAAATCCGGCAAAGCCGGACGATAAAATTCGGAAACGGGCGCTTCGTCAGACCGCGCAGAAAAAAGCGGCGTTATCGTGGGGCGCCCAGACGGGGTATGCCAGGAAGACCCGGATTCGGAATCGATGGCTGCGGAAGGAATCCCCCCTCCTCGACCGGGTGTTCACGTTCCGGCCGTTTCTGTCCTCAGACGAGCATGTGCTTTTGCCTTCGGTGGATGTCGGGAAGCGGGCATTCAAGCTCGAAACCGCGACCTCCTCGGATTCGACCCTTGTGTCCTACCGTATTCATGAGCCCGCCCGGGTCATTTCCATTCCTCCCACCTTCCGGGATTATCTGATTCTTTCTCCCGGGAGCCCCAAGAAGGTCAACTCTCTTCTCCTTCCCAAGAACGCGGAGGAGAGGAAGCTTTGGAAAAAATGGACGGCCCGGGGATGGAAGACCGGAGAGAGGCTCTCCGATCAGGCATTCCGGATCGGAATGCGACGACTTGTTCGGGCGATCGAGGGAAGAATCCGTTTTTACGAACTGGCGCTTTCAGGACAGATCGAACGGCCCACCTGGGCACGATCTCAGGCCGCCACGCTCCGGACGGGCGAAGTTCTTGAAATAGGGGACACGGTCCTCCGAATCACGAAACCGGCCCGGTTTACGGCGACGGATCACTGGAAACCGCTTGAAGTAAAGGAGGAGGAAAAGTGAGCCTTTCTCTTCCAGAGCTCCGCGATCCGGTCCGGCACGACCGGGAGAGTCTCGATGCCCTGCTCAGGACCCTCGTATCGGTCGGGGCCTCGGACATTCTTCTGGTTTCCGAATCTCCCGTTCGGGCCTATTTCCGGGGACGATGGGAGACGGTCGGAACGAGAGCGGTCAAGACCCACGAGCTCGCGGACATCCTGAACGCCATCGACATGGCGAACGCATCTTCGATGGTGGCTTCGGGGGCGGCTCGAAATATCGCCTACGAAGTGTCATTGGGGAACCGGGACTCCCGATTGAGATTCCGGGTCAACGCAACGGGAACCCGGCGGTCCGGGCCCCGGGATCTGAAGATCGTTCTCCGAAGCATCCCCGATACGCCTCCGACGCTCGAATCGATGGGGTTGCCTCCGGAGCTCGTGGCCGCGCTTTTTCCCCTGGACGGGCTGGTCGGCGTAGCCGGCGCCACGGGATCCGGAAAATCCACAGCTCTTGCCGCCATCCTTCGGGAAAAGCTCGAACGGGGCGGGTGCCATATCGCCACCGCCGAGGCGCCCATTGAATTCGTCTACGACAAGGTGGAAACACGGGACACGGGAATCATCGTCCAGAGCGAAGTCCCCACCCATCATCCCTCGTTCGGGAATGCCGTCGAGGAGATGCTCCGGCAAAAGCCCGATGTCATTCTGGTCGGCGAATCCCGGGATGCGGAGACGATCGCCAACACGGTATTGGCCTGTCAAACCGGTCACGCCGCCTATACGACGGTCCACACCAACGGAGTGGGAGAAACCATCGGCCGCATGGCGGAAGCCTTCCCCGGTGCCGAGCGGGATGCCGTCGCTTCAAAGATCCTTGCGGCCATGAGGGTTCTGGTCCATCAACGGCTTGTCCGGAAAGCCGACGGTTCCGGGCGGGTGCCCGTCCGGGAATGGCTCGTGTTCGACCGGGACATCAAAAGGACCTTGATGGACTCGCCCTGGTCAAACTGGCCATTTGTGATTGGGGACATTCTCGAGAAAAAAGGACAAAGAGCTTCACAGGATGCCCGGCGTGCCTGGAAAGCGGGACTGATCTCGGAAGAATCCTTTCTGGCGATCGAAGGAGGGGCCTGATGTGGCGGTGGGCCTCCGGAATCCCCCGTCTCGGACCGGTCGACGCCCGGGCGGGAGTCGCGCTCCTGATCTTCTTTTTTCACATGCGGCTCTGGACGCTAGGGGTTGCGCTTCTTGGAGTAGCGTTTTTTGGAGTTCTGGAACGCTTCGGTCTGACGTTGCCGGTCGCCTGGCGGGTTCTTCTTCGGGCAATCTCCGGCCCGGTCGTCTGGCCGGAGAATCCGATGAAGCCCGTGTACCGGTTTTACCGGGAATATTGAAATTGAAGAGGAGGAGTCTATGTCCGCAGTAGAAGAACCGATTATCAACGTGGGACTCGACGACGGATATGCCGCCGTCAAGGTGGCATGGTATGACCAAAGCGGAGAGATCCGGACCCTTTCGATCCCCTCCCGGGCCCGCAAGGGATCATACGGGATCGGAGCGCTCGACGGGGGAGGAATGATCGGAGGCTATGAAACGGAAGGCGAGTATTTCACGGTTGCTCCCGGTATCGAAGGAGCTACCACGCGGTTCCCGGATTACAACCTGTCGTCGCTTTCCCGGGTTCTTTCCTCTCATGCCCTGATCGAGGCCGGTTTTGCGGGAAAATCCGTCCGTATCGGATCGGGGCTCCCCCTGGAGCGGTACTTCACGGATGGAAAAAACATGAAAAAGAAGGACGATGACAGAATTGCCCGGAAGATCGAGTCCTTCGCCAAGCCGGTCAGAAGGCTCGACGGAGGAGAGACGGCCCGGATCGGATCGCACAAGGTCTTTGCCCAGGGCCTGACTGCGGTTGTCGACTGGCTCGTCTGCGGCCAAACGATTCGGACTCAAAAGGCCCGGATCGGCGTTGTCGATATCGGTGGCCAGACGACGGATATTTCCGTGATTCTCCCCGGTTTTCAAACGGACCACGATCATCTTGCGACCCGCGATATCGGAGTTCTCGATGTCCATAAGGTTCTGAAACGCCGCATCATGAGCACCCATAAGGTGTATGACGTTTTGTCCGAGGACCTGGACAGAGCTTTGATCAAAGGGAGGACTGGGATTTGGGGAAAGGAAATTTCCGTCCAGGAAGAATGTCGGGAGGCGATCCGGGAGATCGAGTCCGAGATCGAAAACGAGATTCGGGCTGTTTTTGAAAAGGAAATATCGAGTCTTGAGGCGATCCTCTTCGTCGGGGGTGGGAGCCTTGTATTCAAAAATCTCCCGGAGAAATTTCCCAATGCGATTATTCTGGATCAGCCGGAGTTCGCCAATGCCCGTGGTCTTCTGAAAGCCGTGTCTCTTTCCGGAGGGAATGGCTGATGGGGCGGCCGGCCACACCCACCGGGAGAGCGAAACGAATTCGGATCCGGCTTCGGTGTCATTTGGGAATAGAAATGGACAAACGCTTTTGGGAATCATATTCCTCCCGCCGCAGGGCAGTCAGGCAGGATCACCTGAGACGTTGCCTCCTTATCGGATTTTTGATCGGGCGGCCTGTGGAATCCGCTCGCCCGACGTCTCCTGGGCAGAAAATCTCCGTGCAAATAGAAATTCTTGTAGACGATCCGGATTATCAAGCCTTTCTTGACGAGTATAAATCCCGCTGGATAGGAGACGATCGAGCCGGGTGGATTCGGAAAACGGTTCTTGCCGGGCATGGCCTCATTTCCGGAAATGCCGTTGCCTTACGGGAAGACGATGCGAGAAGACGACTGGAATCCCCTGGAGAATTGGGTTCCGAAGATCCAAAAAAACTTCTTGGAGGACTGTTTAATGAATAAAACCTTCGTGTTTGCCGTGGTGACGGCAACCCTATGGATCGGATTCTCGGAATCCCCGGCCCATGCGTATTTTTGCGGAGATCCGGTATCGGACAACTGCTCCGTCCCCCAGGAGACCCCTAAAACTAAAGGAAAGGGTCCCTCCCCGGTGAACACAGAGAACCACCCGACGATGACTTACGTGCTTTCTCCGGACCGGGGCCTGAAAGAGAATTTCGAATCCTGGGGGAAGGCCTCCGGATGGAAGGTCCTCTGGCATTCGGAGTACAGCTTTCCGGTCAAGGCCCGTTACGTGGCCGGAAGAAGCTTTCTTGGGGCGATCCGCCGCAGCATCAAGGTTTTCAACGCCGGATCCGGCGGATGGCTGAAAGTTCATGCGTATCTTTCGAACCATGTGCTGCTGGTCGAGGATGGGCGATGAGACGATTCCTCCCTGTATTGCTGGCGCTCCCTGTCCTTTTTTCCGGGTGCGTTCCGGAAAGGGATTCGGGTCTGTCGGACGTGTCCCCTCAAACCTTCGAATCTCTTCCCTTTGCCGCCGGAGGCATCTTGTGCCGGACTCCCGTTCCCGTCCCGAGCCTCCGGGTCGTGTCCCGGACTATTCGATCTCTGGCGGGAGCGGAGGGTCGAATCCAAGAGGCGGTCCTTCCTTCCGGAATGGCCTTTGGGGTCTGGACCTCCGAGGGTCGGTCCCGGGAGATCAGAAATTACGTTCGAAGTCTCTCCCGTGGTCGAGAAGTTCGGGTTTCCGTCAGATTGACCCGGGTCGACCGGACTGCTCCTTATCTTTTGAGGACGTTCCCGGTCAAGACCCGGCATGCGTTCATGGCCGCCAGGTGGAGAGAAGGCGACAGAGTTTTGGCTGTGAGGGGATTCTTCATGCGGTCCGGCCCCCATATTGTGCCGGTTTTCTCCCTGGAAGAAAGCTCGCCGGGCTGGTTCTCCTGTCGTACGGAGACCCCGGGAGATTCCGGAGAACGAATGTCATTCGGGCAATACCGGGCGACCGTCCGGGCAGGCATGGAAACCTTGAGAATCGATTGGGGGGCAAAAAATGCACAGCGGTAAATCGGGAACAGGGATTCTGGGGATCCTTCTGGCGGTTGAGGTCCTTCTTTCGGGATGCGCCTTCGACAAGCATGTGGATGTCAGCACAACGAAGGATCTCAATAGAGGTTTCAAAACCTTCAAGAATGCAACGCCAAAGCCTCCGGAGGATTTCGAGGTCAGCGACTCGGCGTGGTTCGC
>DAHWGX010000080.1 GCA_027335985.1 Nitrospirota bacterium | reverse complement strand
CCCCAATGGGACCGTGAACATGGACGGAAATACCGTCGGCAACGCCAATAACGTCCAGACCTACAACCTGACGAGTCCCAACGGGACGGTCAGCACCCAGAATCTGTCGACGGGCCAGATCAACACGAATGGACAAGCAATCTATTCGGGAGTGGTCAATATTTCAGGCAGCCATGGTGTTTGCGTCATTATTGGCGATCCGCCGACCGAAGGATCATCTACCGAGGGAAGTTATCCCCTTGCTACCTGCCTCCCGTTAGGGCAACAAGTCTGGCCATTTGGTAATGGTAATTCCGCAAGCTTCGAGTGGACAGGGCTTATAGTGAATGGCTACGCAGAGATTCTTCAAAATCAGGCCTATAACAACAATTGCGGAGGGTGCGACTGGTTTTGGACCGGGTTTCTTGTTTTTGCCGATATAACAAGTGAGTGGTAACAGGGGGGAGACCACACTTCCTCGGATAACAGCATCCACAGGGGTTGTCCTTTAACACATTGGCTGAATCCACCCGGCATTTGTCCAGGCCCATCCGATTCCCGAAGGAAAAACCTCTCCGAGCCTGGCCCCTTCCGTAAATGTACTATTAGGGGCTGAGGATCCGTACAAAAAACAAAGGTGGGTTCCACTGACCGACAACCCAGTCCAGTAAACGGCGAATCCCCCTTCTATGCCGGCGAATTGAATGTTCGTCGTCGTTGAGCCTGAATACATTGCTTGTCTGTTTTCCAAAACGCTCCGATAAGAGTCCATGCAGACTCCAGTCATTGTCGTCGTTCCTCCTTCGGAGCATTCCGTCACCATCCGGATCGATTGTTCCTCCTCGTGCCCCCTGCAAGGCAAGGCTGTCCCTTCCGTCACCCTGGGAGAGTGCTACGAAAGCTATGTCAAACTTCGCTCCCTTCGGCCCTCGACGAGGAAAGGCTATGATCGGGTCGTGCTGAAGTATTGCGCCGACTGGCTGGAAAGGGAACTGCCCTCTCTCTCGGACGACGAAATCCTGAAGAAGTTCGCGGAGACCCGGGACCTGTCCGGATCCGCGCAGGCCGCCCTTGCGATTCGTGTTTTAAAGGCCGTTTATTCTTATGCGGTCGCCCGGTTCAGGATTCCCGAGAGAAATGTCGGAAAAATCCTGCGTATTGCCGGCATTGCGGTTTCTCCGGTCAGGAAAACCCGCATCGTAAAGAAATCGGACCTCGTGAAATGGTACAAGGCCGTCGCCTCGCTGAACGGTTCCCGGGCAGAACGCACGGCAAGGGACATCTTTCTGGTCGCCCTCTTTACCGGCCTCCGTAAAACCGAAATCATGTCCCTCAAATGGACCGATATCGATCTCCGGTCACGAACCCTGACCGCTAGAAACACAAAAAACCACAGAGACCACACCTTGCCGGTTTCGGATCCTCTGCTCCGCCTTTTAAAGGTCAGGAAGAAGGAGTCGGGGGAGGCGGTCCATGTTTTTCCCGGAAAAGGGGGGAGGGATCATGTTCGAGATATCGATGATGTCCGTCTTCGAGTCGTGAAGGAGTCCGGGGTCGAATTCACGATTCACGACCTCCGGAGGACGTTCGCCACGATCGCCGCGGAAATGGGCGTTCCGGCCTATCTTCTGAAAAAGCTCCTGAACCACAAATCCGGAGACGTCACTGAAGGATATGTGATTTCAACCGTGGAGATTTTACGGAACCCCCTCCAGAAGATCGCCAGGCGGATCGAGGACCTCTGCCGGATCAACCGGGAAGAGGAGCCGGACCAGGAAAAATCCGCATAGGTTCGAACCATGCAAATCTGTATGTCCCAGATGGATCCTTTGTGAAGGCTCAGTCCGGGAAAAATCTTGATCCGGTCCGGTTCGGAAAGATTCTCCTTTCGCGCTTTCTCGAGCTTTCCCTCCGTCGCTTCGATTCCTTTGTCAAAGCCCTCGATGCCGACCCGGAAATCCTCCGTCTTTCCGGAATCCTCTCCCCGGATGTACTCGAAGGTTCTCGCCTCTCCCCGTCTCCCCCTCCGGGACCCCGGACTTATGGCGAGATCGTCATGGAAGACGGCCTCCCGGAGGTTCTCTGGCACAGTCCAAGCTTCGTTCGCGAGTACCGGATGGACGACGCGGCGATCGACCGTATGCTGGCGGAAGAGGGGATCCGGGGGAATCTCGGAAGGATCGTCCGCCAACTCCGCCTGGTCAACAGCCGAAATCGCCTCACGCACCATGTCGTCCGGTACGTGCTCCGGGCCCAGGCTGTCTATCTTGATTCCGGGGATCCTCTCCGGCTCCGTCCCTTGTCCCATGTCCGGATCGCCGAGAAACTCCCCTTCAATCCCTGGTTTACCGACGGGATCGATTCAAGCCGCATCTCCCGTATTCTCCGGGATTTTCCCCTGATTTTCCCAGAAGGAAACGTCCGGGCGCTTTCCGATTTGTGTCCAAATTTTCGGACAATTTGTTGCCATTTCGTGAATGCCGTGATAAAAAGTGAAAAGTCATTGATTCTGAAAGGGGTCACCAAGGAACCCTTTTCTGACGATGAGGTGGTCCGGCAGCTCGAAGAGCTCGGGGTCCGGATTTCCCGCCGGACCGTGGCCCACATCCGGAGGACCCTGGGAATCCCTGCCAGGACTGACCGGGCAGAAAAAAGAACCTATCATGAGGCGACGGAGGATTTTTCTCCACCGCTGGTCCTGACCTCCAGAACGGTTCGGGAACTGGTTCCCGGTAAAGCCGGAGTCTACGAAATCCGGTCGTTTCTTCCCGGGGCTCCCGAAGGGGCCATTTATATCGGATCGGCGGGGAATCTCAGAAAACGATTGACCTATCACCTGTATGCGACCCACGGAAACACGCTGCTCCGAAAGAGAATCGAGGAGGGAGCGAGGGTCCGCTACCGCATGGTCGAGGAGGATTGGCGAAAAACAGAACGTGACATTTACCGAGCGTTTCTTGCGACATACGGAAAGCCCCCGGAGTGCAACCGGGTGAGTCCGTAGGACCGGGGCGCTCATCACTTGCCACTTTGTGGAGGAACCTTTGGAAAGGTTTTTGCGCAAGCAAGCAAGCAAGCAAGCAAGCCCGGACGGAGGCTGACGGTCCCGTGTCCCTGACCGAGGATCCCGTTCCGGAGATGATCAGGGAACTCGGAATCGACGGGGATGACCTGCGCCGGCGCCGGGAATTCCTCGGTTTCACGGAAGCCGATGTCTCCTGGCTCCAGTCGATCCACCGGGAACTCTCCCCCCTCCAGCCCGTCCTCGTCGACGAC
>DAHWGX010000067.1 GCA_027335985.1 Nitrospirota bacterium | reverse complement strand
CCACGAACGGGTCGCGAACATGCGTCTGGATTTTCTCCACAAGGCCTCGACTTCGATCGGCGAAACCCAAGCCGTCGTGATTGTCGAGGATCTGAAGATCCGGAACATGACCGGAAGCGCCCGTGGCACCCGGGAGAACCCAGGAGGCAACGTCCGGCAGAAGTCCGGCCTGAACCGCTCCATCCTGTCCCGGGGATGGGGAATGTTCCTCTCCCTCCTGGAGTACAAGCTTTCGAGGCGGGGAGGACGTCAATATTAGCTCTCCGTCATCGACCACACCGCATGGAAACCGATAGGCCCAACATGTCCAGATCCGGCCAATCATGCTTTCCCCGCCATTTGAAATGCTCTGCGATGGCATTCATTCCGGATATCGGAACTCTTCAAAAGTTGTTTCCATCGAGGGAGAAGCGGTAAAATTTACAGTTGAGACAGAAAAAGGGTCGATACCCGTCTTTTCGAAGAGTGGCGACATCAATGCCGTCATCGGGGCAGGACGGGCCGCACATGGAATTCTTTTCACGCTCGACACCGCCGACCTGAATCTTGAGAATGATCTTTCGATTTCGAAATAAAGAGGCGAGATGGCGGGGGAGAAATCTTTTCCCCTGCCCATCTCTCAGGAGGTTTTAGAGAAATGTTTGGTTTTTTCTCAGGGAATAAGGATTTGCAGCTTCACCCCTCAGACTTGAAGGAACGGATCGACAATGGGGATGATCTTCTCATCCTGGATGTCAGGGAGAACTGGGAACATTCCCGGGTCAGGATCGAGAACGCCATTCACATCCCCCTCGCCCAGCTTCCCCAGAAGCTTTCACAGATCGACCGGGAAAAAGATGTTGTCGTCTATTGCCACCATGGAGTCCGCAGCCTGCAGGCCTGTCAATTTCTCAAGAAAATGGGATTCGAAAAGGTCAAGAACCTTCATGGAGGGATTGATGCCTATGCCCTTCATGCCGACCATTCCCTTCCTCGTTACTGATACCTCCGACGGCAGCCTGTTGTTCTTGCTTTGTCCAAGGTGACGGCCCTACCACAGATAAAAAAAGGGGACCTTTCATAAGGTCCCCTTTTTATTAAAAAAACGAAGGGCAGGGTCTCAGAAGAATAAGGGCATCAGTGGGAAGGGGGAGTGGAACCTGATGTTCTGGCATCTCCTGGAACATTCAGAAATTTGGGTGGCGAGGACAACCCCGCCATCGTTGGGAGGCGTGTCAACACGTATTCGTGGGGCACATGGGACAGATTTTCCTCACGAACCCGCATGCGGGCGTTTTCCGGAGGGATGATCACATCATATTCGTTGGCCTTCCAATATCCCCTCGTGCGGCTTTCCACAAGGCCAATCTGGTTCGTGATTGTGACCAGAACGGTTTCTCCGATTTCATAGGCGAAGGCGATAGGGCGGTGTTCCATCTGTATCCCCTTTCAAAGGCTGATTCTGGTTAAGGCTCTTCACGGTTCTTTCGATAGACCGCCAGCCGGTAATGATCGAGTGCCCCGGGACGCTCCTCCCCTGTGGACAACAGAGAGAATCCCCTTCCCAGAAGAGAAGGAAGATCCCTTTCCTTGAAGAAGACGTCATGATGTCCACGGTGGGTGACGAAATTCCGACGTCTGGCTTCTTCCGGAAAGTGACGAAAAAGGTCTGAAAAAACCCCTAAACCGGCCAATCCTCCAGGCTTCAGCAACCGTGCAATCCACAAAGGATACTTTTTTCTTTCGGGACGTCGCAGATGATGGTAGACCCCGAAGTCGAAGACGACATCAAAGCTTGCCGGATGAAAAGGCAAACGAAAAAGATCGCCTTGAACAAAACAGGCTCGACCTCCCCCTCCGATGGAAAGATTACGGCTCGCCACCCGAAGCGGATCTCGCAAGAAATCCATGGCAACCACAGTCCATCCTTGTTCCTGAAAAGGGGCGAGATTCCGTCCCTCTCCAGACCCGATTTCCAGTACCATCCCGGTGTCAGATCCTTTGTAAGCGTCGAGGATCTGGTCGACCAGCTTCGTTGGACCTTCTCTTGGCCAACCGATTTTTCCGGATTTATAGGCCTCTGAGAAAAACCGATTTTGGCGATCATACACCTTCCTGTCGGTTTCCATCAATGGGGTTCCTCGTGCTAAATTAGAGCAGCCATCCAGTCAAGAAAACAGAGGTCTGAGGATTCATTTATTTTCAGGGGGTTGGCCGGACACGATGAATCTACTGATCAGGCCCTCGCTTTTCAAAAATGATCGGGCGCTCCTGGAAATCGACACACTTCTTTCCGGGTCGGATCTATTGTTTTCCCTTTTTCTTTCCAGAACGCAGATCATTATTGCCAATTCCCTTTTCCTGAACCGATGGAACCTCGTAAGAACCGGATTCCCCAGATTTTCACTCGCGGACTATGCAAACCAGATTGCCCAGTCCCTTTCCGGAGAAACGAAGGGACACTTTTGGGATTGGATTTCCGCCACCTCTCCCAACCCTTCGTTCATCAGCCTCCCCGATCCAGGATCAGGAAAAACACGGTTCATCCTCAAAGTTCCTACGGAAAAGGAGAGTTCCGGGGATCCGTTCTTTCTCGAGAGAATTTCGCATACGATGGATGAAAGCGACAGGGAAGCCATGCTCCTCCTGGGGCGGCGCCTCCGGACTCCTTCAAGAACGATCCTCCGATGTGTCAGCGACGAGCTCCTGATCGACCATTTTTTCCTGGATGAACTGGCGGTCGACTCAAACGCGGAAATGGCCCAGATCTATCTTGCAAAGACCTCCTCATGGTCACCCTCCGCCGAATTCTGGCGAATAAGGAACAATCCGGACGAACGAAAGAAACGGATTGCCGAATCCCTTTCCGCAGAAGAGTCCAGCGCCATTCTCCCCTTCAGGCGCATTCTTTTCGCCAAGAATCCGGGGGAAGGATACTGGGCTGATTTTCCCCTTCTTTACAATCGCGCATTTTTTGGAAAGGTCCGGCTCTTTCGACCCGAATCAAAAAAAAGGGAACTTCCCGGACTCAGTTCCTTTCAACCAAGGGCGCAGGCTCTCTCGAAAAAGTTGTTCGATATACGCAAGAACCTGGGAGATCTGATCCCCGCCGCGAGAGAACCCGAATCAGGATTCCTTGACCGTCGGGATGCGCTGCTTCTTCTGGAAGCCCTGATCGAGGAACACCGCATAACTGGAACAGGCTTTGGATTGATCGGAATCAGAACCGATATTCCAAATCACAAGTCGCTCATGATCAAGGCCAGGAGCATTCTGAGATTTTACGACGAAATCGCTCATATAACCCACCGGGAATATCTGCTGATACTTCCGGCAATGGATCCGCAACACGCAGACACCATCATAGAGCGGATCCGGGACATCCTGCTGGGGCTGCACAGGGAGCAGTCGCCTCTGATCACCTTCGGATGGCTTTCCTACCCGGAGACACCAAAGGGTCCTATGAATTTGATCAGAAGCGTCTTCAGAGACCGGGAGTCCCAACCATTGCAAAAAAAACAGACCGAAGAGTAACCGACAAGGAGATCAAATGGCAAATCCCTTCGATCCGGAAGATGAAGACCGGAAAGATGCGCATGACGATATCAAAATTCCGCTACTATGGATCCTTCTTCCTGTGGCCCTCGTCTTTATCGGAATCATCGGAATGACCCTTTACCATCTCAGAAACCTGGATTTTTTAAAGCAATAACTGGCACGCCCCCCATGGGGTGGTCACTTCTTCTTTGTCAGCCTGTCCAGAAAATCCCTTGAGAAAAATCCTGTCATCACCTCTTCGACCGGCCCTTCCATGCGAAGCTCCTTATCTTCCCCCACTTCGATGCGCAGGACTCCCCCCGGCATGCGGACCGTCACCGGACTCTTGACCTTTCCCAAGGAGACAGCACAAGAGGCGGCCGCACAGGAACTGCTCCCCGATGCCTGGGTGTATCCCGCTCCCCGCTCCCAGATCCTGATTTCGATCTCGTTTGGACCGACAACCCGCACCATCTGCGTATTGATCCGCTTGGGAAAAAGAGGATGATGCTCGATCAATGTCCCGTATTCCCGAATGAAGGGTTCATCGATCGAATCTACAAAAAAAACAAAATGCGGATTCCCGACCGACAGGGCTGATCCCCTTACCGAGACATCTTCCTTAATCTGCAAGATCTCTTCGATCATGGGAGCACTCCGGTCCTTGATCCCCACTGCAGCGGGATCGAAGGTGTAGGCGCCCATCTCCACCAGAACGGCGACAACCCGGTTCGAATCGTCGGTCCGAACCGTTGACCGGACACGCCCCCCGGCCGTGTCGATCAAAAACTCCTTCTCTTTTGCATAGCCGTATTCGAAAAGGAATTTCGAAAAGATACGCAGTCCGTTCCCGCTTTTTTCGGCCTCCGAACCGTCGGGATTGAAAATTCGAAGACCGAAAGGAGGCGTGTCTTTTTCGAGCAAAAGAATTCCGTCCGACCCCACCCCGTAGTTCCTGTCGCAAAGAAGACGGATATTGTCCATAGTCAAAGGAGGGGTCCCCTCCCCTTTCACCATGACAATGTAATCGTTCCCCAGACCGTGGCTCTTAACGAAATCAAATTTCATCGACACATCCTCATTTCACTTGAAAGTTCTGGTTTCCGTATTATGGAGAGCTCCCGGCGTCTCCGCGAGAATCTGCCAGTCCTTGCGCGCACGCCGACTTTCTGGATCGACCGCCAGAGCCTTTCCGAGATCCTGGACGGACATCGCATACTGATGGGCCCTGTATTCCCTCTCCGCGCGATCCACAAGAGTCCTGACCATTTCTTCTACACGGTCCCGGACCCTGAGAGCAAGCGCATCGGTCTTCAGATAGTCCAAGGCCTTTCGTGCATGGCCGAGGGCCAATGAATAACGGCCCGCCATGTATTCGCTTTCCGACAACTTCCCGTAGGCCCAGCCGATCGTGGGATCGAGGGACCCTCCCCCTGGATCCTTTGCCTTTAACGCCAGGAGCTTCCCCAGAAGTTCCCCCCAATCCTGTCCATCCTGTCCTGAAACGATAACACTGGCTCTTGTCTTTTCGATTTCGGAACGAAGGTTCGGATCCTCCGGCGTCAATGTCCGTGCCATTTCCAGAGCCGAAAGCGCTCCTTTGAGGCGGCCCGATTTGCGCCTCTCTCGTGCAACGCCCATGTAGTAGGCAGCTCCGACGAGACGTATGGTCCGTTCGTCCTTTCGAAGCAGACGCTGGTTGTCTTCGGAAAGCGTCCGTGTCTTCTCCCAATCCCGTACCCATACCAGAGCCTTCCGGAAGTGATTGTCCCGAAGGAGCGTCTTGAGTTCGGAATAGTCTTTTTGGAATCGTGCGTCGGTGGGAGAAGATGCCTCCGATCTGCTCATGAAGGAATGGAAGAGAGAAGCGGAGGAACACCCGGACAAGAGTGTCAGGAGACTGACTGCAAGCAACCATGGAACCCCACTCCCGACAGCCTTTCCCATGCGACCTCCTTCGTTCAGGTTTAAGAACGGTTCTATTGCCAGGTGAAGCCGAGCTTTCCGACGAAATCGCGCTCCGACATCCGACGGTAGGCACCCTGAAGCGGGAGGATCGATGAGAGAGGTCCAACATCGTTGACGATGGGACGGATATTCCCGCGAGCCACCCACTCAAGCATCGCCAAGATGTCGGACCGGTGTGCGAGATAAACTCCGTGAAGGGACAGCTGACGCCCGAAAAGATCTCTTGTCGGGAACTGGGTCGGCGAACCGGTCGTTTCTCCGACAATGACCGCTCTTCCCCCTTTGCGGAGGAGGGGGAGGATTTTCGGGATGGTCGCTCCTCCAACGGTATCAAGAACACCGTCAAAAAGCTTCCCTGAAAGCTTCAGCACCTGTTCCGGCCACCCCGGGGCATCATGGGATACCAGGGGAATATTCATGGATCGGGTCAGTATCTCCTTTTTCTTTTCCGGGCCGTAGGTACCAAAAATATCTAGCCGGAGGACGCTGGCCAGCAAACAGGCCAGATGGCCGACCCCTCCGCTCGCCCCCACTACCAGCCAACGTTCTCCGGGGCGAGCGCCCCCTCTTACCACAAGCCCCTGATGAGCCGTCGCCCCCGCTAGGGTCACGGCAGAAGCCTGGAGCGGATCGACGGACGGGGGAACCGGCAGAAGCCGGGAGGCCGGCAGACAGACATACTCAGAAAACACTCCTGGGAGATGGCCTCCGAGAACGCGGTAAGAGGGACAAAGGGATTCCAGTCCGCTCCGGCAAAGCTCGCACACCAGACACCCCTGGCCTGGGGACAGGGCGACAGAATCGCCCACTCCAAGAGAAAACTCGGGGCCGACTCCCTCACCGATGGCATCGACCACTCCGACCCCCTCGGATCCCATCGCATGAGGCAGACTCACCGAATAGGCCGGTGAACCGGAAAGCACCCAAAGGTCGATATGGTTGAGTGTGTGCGCCAGCATCCGGACCCTGACCTCGCCCCTTGAGGGAACGGGGACGGGATGGTCATGCAGGATCAGCGATTCGAAATTTTTCCCCCCCGAAAGAAGGACCGATCTCATCCGATGTCTCCCACATACAGCCTGCTTCCGTTATATGCCCTGCCCCGCCCTTTCATGAGCTCCAGGCAAAATCGTCCTATCCTGCTCCCAGTCTCTTCGGGAGAGGGGAGGGTTTGCCGGTTTTCTTCCGGATAGGCGATTTGTCGAATCTTCGTGGACATGCCCCCCGGGTTGAGCGAAACACTGAAAAGCGGATCGGGAAGATCCAGGGAGAGCTGGGAGGAAAGTGCCTCCACTCCGGCTTTGGCAATTCCATAAGCCCCCCACGAGGGACGGGGGTTGGACGCCACACCCGAAGAAATGAACAGATGCCCCCCTCTTCCTCGTTCGACAAAATGGCGCGAAAGCCTCTTCGACCAGAAGAGCGGGGCACGAAAATTCACATCGATCTCCCGGTCCGACTCAATGTCGGGAGCCTCGAATAGGCACTGGCGCCCGAAGAGATACCCGGCGCTGTATATGGCGAGATCTGGAAAGTCATTCCTGTTGTCTCCCGAAGCGAGTCGTCTGACAAATGCCTCGGAAAGAGTCCTGTCACAGTAGTCAAAGGATGCGGTCGACGAAACGAGCGATTTGAAGGAAGCGCACTCATGCTTCAAGGAGTCCATGCTTTCTTGTGAATGAGTCACGAAGGCAACCGAAATGCTTTGCAGAAGAAAAAATCGGACAAGAGCCCTTCCCAGACCGCTTCCGGCCCCCAGGACGAGAACCGTGGCTCTCATCTTCTGATCTTTTCGGCTCGTTCCTCTTCTTCAAGCAAGGTCTTGCAGGAAATGCAGAAAGTGGTTACCGGCCTGGCCAACATGCGTTTTTCCTCGATCTCTTCTCCGCACCGTTCGCAGACACCAAAAGAACCGGATTCGATTCTTTCCAGCGCCTCGTCGATCTTTCTGAGCAACTTCTTTTCACGCTCTTTCAGTCGATAGGAAAAACCTTGGGACTCCTCGATCGAAGCCAGATCAGACGGGTCAGGGAAAAGCTGTATTCCTTTTTCAACCGTTGACTGAAGAACCTTTTCCGCCCCGGAAATAATCTCTTTCTTTTGCTGCTGCAGAATTTCACGGACTTTCTCAAAACTTTCCATAAGATCCTTTCGCCAATCTCGCCCCTTTGGAACGATACACCACGGAAACATGAAGGCCGTAAGGAGAACTCAGGACCTTCATCGCTATATAACCGTCCTCGTGATTTTAACAGATTCCTCCTTCGGATTGCATCCATGGCATTTCACCCGAATTCCGCGATAGGAATTCTCTCAAGGGTTCCCAAGGAGAAAAAGGGGGGATTTTTTTCGAAACCGGCCCTTTTTTCCTCTCGAATGTATCTCATTCCCCCCGACATCATCGGAGGCCGGGGCCGACGAGCGGTCCCTCTTTCGCCCTCTGGAGAGGATGTGAGGGGGGGCTGGCCTAACTGACTGTCAATAAATCATTTCTTATCCCTGGGTTCCGAAAAAGCTTCCATCGCACTTCTCCCGTCCTTGCCGGTCTTGCCCTGGACCGCTCTCCGATGTCCTTCGGTCTCAGCCCGTTTGGAACAACAGACGACACCGGGCCCGGAGGGCGGCGAGAAAGTCCAGGTCGCGTTGCGGAACCGCGAGCTTCAGGACAAGGGTCCGGGCATGACGCACGAGTTTCCCCGGCAGGGCAAAGAGCTTCCACCGGAGCGTCGTCAGACGCCAGCTCTGGCAGACGGCCGGGAGCAGATCCCGCTTGAAGCCCTGGGTCAGGCTGTAGACCAGAACGCCGATCCGGAACCAGACCGCGTTGGCATAGCTCTCTCCGGTCGGCATGTATCCGACGCTCCCATCGCTCTTGAGCCCCTTGAGGAAGTTCTCGAACTCTCCCCGCTGCTGGTGTTATTCCAGGACGCGGGCGGCCGTGACGTCGGAAGGGAAGTGCTGGCCACCACCCAGTACCGGTAGCTGACCAGACGTCCGGACAGCGGCGTCGACCGGTCCCGGGTCCGCGCATGGACCGTCTCCGCCACCTCGACATCGTCGCTCACCCGAACCCAGGCCGACTTGGAGATCCGGTCGATGATCTGCTTCACCGCGCTGTCCGCCCGGAAGCGGACGATCCGCTTCCCCGCGCGCGCGACCAGAGCCTTCGAGCGCCGACAGACCTCCACATGACCGTTCTGGGGCGATTCGTTGCCTTCCCGGAATTCGTCGTCGATAAACAGGCCGTTCTCATAGAGCGCCGCCATCATCGGCATATATCCCTTCTCATTGAGATAGGAATACTGGGCCTCTTCCCGCTCCAGGTCCCGAAGATCCGAGAGCCTCCGGCCGCCCATCGCAAAAAGAACCATCAAGGCCTGTACAAACACGCTCGGATCGTACCCCCGGTTGCTCCCCGGAGCCGGCAGATGCGCTGTTACCCGCTCTCCGATTCGCATCCCGTCAATACATTCAAGAAGCGCCAGAAATCCTCCCTGGCCCGTCAGGGATTCTTCCGTCCTCTCCAGCTTGATTCTGTGACCCTCTCCGTTTAGCACAGCTCCAATCCCTCCTGACCTGTTGTGGTTTTCACCTCGCAGGCAAGGTTATACCTCACCGAAAATCCAACAGAAAAGAGGGTTTATTTATTTTACTAGCGTCTTATCTCGGAATCAGGG
>DAHWGX010000065.1 GCA_027335985.1 Nitrospirota bacterium | reverse complement strand
AGATCTGGGGGGAAAAACTTCTGTCTGACGGCGACAACCTCGAAATCATCGGATTTGTCGGAGGAGGAGCCCTGTGGATTCCTCCGTCTTCTGACTGACCGCCGTCTTGTCGATACGGCAGTCGATATGTTACTCTTTTTCCGCATTCCTTCCTATGTACGCGGGATTAACTCAGTGGTAGAGTGTCAGCTTCCCAAGCTGAAAGTCGCGGGTTCGAATCCCGTATCCCGCTCCAAGATTACAAGCCATTCTCGGAGGTTTTCCAAAAATCCGTTTTTTCTTCGGTGTCCGTTTTAGTGTCCGTTGCTTCCGGAATTTCCCCGTTTGAAATCCGATTGATTGCTTGGTTTAGGTGATCCCCCGAAAGATGGGAGTATCGCATGGTCATGGCAAGTGTCTTGTGGCCCATAATCTCCTGAACTGTCCGGATGTCCACGCCGGCCATAACAAGACGGGAAGCGCAAGTATGACGGAGCGTGTGCCAGACGATACCTTTGATCCCGGCCTTGTCGAGCGCAGGCTGATAGATCCGCCTGTAGAAATTCTGTGCGTCGATATGCGTTATCGGATTCAGGGAAGGAAAACACCAAGGACTGGTGACTCGCGCCTCTGAACGGATCGCTTTCAGGATCTCTATGGCCTCCCCGGAGAGCGGAACATGGCGGGTGCCTCCGTGTTTGCTCTTCGGTATGGTCAGGACTCTGTTCCGGATATCGATGTTTTCCCACCGGAGCGAAAACTGTTCCTCTCTTCGGAGGCCCGTCAGGATGGCGAACCGGACGATCTGAAAATGACCGGGAAGCAGGACTTCCTTGAGGCGTTGCTCTTCCCCCTCGCTCAGGAATCGCAGGCGTCCGCGCGGAGTCTGGAGAAGGGAAACCCCTTCCATCGGAGAACGGTCGATCTTTGCGTCCCGGACAGCCTGATTGAAGGCCGCTCTCAGATGTCCGAAAAAATGGTTGACGGTCTGTGCGCTCAATCCCTCGCATTCCTGCATCTGCGTGATCCGTTTCCGCAGGTCGCCGGAAGTCACTTCATTGATAGGCATACCTCCGATCTGAGCGATCCACCATTCGGCGTAACGTTTTTCGTTGGTCTTCTGCCGTCCTGAAAAACTCTCGACCCGATCCGTGACAATCTCCCTGATCGTGGGGTAAACCTTTTTCTTCGCTCTCGGAACCAGACGCCCCTCCCGGGATTCGGTTTTCAGGCGTTCATAGACGGCCTTGGCGGAACTCTTGCTCCCTACCTTGCGACGAATCCGCTTTCCCTCATGCCGCATATCAACCCACCAGGTTCCCGATCCGGGGGGATTCTCCACAATTCCGCGATCCTTCCCATCCTTGCGTGCCATAGCGTCATCCTTCCTTGTTTTTCGCCCATGAAGCAGGCGGTCTGGAGCCGTTCAATCCCAATGCCTCAAGTGTCTTTCCGTGCCTCTCGAGCGTGCTGGCCCACGCTGTTTCACGGGAATAGCCTTCCCCGACCTTCCGGTAGAAGTAGATCCGGATCGTTTTTGGGTCTTTCCGGGAGGCTGATGGAACACCATGTGCTTTTTTCCGGCAAGCGTCCGAACAGAATTTCTGCCCCTTGCGCTCGCCTACGAAGAATGTCCCGCAGGAAGGAGAGGCGCAAAAGGAGAGAGAGCCAAGCAGGATCTCCATATCGTGCTTCATCCCTTCCGGCCATGTCGGGCGATCTGCAAACAGGTTCCGGAAGCGCTCCTTTTCCAGGTCGAACAGGTAGGCCAAGCCGGACACGCTGGTGAGCATTCCGAAGAGGATGGCCTTTTCGCGTTCCCCGATGGCCCGGCCTTCCATGAGATGCCAGAAGACGCCGACATCATCCCCGACCGGGCGCGGTGACCAGACGAAATCTTCCGGATAAAGGATGCCCCAAAAATACCGCAGCCAGCGTTCTTCGCCGCCCCCGGTTACGCCCCATCCTCCGATCGCATAGGGCTTAGTTTCGTCATGGAATACCTTCCTGATCCCGTCGCTCCCACGGGCCCGGGCCTCTTTCGTCAGGCGGTCGAAAAACCGGATCTCCCAATCAATGATCTTTGCGAACTCGCCGGATTCCCCTTCAAGCGACTTGATAAGGAAGAGAATGGCGTCAATGGCTGTTCTGTGTCTTGACGGCTTCTTCATTTGTAACCCGACGTTAAATTATTTCTGTGAAGTTATAGTAACCAATATAAATAGAGAATAGTCTGAGGGTGTCAATGAGTCAAGCATCAATTATAACCAAATGGAAGGGACCAAGATGAAAAATCTTTTAAAGATCGAAGAGGCGGCGCTGGCATTGGCTTTGAGCCCGAAAACTCTTCGAAGGTGGATCTGGGAACGCCGGATCTCTGTTGTGAAGGTTGGGAAGGCCGTTAGAATTGAGGCGGCGGAACTGGAGCGCATTACGAGCGAGGGACGAAGGGAACGGGTGATCCTATGAGCGCAAAAGAAGGCCGCCCCGGGAAGAGCGGCCAAAACGACCAGCAACTCAATGATAGCACGATTTCTTTAGATCCGGAAGTCTGCCCGGATGGTAAGCGACGAGAGGGCCCGGATCTGACGCCGGAAAATCTTCAAAAAATTGCGGAGGCCCTTCCCTCGCTGGACGGCGCCCGGCTCGAAACTCTCTGCAAGTACCACGCGATCACACCGGAGGTCGTCGCCAGGCGGGGATACCGGCGAATCGAAAAGCCCGACCAACTCAAGTGGCTTGGCTTTTCTGAAAAGCATGGCCCCGGACTCTTCATTCCGATCCGGGGAATTTCCGGTGACATTGTGTCCTGCCAGGTTCGATTCGATTCACCGGCAGAGACGACCGATCCAAAGACCCAGAAGAAGAGAAAACTTCGATATCTGAGTCCGGTCGACCTGGATCAACGCATTGATTTCCCGGGACCGTTCCTCGAAGACCGGGACGAGTCTGTCTGGATCACGGAGGGTGCGAAAAAGGCCGACAGCCTTCGCTCTCTCGGAAAATATGCCATTTGTTTGACCGGCGTTTGGAACTGGGCCGGAAAACAGGCCCGGAAGGACCTTGAGGCCGTGGACTGGACCGACCGGGAAGTCCTGATCTGCTTCGATTCCGACGCCGAAACGAACAGGAAAGTCGGAGAAGCCCGGGTGAAGCTGGCCGCCTTCCTGAAGAAACAGGGAGCCTTCCCCAGGATCGTCCGGCTTGATTCGACGCCTGACGGCGAAAAACAGGGCGTGGACGACTTTTTGGCCCAGGGCGGCACGCTCAATGAACTTTTCGAGAAGACCGAAGAGCCGGAGCCAGACTGGAAGGGGCAACTGGTTTATTCGGAAACAACAGGAGCCCTCAAGGTTAATTCCTGGAACCTCAGGGCCATTCTCGACCACGATCCGGATTTTTCCTTCCTCGTTCTTCGATTCAATGAAATGAAAAAAACCGTCGAAACATCGGACGGCGCTGTGCTGGACACCCCCCGACTGACGGAGCTTTCCTCCCAGATCGAAGGCCGTTATGGAACGGGCGCCATTCCAGTTGATTTAATCGGGCGCGTCACGGAGCTCAAGGCTTTGTTCAACAAGATTCATCCTGTGCGGGAATGGCTCGAGTCCTTGCCGGAATGGGACGGGACCCCCCGTATCGACAGACTCTTTATCGATTATTACGGCGCGAAGGATACAGCTTTCGTTCGGTCCGTCGGAAAAAACTTGATGGTCGCGGCGGTGGCGAGGGTACTCAAGCCGGGCGTCAAATTCGACAACCTTGTCGTCCTTGAAGGTCCGCAAGGGCTGTTCAAGACTGCCTCTCTGGGTGTTCTTTTCGGTGAGAGCTGGTTTGTCACAAACACCGAGCGCATTGGTACGAAGGATTTTCTGGCAACCTGTCTTGGCAACTGGTGTGTCGAACTGGATGAACTGGCCGGTATGCGCAAATCGATGGTCGAAACCGTCAAATCATGCCTTTCGACCCGCATCGACGCGGTGCGTCTTCCATATCGTAGAGATTCCAGGAAGTACCCACGAAATTTTATTTTTGTCGGAACAACGAACGTCGACGATTACTTGCAGGACCCGACCGGAAACCGGCGCTTCTGGCCCGTCAGGTGCGCCGGCCAGATCGACATGGCCGGGCTCGAACGCGACCGGGAGCAATTGTTCGCAGAAGCTTTTTATCGGTTCAAAAACGGAGAGTCCTGGTGGGAGATCCCCCATAAAGAGGCGGCGGAAGAGCAGGAGGCGCGCTATCAGTCCGACGCGTGGGAGGAGCAAATCGCGCCCTGGCTACTCGGGAGGTGGGAGACGACGACCTCCGCAATCCTTTTTGAATGTCTGAAAATAGAACCGGGTCGGCACGACAGGGCGCACCAGACAAGGATAGGAGCCATTCTTAAGCGCTTGAACTGGGAAAAGAAGCGAGTCCGAACGGCGTCCGGCCTGGGTTGGGTTTATGTTCCTACGTCAGAGGTTGGAACAGGTTGGAACAACGTTGGAACAATCAATGCCAGAGCCAATGTTCCTACTGTTCCTACTGAAAATTACAAAGGGATAGTAGAACACCCAACCATGCCCCCTATAGGTACATATGATGATATAGGGGTTACACGCGAAAGTTTTGATGATTTAGGTAGGAACGTAGGAACATCCAACACTGTAGCCAATTCTTCCAACCCCGAGGTAGGAACAAACCGGGAAGAGGTAGGAACAAAACCCGAAGGGCTTCTTGAGTGGGAGGAAGACCTATGAAATGCGAAGTCTTGCAGTCCTTTAAGACAAAAAACGGGCGGATTCTGACAGTGGGAGAGGTGATTGAGGTCGACGACCACAGGAAAATTCTTCGGCTGGGAGAGCGAGGCCTCGCCCGACCTCTCACTCACTCCCCCGGACACCCTACCCTACCCGAGGCATCGAAAACGGGCCTTAAAACGCAAAATCCGGGGCATTCCGGCAACGTGGCATGGACCAGCCCCTTATTCGGACGCCTGGAAGCTCCCGTCCTCGAAATGCGGGAAGCAACGTTCGTTCTACATCACCCATTAACCGGGGAGGTTGTCGAGCTCTCCAAAGACTGGCTTGCCAGCCTGGACGAACGAAGCGCGATTATCGAACACGATGGCGGCCTCCCTCGTGAAGAAGCCGACGACCAGGCGAAACGGGAATTTTTCGGATTGTTCCGGAAAGGGGAACGACCATGACAATGAGAAAAACGCTGGCGGAATTAGCGGACTTCCCGGATGGCAAGCTGCTTGCCGTGCTCGAAGGTTCCGGCGAAGAAACGACACTGGTTCTCGGATTCTGGAACAAGACTTCCCGGGGGCTGGTCCTCTCGGAGTCGCGGATTATTTTCGACTCGCCGGAATTTCACCAGCTCCGGGGCGCCATCGATGAGGCGATCCGGATTGCCGAAAGGGGGCAGCCATGACGATCTGTCAAATTTCCCAGGTCATTTACCTGCTCGGTTTGTCATTTGCTGCTTATTCATGGCTGAACCAGCGCCAATGACTGACGCCGGTCGAGAAGAGCGGCGGGGTGGCCCTCCGGACCCCTTGCCAAGAGGCGGAAGCATCCAACCGGCTTGTCACCGGCCTTGGGGGTTAATGCGGATGCAGACGGGTAGGGGCTACACCCCCGGTCTTCTCGACCAAACCGCACCGGACGGAATCCGGGGACATCGATCAAAGGAGAAAAAACATGTTGGCTTCAATCTCAGCTATACCTCCGACTGCCCCCGGGAGCGCCACTTTTGGACCGGGCACACACGTATTCGCTACTCCGACCTGGATTTCGCGGCTCACCATTTCCGCGTCTGCCGGATCGGGTGCCGGGGGTTCTGGTGGCGGAGGTTGCGGAAATAACGGCACCAACGGCGTAAACGGAGCCAATGGCGCGGTCGGGGGCAATACGACGATTTCATCCAAGTCTGGTCTCGTGA
>DAHWGX010000063.1 GCA_027335985.1 Nitrospirota bacterium | reverse complement strand
GCACGCCCGTAGCGCCTGTTCGGAGGCGAAAACCTCCGAGTCGGCGGCCTGACCTTTCAGGCCCGCCGATCCATCCCCGTTTTCAGTCCGGGGAGTTGGCAGGAAGGAATCCCCTTCGTTCACGGAGGGGAGGACGTCAAGTCGAGGACTCAGACTTTACCGGATAGATCTCCCTGGTCCCTGGTCGTGTATGGCAGGGATCGGTCGGGTTTTCGGGTTTCTTGACCTGCGGATTGATCGTGGTAATATAAAAGAGTGGTAATCTATGGGTCGAAAAAATGATTGATCTTTTCCGGGAGAGTCCGGGATGGGTATCGAGAGGTTGGAAGTCCAGGGAGTGGGGGAAAGAGGAAGAGGTGTCGTGCGCCTGTCCGACCCATCCGGTGCGGCTTCTCCGACCCTGCCCGTCGCCTCCCCGGCACGAACGGTTTCCGTTCGATCTCCGGACAGTTTTTCGGATATGGGGGTCGTTTCCCGGGTTCTGGCGGGGATTGACTCCGTCGGTTCCGTTCCGGCAAAGGTTTCTGTCTATTCCCAGCCGATGGGACGAAGCATCGTCACGGATATCGTCGTTCACGAGACCGACCAGAATGACGGAACCAGAAAGGTCGGGAACCACTTTCAGGGAGCGCCTCTTCCGCCTTCCGAAACGCCTCTCCCTGACGGGATCGGTGCCTCGGGGGTGCGGGTCGGCGCCTATGAAGAGAGCCGGATGGCCGCACGGGAAGCCTATATGATGTTTCAGGGAATGAAACTCAACCAGACCGCATAATAAATGAATGGACCGTCTTTTGGGAGCCTCAGATGTCCTTTGGAGTCAATAACATCACGAATCTTGATCAACCGGTAGGACGGACCGAGCCTCAGGACCGGACTTCTGAACGCGTCGCGGCGCGACGGTCGGAAGAGGCTTCCCGGGGGGAGGAAGAGCGTTCCCGAATGCGGGAGCAGGAAGCCCGAAGGGAAGAGCGATCGCGTTCCGAAACTCCCCGGAAGGTGGATTTTTTTGCTTGATGCCGTTTTCTTTCGGAACTCTTCCCGTTGAACGGACAAAAACGGGGAGAGGATTCGTTCCATTCTCCGCTCAGGGTCGATGATCGCCTTCCCCTGCTTTTCCTCCCAGGAGTTTCATCCGGTGCCGCCGACCATCCATTTTCACGGCGTCGACGCCCTCTGATCGCCTTTCCCCGGGCATCGACTCTCCCTGACTCCGAAATTCCCTGGGTCGGGCTCTATCAGTCTCTGGATCTCCGCATGGGGCGCATCCTCGACAGTCTCGACCGCCTCTCCCGGGGTGAGCCGCTTCGTCTTCCCCGCGTCGTCCCCGTCATCATTTCTGAGAAGGCCTTGACCTTCTATGCTCAGGATCCTTCCGATCCGGGGGTGAGGGGGGGGATTATCCTCGAACTCCCGACTTTGCCTGTCTCGGAGATCGATTGTGATCTGACCGTTCTCCGATGCGAGTCCTGGCCGGAAGAGATGGGGCCTTCCTCTAAAGCCGGCTACGCAATTACGGGAGCATGGACGGGGCTGGAAGGAGAAATGCGGGAATCCCTTCTTCAGTACCTGGTCTTGCGACAGCGGGAGATTCTGGCCTTCAAGGGGAAAAGCTAGACCTCCCTTCGAGCTTTTTGGTGTCGCAGCCCCTCACGGGAAAAGGCCCCGGGAGGGAGTGTGTCCTTCCTGATCGCGAACGATGACCCGATCTCCCTCCGAAAGATTTCCGCTGACCATCGATACGAGGCCGTCAGTCGGTCCTATTGTTACGGGAACGGGAACGACCTTCCATTTCTTTCCGGATTCCTTCAGGAGAAAGATGAAATTCTGGTTTTTCTTCCGGATCGACGAGAGGTCGGAGAGGTATTTTTCAGGAGGTCGGTAGACGAAGGCGCCGTTCGGAACCAGGAGGACCCGGGGAATGTCTCCCGTATGGATGGTGACCATGGCGGTCATCCCCGGTTTCAGAAGCGTGTCGGGGTTGGGGACGGTGGAAAGGACATCATAGGTCACGACATGGGAGACCGTCCGTGGATGGTCTCGCACCACGGTGACCGCGCCGCGAAAGACTCTGTCGGGATAGGCCGGGACGCGAAAGGAGACAGCCTGTCCCGGTGCAACGGAGCCGATATCCGCCTCGGAGACGCGGGTGTCGAGGCGCATCTCCCGAAGATCATGGGCGATGGTGAAGAGTCGTGGGGTCTTGAAGGCGGATGTCACCGTCTGTCCGATCTGCACCTTGCGGGCGATCACGACCCCGTCGATCGGGGCGCGGATCGTGGTGTAGGCAAGATCGGTCTTGACTAGCTTCAGCGCCGCCGCAAGCTGTTTTTTGGTCGCGAGATCCATCATGAGCTGGGCCTGGTCGCTGTCGAAGGTGCTGCGCGCGATGATGTGGTGCAGGAGCAGGTCCTTGTCGCGCGTCATCTGGATCCGGTCGAGGGTGATCTTCGTCTGCATCTTCGCGAGATTGGACTCTGCCTGGGAAACCTGGGTCCGGTAGATGGCGGGATCGATCTGCGCCAGGACCTCCCCAGTCCGGACGTGGGAATTGAAGTCCACGTTGATCCGGGTGATGATTCCGCTGACCTGGGTTCCGACATGGACGGTTTTCAGCGCCTTGAGTCGTCCGGTCGCCGTCACTGTCCGGTGGAGGATTCCCCGGTGGATGGTCCGAGTGACGAATGGGGGGGGGCCTTGTTCCGATTTTCTGAAATGGAGAAAAAGGATTCCAGATACGAGCAGTACAAGGAAAAGAAGAACGAAATTCTTCGGTTTTCTGAAAAAAACCCTCAAGATTCTGTGCTCCCTGAATGGGGAGGATCGCTCTGGTCCCCCAGCGGCTTTGCCGGAAGCTGAGGAGGAGTCCCCACTGATGTGATTCGCCAGTTCCTCGAACGACAGAAGATGCCACACTGAAAGTCAAAATTCCAGGGCGGCTCTGCCGTCCGCGCCATCCTTCCCCGCCATGAATGCCAAGGTATGCCGCCCAGCCCGATAAAATACCGGAAGGGCCGGGTAGCCCTTTTTTCCCGATTATACCGGAGTTGTGGCCTGAGTGTTTGCATTGAGCTCATTCGTATCGCAAAGCCTCCATCGGATCAAGCCGGGAAGCCCTCCATGCGGGGTAAAGGCCGAAGAGAACCCCGAGAAGGGTGGCCCCCGCGACCGTTATGAGTGAATCCTCCCATGGAATGGGGGCCGGCCATCCGAGGAAAGAGCGGAGGGCGAGGATCGACAGAACCCCCAAAATGCCACCGGCGATCCCGCCGAAGAAAGAAAGAGCGGCGCTTTCCGTGAGAAACTGAAGCAGGATGTCCCTCGGCCTGGCGCCGATCGCCATGCGGATACCGATTTCACGGGTCCGTTCGCGAACGGAGACAAGCATGATGTTGAGGATCCCGATCCCGCCGACGATGAGGGAGATGGAGGCGATGAGGGCCAGCAGCAGGGTCAGGATGAGCGAAAGCCGGTTGGCGGTTTTGGCGATGTCGGACAATGCCTGGATGTCGAAATCCGGATGCCCCCCGGCGGGGATGTGATGGCGGAGAAGGAGCAGGTCCCGGATCTCTCTTCGGGCATCGCCGACACGGTCGGGGCTTTGGGCTGCGGCAAGAATCACTCCGACATAGGTCACGCCCATGATCTGGCTTTGAAGGGTCGAGAGGGGAATGACGACCATGTCATCCTGGTTCATCCCCATGGGAGACTGTCCCTTGGAGGAGAGGATTCCGATCACGCGAAAGGGGGAGTGGTTGATTTGAATGAATTTTCCGAGGGGATCCTCAAGCCCGAAGAGCCGGGAAGCGACGAGGTGGCCAAGCACGGCGACGCGTGCGGAGGCGGCTTCCTCCTCGGCTCCGAAGAATCCTCCCCGGGCCAAATGCCAGTCGCGAACCGGAAGGTAGTTCGGTTCGGCTCCGAGAATGACTGTCGACCAGTTGGCGTGCGAGGACTGGACCTGGGCCGCAGTCCGGAGAGCGCCCGATGCGTTCCAGACGTCCGGGCAGTCGTGCCGGATGGCCTGGGCATCCTCCTGGGTCAGGGTCGTATCCGTCCCGCCCCCCACCTGGGCTCCCGAATCGGTGACGCTTCCGGGAATGACGATGAGTAGGTTGGGCCCCAGATTCTGGATGCTTTGCAGAACCAGGGCCTTGGCCCCGAGACCGATGCTGACGAGAACGATGACCGAGAGAACCCCGATGACGATGCCCAGGGAGGTCAGGATCGAGCGGTACGGATTCCTGTGGAGAGCCCTTAAACCCAGAGAAACGATAAACATCAGGATTTCTCCAGAAGTCCGTCCCGAACGCGCACGGTTCTCGACGCGAACCGTGCGACCTCGGCGTCGTGGGTGACCAGTACCAGGGTCATCCGGGTGCGCTCCTGGGCCTTCATGAGGAGGTCCAGCACGGACACCGCCGAACGGCTGTCGAGATTCCCGGTGGGCTCGTCGGCCAGGAGGAGTCCGGGGGAGGCGACCAGGGCCCGGGCGATGGCCACCCGCTGCTGCTGGCCCCCGGAAAGTTGGGAAGAGTAATGTCTCTCCCTGTCCCCCATTCCTACCGACAGGAGAAGTTCCCGGGCTCTTTCCCGTCGTTCCCTGGGGGGAACCCCTCTGTAGAGGAGCGGCATTTCAACGTTTTCAAGGGCGGTTGTCCGGGGGATGAGCTGAAAGTTCTGGAATACGAACCCCACAGACCGGTTCCTCAGAATGGCGCGGTCGGAAGGGGAAAGCGAGTCCACCCGGCTGTTTTCATAGAAGACGGCCCCGGTTGTCGGGCGGTCGAGAAGTCCGGAGAGATGAAGGAGCGTGGATTTTCCGGATCCGGAGCTTCCCACCAGCGCCAGGGCTTCCCCCCTGTCGAAGGAGAGGGTGACGCCTCGTATGGCGGGAAGCTCATCCCCGGCCACGTTGTATATCTTTGTGACGGCGTCGAGCCGGACCGAAAGGCCGGGACGAACGTCTTCCTGCATGAGGCCCTACCGGGACTTTTTGACGAGCTGGCTCTTCTTGGATCCGTAGAGGGCGATGGCATCCTCGATGGACTTCTTCGCGACGGTGTTCCCCTCGACGTCGCTCACGATGACCTGTTTGTTTTCGAGAGTCTTGTAATCCTTGAGGAACTGGGTGAGTTCCCGGATCTTGTGCGGGATGAGGTCTTCGATGTGACGGTATTGTCCCCACTCCGGATCCTTGACCATGACGGCGACGATCTTGTCGTCTTTTTCTCCCCCGTCTTCCATGTGGATGATGCCCACGGGGCGAACCATGACGATGGAGTTCGAGAGGAGGGATTCCCCCGAGAAGACGAAAACGTCGAGGGGATCGTTGTCCTCGCAGTAGGTTTGCGGAATGAGTCCGTAGTTTGTCGGGTAGTAGACGGCGCTGTGAAGGATCCGGTCGACGCGCATGAGCCCCGTTTCCTTGTCCAGTTCGTACTTGACCCGGCTTTTCGCCGGAATCTCGATCAGGACCTGAAGTTCATGGGGAGCGTTGCTGCCGAGGGATAGATCGTGCCAGGGATTGAACATGGGCGCCTCCGTTTCAGGGGATGTGTTTATCTGCATAGGATTCCACCCGGAAGAGTATAGCAGTTTTTTGGCCAATTCGCCCGGGCCTGGGGTCAAATCTTCATCGGGAGACGCCTTGTTTTCGGGGAATTCCTGCGGTAGGATCAAAAAACAGGTTTGTCAGAAAGGGGCTCCCTGCGATTTTTGGAGTCTCCGCCGAATTTTCCCTCGACAAGTCATCAATCCGCCAACCCGAACGAAAGGGCCATCAATGATCAAAGCCCAGGGATACGCCTCCAGGGCGGCAAAAAGCCTCCTCGAACCCTTTTCCTTCGACAGGAGGGATCCGGGGGCGACGGATGTCGTCATCGAAATCCTTTATGCCGGCATCTGCCACTCTGATATCCATCAGGCCCGCGACGAGTGGGGCGGGGCCCGTTTTCCGATGGTTCCGGGCCACGAAATCGCTGGAAGAGTGATCGCAACGGGACCGGATGTGACACGCTTCGCTGTGGGGGACCTGGCAGGAGTCGGTTGCATGGTCGATTCCTGCCGTGTCTGCCCTTCCTGTCGGGAAGGGGAGGAGCAGTTCTGCGATTCCGGCCCCGTGTGGACGTATAATTCCGTCGAGAGAGACGGAAAAACGCCCACCTACGGAGGGTATTCAAACCTGATCGTCGTTTCGGAAGATTTCGTCCTGCACCTTCCGGACAATCTCCCTCTCTCCCATGTGGCGCCGCTTCTGTGCGCCGGCATCACGACCTTTTCTCCGCTACGCCGCTTCCATGTTCGGGAGGGAAGCGAGGTCGGTGTCGTCGGTCTGGGGGGGCTCGGACACATGGCGATCAAATTCGCCCGGGCCATGGGTGCGCGCGTCACTGTGTTCAGCACCTCTCCTGCCAAGGAGGAGGACGCACGGAGGCTCGGGGCCCACGACTTCGTCCTGACGAAAAAGGACGGGTGGGGCACCGCTGTGGCGAACCGGTTCGACCTGATGGTGGATGCGGTATCGGCAGACCATGATCTCGCTCCCTACCTCGGCGCCCTCCGGAAGGATGGGGCGTCCGTTCTTCTGGGAGTGCCCGAGAAGCCATTGTCGATCCATTCCTTTCTTCTCATATCACGCCGGAGGAACCTGACCGCATCCCTGATCGGCGGAATCCGGGAAACGCAGGAAATGCTTGACTATTGCGGCCAGAATGGGATCGTGTCCGATATCGAGCTGATCCCCATCCAGAAGGTCAACGAGGCCTACGAGCGGACCTTGGCCGGAGATGTGCGGTACCGGTTCGTGATCGACATGGCCACCTTGACGAATCGATAAAAAGGAGTGTGCTGATGGGAGAATGGATCGACCGCGGGTTTGCATTCCGGTCAACTCCGGAGGGGAAAGGAAAGGTCCCGGGAATCGTCATTCTGATGGAGGCCTATGGAGTCAACGAACATTTTCGCAGGCTTACCGATCGATTGTCCTCGTGGGGAATGGTGGCTGTCACCCCCGACCTCTACCATCGTCTTCCCCAGGAGCGGCGTGCGGTTTCCTACGAAGACAGAGAGACGGCCATGAACAACCTGTCCCGGATGAAGGATGAGGAGGCCCGGGAGGATATCGCGCGGGCCGTGCGCCTCCTCAAGGATGATCCCCGGGTCGATGGGGGGCGGATTGCTGTGGTAGGATTCTGCATGGGAGGCCGTCTCGCTTTCCTGTCGTCGGAATGGCTGGGAAGGGAGATTCAATGTGCCGTCTCTTTTTATGGAGGAGGAATCGGGGCTCCGAAAGGGTATTTCCCGGGTCAAACGGAGGTGCCGCTGGCCCATGTCGGGAAAATTGAGGCGAGTCTCCTCCTCCTTTTCGGAGAAGTGGATTCCTTCATCCCTGCGGAAGAAAGGAAGGCCGTCTCGGACAGTCTCCAGAAAGTCGGAAAAAAATTCCGGATGGTCACCTACCCCGGAGCCGGCCATGGATTCTTCTGCGAAGACCGCTCGGCCTATCATAAGGAGGCCGCGGAGGCTGCTGAAAAGGAGATGAGGGCGTTTCTTGGGGGATGTTTGGGTCTCCCGGTGTCCCAGTGAGGCGAATCGTCCGATAAGTTTGCAAAGGAATGATCGACTTCGCGGAGGGAGGCTCCGCAGAAAGCTGAATCTCGTGAGGGGGCCTGCCGATGGCTGAAAACATTCTCTCCCAGGACGAGGTCAACGCCCTGCTCCGGGGGATCGTCGAAGGGGATATCGAGACCCAGAAGCCCGAGGTCCAGGAAGAGCCCGGCAAAAAGACTCGGGAATACAACCTGGCGAGTCAGGAGCGGGTAATTCGCGGTCGCATGCCCACTCTCGAGATCGTCAACGAGCGGTTCGCGCGCTTCTTTCAGGTGACCCTCTCCTCGACCCTCCGGAAGGCCGTCGAATTTTCTCCGGTCTCCACCGAGATGATCAAGTTCGGCGAGTTCATCAAAAAAGTGGCTCTCCCCTCGAATATCAACATTCTCCGCCTCGAACCCATGAAGCGGAATTTTCTCCTGATCATCGACGCTCGCATGGTCTATCTGCTCGTCGACCACCTTTTCGGAGGGGTTGGCCGGGGACATGTCAAGGTCGAAGGGCGAGACTTTTCTCCCATCGAGAATCGAATCACCCGCAACATCCTCAATCAGGCCATCGGAGATTTCGAAAAAGCCTGGGCTCCGGTGCATCACATCGGAGTCACCTATATCCGCTCCGAAATCAACCCCCAGTTTTCTGCGATCGTCTCTCCTACCGAAATGGTCATTTCCCTGACCTATCGTCTCGATATCGACGGTCAGGGGCGGCCTGTGTACATCTGTATCCCCTATTCGACTATCGAGCCGATCAAGGAAAAGTTGTACACGGGATTCCAGAGCGACCAGTACGAGGTCGACCACCGCTGGATTCTGAGGCTTCGCCAGCAGCTCGACTCCATTCCGGTCAGGCTCGTCGCCGAACTCGGAAGGTCCCAGGCTCGTTTGTCCGAGGTCATGGCCTGGAAGCCGGGAGATGTGATCTATCTCGACCAGTATGTGGACGACCCCATCAACCTCACGATCGAAAAGGCCCTTCGTTTCAGGGGGAGGCCAGGAGTCTACCGGTCAAACCGTGCGGTGCGTATCGAAGACCGGATTTTCCCTGATCTCACGGATGTGAAGAGGGGTGAGGACGAGGAGTCGAGAGCCTAGACCTCTTTCGCCCAGATCAGGGAAAGGGCAAAAAACACCGGAGGTGAGGATTCACGACTTGAGCCGAACGCTCGGTTCTTGGATGGTCGTCCAGAGATCGCACGCGCCCGGGAAGTTTCTTGTACTCCAGGGGATGATGCTCCCGGAGTCTGGTCCCAGAGGGCGGCCGCTTCGGGTCCAGGATCCATCGGTTCGACGATGAACGGTCCAAGATTCCAACGTTTTCCAAAGAACGGGCGGTGTAGCAGAGGGGGCGGGTTGTTCCAACGAATCCTCCTGTTCCAAACGGGTGAGCCGTCAACAGGAGGTAGTCAAATAATAAAATGAACCGGTCTACCCCTTCAGACAAAAACGGGATAATAGATGAAGCAGTGCCGCTGGAGAGGTAATATTGGTGGCGATGGAGGGATTCGAACCCCCGACCGAGTGATTATGATTCACCTGCTCTGCCGACTGAGCTACATCGCCAAATGGATGGAGAAGCGAAAAAACCGATAAAGTATAATATATCAGAACAATTTTAGCAAGGTTTC
>DAHWGX010000052.1 GCA_027335985.1 Nitrospirota bacterium | reverse complement strand
GGGTCCGGGGCTGAGGAAACACCCCGGAGTGGGTCTTGAACCTGTCGGCAACGGAGCGGATCGGCTGCCGCTTTCCCTGGTCAACCCGAGCTTGTCGGACCTCCTTTCAAGCTCCGCCGTTCACGGCGGGGTGGTTGACGGCACCTCCGAAGAAAGTTTAACCGGTAGAATTCAACAATATCACAAAATAGCTAATTAGCTAATACAGATTAAGAAGAGATTAGTCATTGGTCCAAAATTCTCAAATTTTGATTTACGTCAATCATAAAGCATGAATATAAAAAGAAAAAGGGGAGGTCGCCCTCCCCTTTTTCGATCCCTCGACAGGACGAATCGTCCTCAGCCAGGAACGGCCTGGGTCCTGTGCTCGAAGCCCGTCACCGTATTGAAGTGGATGAAGACAGGAGCCTCGGGATTTTCCTGATGCTCGATGCGCAGGGCGGGATCTACCCGACCTTCAAGTTCGCACCGGATGCATCGGGTCGACTCGATCCAGGCATCCTGAACGGTGAACCCGGTCTCCACTTCGGCGAATCCCTGACGCGCCGGTAGAGGAAGCGCCGGCATCGGCACCCTGTGGACATCGCCCAGGACAAAGGCGTCGTTGTCCACCCTCGGAAAGTGGAAGGGGAATGTCCGGTCCGGATTGCCCTTGAGATAGCGGTCGATGAAGACCGCACACTGCTCTCCGTCCCGGATGGAGTGAATGACATCGAGAGGTCCGGTCATGTTGTCGCCGCCGGCAAAGACGGCCGGCCGGCTTTCGCTCATCAGGGTGTCGGGGGCGACCTTCACCGTTCCCCACTTGTGGAAGCCGATCCCGTTTTTCTCGAAGACGGAGGTGTCCATCGTCTGCCCGATGGCGGCCACGACAGTGTCGACGGGGACGGACTCGATCTGCCCCTTGACAGCCATGGGCTTCCTCCGGCCGCTGTTGTCGAACTCCCGGGACAGGGTGTTGACCTGGAAGTCGATCACCGTCTCGGTCGACCCGTCCTCGTTGGTCCGGTCCCGGATCTCGAGGGGAGCCAGGAGGAATCGGAACTCGATCCCTTCATGTTCGGCCTCCTGGACCTCGAACTCGTGAGCGGGCATCTCTTCCCGGGTCCGGCGATAGAAGACCGTCACCTTTTCCGCCCCGAGGCGGATGGCGGAACGGGCCACGTCGATCGCCACATTGCCTCCGCCGATGACCGCCAGCCTCTTTCCGACCTGAACCGGCTCGTTGGTCAGGGCCTTCCGTAGGAATTCGATCCCGTTCTGGACCACCGGATGGTCCTCTCCCTTTACCCCCATTTTCTGGGGCTTGTGGGCGCCGATCCCGAGGAAGGCGGCATCGTAGCCATCGTTGAAGAGGTCTTCCAGCGAAAAGTCCCGACCCAGGGCCGTATTGGTCCGGAAGGTCACGGGAAGGCCCTCGAAGATTCCGAGCTCCCAGTTGAGAAGCTCGCGCGGAAGCCTATAGGCCGGGATTCCCACCGCCAACATGCCGCCGATCACGTTGTACTGCTCGAAAACGGTCACGTTGTATCCCATGCGTCCGAGATAGAAGGCGCAGGTCAGTCCGGCCGGCCCCGATCCGATGATGGCGACCTTCTTGCCGAGATCGGCCGCCGGCTCGTAATGGGGACGGATGCCCTGGTTGTATTCCCAGTCGTAGGCGAAGCGCTTGAGTCCATTGATCGCGATCGGCTCGTCAAGGTCGCCGCGACGACAGGGACCTTCGCAGGGACGGTAGCAGGTCCGGCTGATGATTCCCGGAAAGGGAAGCCGCTCCCGGATCGTCTCCAGGGCCTCTTTGAACTCCCCGCGGAAGATCTGGGTGATGTAACGCGGGATGTCGATGCCCACCGGACATTCATGCTGGCAGGGAGCATAGACGATTTCCTTGCAGGACTGGGAGACGCACTTCTTCCGCTTGATATGGTCCTCGTACTCCGCCCGGAAATACCGGATGGTCGAGAGGACCGGATTGGGTGCGGCCTGGCCGAGTCCGCACAGAGAATTGGCCTTCACATAGGTCGAGAGGTTGACGAGGTCGTCGAGATCCTTCATCTCTCCTCGCCCCTCGCTGATCCGTTCGATCATGTCGAGCATGACCTTCGTCCCGTCGCGGCAGGGGGTGCATTCTCCGCAGGACTCGTCCTTCGTGAAGGTCATGAAATACTTGGCCGTATCGACGATGCAGTTCGCCTCGTCGAGCACGATGATCCCGCCCGATCCCATGATCGCCCCCGCTGAAACCAGGGATTCGAAGTCGATCGGAGTCTCGATGAGGTTGCCCGGGATGCAGCCTCCCGAAGGCCCTCCCAGCTGGGCGGCCTTGAACTTCTTGGTGCCGCTCATGCCCCCGGCGATCTCGTAGACGATTTCCTTGAGCGTGGTGCCCGCGGCCACTTCGATCAGCCCGGTGCGCTTGATCTTTCCCGTCAGGGCAAAGGTCTTCGTCCCCTTGGTCTTTTCCGTCCCGAAGGAGGCATACCACTCGGCCCCTCCGAGAATGATATGGGGGACGTTGGCCAGGGTCTCGACGTTGTTGATGACTGTGGGGTGCCCCCAGACGCCCTTCTGGGCCGGAAAGGGAGGTTTGGGCCAGGGCATGCCGCGATCCCCCATCAGGGAGGCCAGAAGGGCGGTCTCCTCACCGCACACGTAGGCTCCGGCCCCTTCCTTGACCTCGATGTCGAAGCTCAACGCCGTTCCGAAGATGTTCTTTCCCAGGAAGCCCCTCTCCCGGGCCTGCCCGATCGCCCGGTTCAGAAGCTTGATGGCGTGGGGATATTCGGCACGACAGTAAATGTATCCCTTCTGGGCGTGTCCGATGGCGAAGGCGGCGATGGTCATCCCCTCGAGAACGGAATGGGGGTCGCCCTCCAGGACCGACCGGTCCATGAAGGCTCCGGGGTCCCCTTCGTCGGCGTTGCAGACGACATACTTTTCGTCCCCCTGGGACTGGTAGGTGAACTTCCACTTGAGGCCTGTCGGAAATCCGGCCCCGCCCCGGCCGCGCAGACCGGACTGGGTCATGACTTCGACCACCTGCTCCGGAGTCATGGTCTTGAGGACCTTCTCCAGCGCCTTGTATCCGTTCGTGGCCAGGTAGTCCTCGATCGAGGAGGGATCGATCACCCCGCAACGGCGGCTGACGATCTTGTTTTGCTTCCGGAAGTAATCCGTATCGGTGAAGGAGGGAACCCCCTCGAAAGCCGGAACTCCCTCTTCGGCCGACTGGCCGAAGGCCAGATCGGGAAAGACGGTCCGGTCGACGAAGTGCGCCTTCAGGATCTCCTCCACCGATTCGACGGTGACCTGCCGGTAGGTGACCCGGGGGCGACCCTCCACCTGGACCTCGAGGAGGGGTTCGTTATGGCACATGCCGACGCAGCCGGTCGGATGGACGGTGGCGGAATAACCTTTTTCGGCCACCAGCCGCACGACCTCGTCGTGGATTTTTCTAGCGCCGCTCGCCAGCCCACAGGTGGCCATCCCGATATAAATGGAAGAGGACTTGTCCATGTCAGAACCTTTCTTTGAGGTCGTTGCCGGAAGAGACGGAGATCGTGTCCCAAGGACAGAAGTACGATATGGAGTCGGGTAGAATTCGAGTTTTTAGAAAGAGCAGAGAAAAAATCATGAGCCCCCTCCTCGTCGAGGAGAACCTGTCCGAAAAACCGGAAAAATCCCTTCCGCCGTCGTGGAGGAAGTCCGGCTCCCTGTCGGGATCGAAGAAGTGTCGGGCGCGATTACGCAGCCCGGACCCTGTTTGTCCGAACTTTAACACGACCTCCCCCGGATGTGCAAGCCATCCGTGAGAAAACCCGAAAACCTCCCAGGAAATCGCTTCCCTTCCCTAGATTACGATGGCTCCGCCGCCCGGGAGCGAAGAGCCAGGGGACGAAGGGCAGAAAAGAGGACCCGATTGGCATCAAGAATCTCTTCCCCCTTCCATTTGGTGCGAATCTCGACGGTCAGGGAGCTGGGAGTCAACGTATGGGGAATCAGTTCGACCGGCCCCACCAATCGTTCTTCGATAGACGAAAGATCGGCCAGCCTGATTTTCAGGGAATCGAGATCGACGTCCGACGGCAGGTCGGCATAAAGGCGTAGGGGTCTTTCCTGAAGACCCTCATTCCGGATCACCATGGCCTGAAGCATGATGTTGTTGGGAACGAGCATCTCCCGTCCATCCTCTCCCGCAAGACGGGTGTAGATCTTTCCGATTTCCAGAACGGTCCCGCGATGCTCGGGAGAGACCAGCCCATGAAGATAGGTGGAGGCAAGCCTTGGATACTGCCAGGCGACAAAGGAGACCTTTTCCCCGACGCGAAAGGGATGGGTCGCCGCCAGCACGATCCCTGCAAAGATGTTGGTCAGGCTGTTTTGGGCAACGATGCCGGCCAGGGCCGAGAGAATGGCTCCCCCGAGCACGAGATTCTTGAACCCGGCTCCCAGGAATGTCACGAGAAGAACCCCCCAGATCAGAAAATACCCCACATCGAGAAAATACCGCAGCGTGACGATGCGGTCATGGTCCATGTGACCCTCGAGGGTCTTCATCAAACGGGACTGGAGAACCTTGAGAAGCGCATAGCCGATGACAAGGATCCCTCCGACCATGAAGGTCTCCTGGGACTCCTTCACGATATAGTGGTGTTCGACAAGATAGTGAACCAGACCGGTGTACAGGGAAAGCGAAAGAACAAAAATGGCGGGTTTCCACATCACCATATCTCCTTTATATGCAGGATTTCGAGAGCCGGCTGGGCGGGCGGCGAGAAGCGATTATGGAGGCAAGAACTAAAAAAAGGCTCTGTTTCCCTTGGTTGTTGTAGAGCCAAAAATTGAAGACCAAATCCATATACAGAGCGGTGTTAGAAGGGAAACGAGCAAGTTTCCTTATTTTAAGAGAAATTTCACCATATTTAATTGGTGCAACAACGAAAGGGAACAGAGCCAACTAAAAAAACTCTTTTTCAAAAGTCTACGGCATCATTCCTGCCGATTCCCCTTTCGGAGGCGGGGACCGATTCGCCGACTGAACGGTCAGGAAACGAACTCGCCAGGAGAGACCAACAAAAAAGCCGACGAACAGCCGGCTCGCGGCCTGCCCGGCCCCGAGAATGGTCTTCGCGTCATTCGTGTCCGCCTTGAAGGCTTTCACTCTTTTCATGTAGCGCATTAATTGAATGGAGCCACCCGTCACTTCCACGAACGGCCTCGATGGGGCCACAGAATGGAAGTGTTCACGACCATTCAACAGGAATGACTAAGGAGGGTCCACCATGAAGATTACTTGACGTCCTCCCCTCCGTGAACGAAGGGGATTCTTTCCTGCCAACTCCCCGGACTGAAAACGGGGATGGATCGGCGGGCCTGAAAGGTCAGGCCGCCGACTCGGAGGTTTTCGCCTCCGAACAGGCGCTACGGGCGTGC
>DAHWGX010000017.1 GCA_027335985.1 Nitrospirota bacterium | reverse complement strand
AGACGGCGCCGCCTGGATCTGGAACACTGCCTCCGAGCATTTTCCCAACGCCATCCAGATCGTCGATCTCTTCCACGCCAAGGAACATCTCTCGACGGTGGCCAAGGCGATCTTCGATCCCAAGACCCCCGCCTATGACTGTGTTTGGTAATGTAAAAGTAGACCACTTGGGAGGGAAGTAGGAACGAAAAAATAGACCACCCCGAAACCCTGATCCTGTAAAGTCGTTGTTGAGAAGGACAACACTTTTGCAGGAGGAAGAAAGGATGCTCGGAATGGTCGATGTTGAGTTTATCAAGAAGAAGCATTTTCAGGAAGGGTGGTCGATTCGCCGTCTTGCCAAAGTTCTGGCGATTAACCGGATAACGGTTCGCAAGGCCCTGGCGGCGACAGAGATTCCTCGATACCGATTGAGCGTGGAGAAGCCGGCCCCGATCATGGGTCCGATGAAAGGGCTTATTGAACAATGGCTGAAAGAGGATGCGAATCGTCCTCGAAAACAGCGCCATACGGCGCGTCGGATCTACCAACGGCTCGTGGAGGAGCACCAATTTCCCGGAAGCGAAAGTTCGGTCCGGAAATGTCTCCAAAAGCTTCGGGGAGAGGGCGCGGACGTCTTCATCCCCTTGGAAGCGGTGCGGGGAAGATGAGCCAAGTGGACTGGGGAACGGCAGATGTCCTGATCGCAGGGGTTGAGACAACCCTCCATCTCTTTGTTCTCCGGCTTCGGCACAGTGGCGTCGTTTTTGCCCGGGCCTATCGCAATGAAGTCATGGAGTGCTTTCTGGATGGGCACAGAGAGGCCTTTGAGTGGCTGGGAGGCATTCCCCGAACCCTGGTCTACGATTATGTGGTGCATCACATAATCGTAGTTATGTTCTCTTCACCATTATGTGGTGTTCCTCTCACTCCCCCTGTTCCCTCATGATTCGCTCCTTTCCGAAGAGCACATAAAACTCATAAAGAATTCAGCCATTTCATCAAATCCGGATCGTCGTGCCAAACCTTTTTTGGGAGGGATCCCTCCGAAGTATCATCTGTCGGGGGAGTGCACTGGACAACCGCGGCCTCTTTCATGCGGATATTGATTTCGGCATAACGATTGGTCGTTTCCAGACTGACATGGCCCAACCATGCCCGGATCACATTAATGTCCACTCCGGATTCCAAAAGATGGACGGCCGCGGTATGTCGGAAGATATGGGGAGAGATATGACGCGGCTTTCCGTTATTCGATGCACCAAACGGCATTGATGCCGCATATTTCTTTACGAGTTGGTATATGCCGAATCGAGTCAGCGGCCGATGAAGTCGAGAGACGAATACCGGGGCCTCCCTCGAGGTTCCGGCCACCAATTGTTTGATAAGGGAAGCCGTTTCCGGCCACAGGGGGCATATCCGCCATTTGTCCCCCTTTCCGTGAAGCCTCACCCGATACGGGCCGTCAAGATCAAGATCTCCCACGCGCAAATCGGCGACCTCCTGAACCCGAGCTCCGGTGTTGTAAAGCAAAGTTAGAAGACTCCGGTCCCGCAGGCCGGAAGGGGTTGTTTTCGGGACGGCACGCAGCAGTCGGTCGATCTCGTCTTTCTCCATAAATTCCGTGGGAGAGGGAGCGCAACGTTTGACCGGTATGGCTTCAACACGTTCCGCCTCGGCGATCTTTTCGGGAACACGACTGGCCAAATACCGAAAGAAGGTTTTCAGAACGGTCAATCTCTGATTGCGGGTGCGGATGTGATTGCCGCGTTCGGACTCGAGACTCTGCAGAAAGAGGAGAACCTCTTCGGACCCAAGGTCCTGGAGACGAAGACGCGTGACTGGCCGATGATACCGACCGGCCGCTTGGTTCAGGAAAAGTTTCAGAACGTCGCGATAGCTCCGGACAGAGCTGGGACGAAGACCTTTTTGGACCTTGAGATAGTCGTCAAAAAAAGAGACGATGATCGGACCGAACTCGCTCATGGTTGCCCCTCCTCATTGAACAGCGATTTAGCAAAGTCGTGAAAACGCCCGTTCGCCTCGTCGAGGAGCTCGTCGGTGATCGTGAGGTAAACGGCGGTCGACTCCGGATCGACGTGACCAAGGAACGTGGACAGATGGAGCAATCGAAGATTGGGGTCGATACCGGACCGATACCAATGCAGTAAGGTTCGAACCGCAAAGGAATGACGAAGATCGTGAAGTCTTGGCGACGCCGCCTCCGGCCGATTTTCCAGGTTAAGTTTCGGAACCAGACGATGGAACAGCAAACTGATGCTCTCGGGATTCACCGGCCGCCCTCTCGTGAAGCTGAAAAGAGGATGATCCGCCGCCGGCATCGCCGGTCCGAATCGTTCCGCGAGGTAGTGTTGCAGCCGGACCGACATGCGGGGGCCGAACGGGACCAGACGGTCTTTGGAGAATTTGGTGTTCCGGATCACGAGGACTTCCCGCGTCAAGTCCAAATCGCCCACTGTCAGCCGGGAGACTTCCCCGACCCGAAGGCCCAGTCCGTACAGAAGAGCGAACATGGTTTCGTAGGACACACCTCTTTTGAGAGCGCGGGGATTGTCCGGAAGCGCCTTGGCGACTGCAAGAAGGGCTCTGGCCTGCTCGAGATCGAAAAGATAGGGACGGCGCTGGCCGCTATTGCGTCTTGGTCGGGCGATCACAGGGGTTGCTGCAACGATGCCCTGGAGAAGGAGCCATCTAAAAATGTTCCGCAATACCCCGAGCAGATGATTGTAGCTGCGGGGCTTCGTGCGGGGCCGGGATGCTAGGAACCGCTCGATATCGGAAGATGCGACGGCCGCAAAACATCCGATTCCGGCCGAATTCATAAAACGCTCGAAGAGCCGCAGAGCCGACTCTTCCGTCTGATATTTCCGGTTGAGAGACCGCTTGTAAGCCAGAAAGGCGTCGACTGTTGCAGTAACCGAAGATTCGGAGCAAACAAGGGAGGCGTTCATAGATCCTCCCCGTCGCCCAGGGCGACCTGTCGAAGCGCTTCTGTGGCGATCTTGGTATAGATCGCGGTGGACGACGGCGATCTATGCCCGACGTAGTCTCCGACAGTTTTTAGGGAAAAATCGGCATCCACCAGGCGTTGAACGCATGTATGACGCAATGTATGGGATCCCGCCCTGTACACGGTGATGCCGGCCTTGTGCAGATAGGAGACCACACAGGAAGAAACGGCGCTCGATTGGATCGGAACGATCGGGGCTAGTATACGGAAAAACAGATGGCGATCTTCGGTCTGGGGGCGCCCATGCTGCAGGTAATCCAGAATGGCTTTCCCGACTACGCCGGCAAGGGGATAGGCGGTGGAATGGCCCGCTTTTCTTTCGGGAACCAGCAGACGGTCTCGTTGCCAGTCGATGTCTTCCAGGGTCAGGGCCGCCACCTCGTGGGCCCGCAGCCCGTAGGTCACGAGCAACAGCAAGATTGCGTAATCCCGCCTTCCTTGGACCGATCGTCTGTCCACCTGATCCAGCATGCGCCGGACATCGTCCCACCCAATTGCTCTCGGTAACGTGGCCAAGCGATATGCCTGAGGCATCTCGACAGCTTGGTCGAGAGCGTTTGGCAGAATGTTTTCCCGGTGGCAGTACCGCAGAAAAACCTTCACCGTTCCGCACAAGTTCCGTCGGGAGTTCGGGGACAGATTGGGGGCGGCATCGACCACGAAAGCGGACAATGTCGCGACGGAGATTTCCTTGAGAGAGAGGATGCCCTGGCGCGACAGAAAGTCAGAAAACTTGTTGAGATAATGCCGGTAATATTGGAGCGACGAGGGCTTGAGCCCTTTTTCCTGGCTCAGGTAGGCAAAGAATCCCAGAGCTTCATTCCGGAACGGATCCGGCTTCGGGTGGCGGCCTCCTCCCACATGTTCAGGGAGAACAAGGCTGAACATCTGATTGACAGGATTGCGGGCATCTTCCATCACTTTTTTTGCAGCCATAATACTGCCGCTGGCCGGAGTATGCCTGCTCAGCCAGTCCTGGGCAAAACGTTCGACGAGCAATGCAGCCTGTTCCAGGGATCGGGCTCCGTTCTCCTGCGCAAATCGACCAAAATGGCAGAGAATCGGAACACGCCGGTAAATGTTGCGGGAAGCATAGCCTCCTTGTTCCAGCCATTCGGCATACCTTTCGATGGACGAACCAAGCCAATTCGCACGAATGCGGTCAATCGTTTTGGGTTGGAAATAATAGCGCTCCAGCATGACAACCTCCATTCTGAAAAAAGGGTGAGAGGTTATCGTACGCCAACAGCGAAAAGATTATGTGCTGTTCCTGAAGCGGTCTTTGCTTGAAGAACATCAACTTGAAAAGGAAACACCACATAATGGTGAAGAGAACATAACTACGACAATCTGAAATCCGCGGTGATTCGGGTTCTGACCGGACCGGACAGGGAAGAGTCAAAACAGTTGAGTGCCTTGCGGGCCCACTATCTGTTTGACAGCGCTTTTTGTCGACCGGGAAAGGGGAACGAGAAGGGATCTGTCGAGAATGGCGTCGGCTACATTCGTCGTAACGCCATGGTGCCGCTTCCCGACGTGCGAACATTGGAGGAGTTGAACCGCCAGCTTCTGGACTGGTGCCGTCGGGACAAGGAGGGAAGAAAAACCTGGACGGAAGAGTCCCAGGCCCTGTCCCCGCTTCCGAACGCTCCCTTCCCCTGCTGCCGAACCCGTCTTCTGAGGGTCTCTCCCCAACTGCTGATCTCGGAGGGCACCAACCGATATTCCGTGCCGTGGGGATACCAAGGGAAAAAGGTCGTCTGCCATGTCTTCCCCGAGCGGGTTGAGATTGCGGACAGAGATCACGTGATCGCCTCCCACGCTCGCCTTGAGGGGAAACATGGGCTCCAGATCGATATCCGTCATTATCTGCCTGTCTTGGAGCGGAAGCCCCGGGCCATCACAGGCATGGCCTCCTTCCGGACACTTCCCGCCGTTTTTGTCCGTGTTCGAGATCATCTTGTCTCCTCGCTCCGACGGGAGGGATGGAAAGAGATGGTGGCCATCCTGCTTCTTTTGCAGACCTATCCCATGAAAAGCGTCGAGACGGCGTTGGCGAAGTCGGAAGCGGCCGGATCCATCCGGGCCGACACCGTCCGCCAATTCCTGCTTCTGGAATCAGCGCCTCCCGTTCCCCTTCCGGCCCTTCTCCCGGACAGGCTTCAGGACATCGTGGTTCCCCTCAATACCCCGGATCATTTCGATGCCCTTTTGTCCGTGGGAGGTCTTCGATGACTCTTGATAACCTGGAACTTCAGATCGATCAAAGCGCGTTGACCCTCAAGTTGCCGGGACTCCGGAGAGCCTTTCGTGAAAAGTTCCGGGAAGGGCTCGAGGTCGGGCTCTCTCCCCTGGAGTATCTGAATGCGTGCCTGGACGCTGAGGTGGCCAACAGGCAGGAGAATGAGCTTCGACGCAATCTCGCGGCCGCTCGTTTTCCGGTGAT
>DAHWGX010000009.1 GCA_027335985.1 Nitrospirota bacterium | reverse complement strand
CTCCCCTCCCTCTTCCGTCTCCCGAAGAAGTGAAGACGGTCCGGAAAAAGCTCGGTCCTTCCAACGGACCCCACCGCGAACAAAAATGAGGCCGAGAGACACCAACAGTTCCTTTTGCCGAAGTCGCAGGAAGAGAGGCTGGCAAATGACTTTACGAAGGGACGAATGTGAATATCACATCCCCGGATCGGGGATTGACCTCTCACAGGAGAGATTATTTGTCAGAAATGGGCAGGGAGTTGTTTGGCAAGATCATCGAAGGAAGTAATCGATGTTTTGAAGGATGGGCGATTACCCTAATAACAAAATCTCCGGCGACCGCCCGGGCGAGATAAGGAAATTCGAGTTTATCCCTGGTCCAGATCCGGTCCTGAGAAATTTCTTGGCAGATCCGGAAGTCCCGGCAGATCGGGGTCCATATTGCAGACTCGGTCGAAGACCACTGTGGCGATGTGCGAACATGTTTTTTCCATCTCGCCCCAGTCATGCCAACGTTGATCCAGGTTTTTGTACTCGGAGAGCTTTGTTCCCTCCAGGTCGTAGGGCATCGGATTGGCAAGCTGAATTTGTAGTTGCTGAAGCGGGGATTCTCCGTTGTCCTGCCTGTATATCCGATCAAAGGGCTTCAATGCGTTGGCCACTTTTTCGTCGCCCATGTGATCGGCCAGGGCCACGAAATCGATGTAGTCCCGCGTAGCGTTTCGCTTGAGGATCAAAACTCCCTTGATCCGCAAGATTTCTCCCTCGGTCGGGACCGTGATCTTTTCCCCGCGGAATTTCACGACCTCTGTTTCGAGCGGTTCATCGCGAAGAAGCTGACGAACTCCTGTTTCAATCCCATCGAGACTCCCAAGAATCTGAACAGGGCGTTGGACCCTTGCCGTCTTCCATCCGGCGACGGACTCGAGTTGAGCCAAAACTTCATCGAAACGATTCCTGAGATCGGCCAACACATGGTCGGCATCACGCGAGAACCGATGTTCCGCATGAATGGCGGAGGCCGTCCCACCGACCAGTACAGCATCCGGAAGGATCCGCTGAAGTCGCGCAGCGGATGACAGAACCAGTTCCCAATCAGGCAACGGATCGATGTTCTTCGACATAGTGCATCCAGAAATGATAACGTTGGGCATAAGGATCGCCGATGTACTGCCGACAGACCCGCTCGATCTTGTCCAGAAGGGATCGGTCCGCCAGCGCCGCCCGACGAAGTTCGGCCCAATCTCGCCATCGTCCGCGCAAGATGATATCATCGATCGCGGCAAGGGTGAAGTCCGAATGAGTCAAATGGCGATGTTCCAACCTTTTCTCCTATCAACGGTTTTCTCCGGGGTTTAGCCCGAGGTCTCCTCGCAAACTGACTTTGTCGATAATAAGGCATATTTTTCAAATGCGTCAACATACTACAAAAATTAATATGTCTCGCAAGAGCGGCAAATATCATCAGATGGCTCGCCCTGGAAACAATCTCAATCAGATTGGTCGGGTTGACAATCCGGCTTATGATTGCCACCCCCTGAATCGTCCTTCCCCCTCACACTTGCCGATCAGCCCCATTCGAGCCCAATTCCGGAGGGGGCATGATTCCTCTCAATCTCTGTCTCTGGAGGTGCGAGAGGATCTTCCAGCACTGTTTCCATCTGCTCCCGGATCTCGCCGGGCAGTGTTTCCAGAAGGGCCTCCATGGTTTTTTTAACCCCTTCTCCGTTCTGCCCCATCGCTTTCAGGATCCCTTCCATTGCGGCCGTCAGACCGGGGTCGGAGATCGCCCCAGGGGTCTTGTCCCGATAAACCCGTCCTTTAGCCGTCAAGCGGCCGTCCGAATCCAGAACATTTTGGGCAAGGATCTTCCCGACATGGAAGGGGAGGGTCGATGGACGCCCGAGTCCGGCGGCCATCAGTCCTTGGAGAACGACGGCATCGGGAGCATCCGTCAAGATTCCCGCGGAGGCCATGGGCTCCCTGTCGGGCCCCAGGCGATGAAGCGGCCGGAATAGCCCGAGGGAGCGGGCCCACTCAGGAAGAGACTCCGCGGCGGGAATCTCGACGGGAAAGGGCGGGAGGCCGGCGTACAGAGCCCTCCGGGAAATGCGCTCGACGACGGTCTGATCTCCGCGATCGGAAATCCGTATGGACTCGCCCAGCGGGTGAAGGGCTTCGTGAGGCGAGAGGGGATCGAGAGGAGGGAGGCGGGCCGGATCGAACCCCGTCAACCCCGCTTTTTTCGCCAGGGAGAGGAGGTCTTCGGCCGACTCCGGGGACAACCCCCGACTGTCGGTCCGCGGATAGGAGAGAACGCCCCGTTCATAAAGGGACTGGATCCTCCGGGCCCCTTCGACAACGCTCATGCCAGCATTTCTTCGGAGATCGAGGAGGGCGTCGCCGAAGGAAAAGGGAGCCGGACGGGGACGGAGTTCGACCCTCGCGGGAGAAACCGGGAGAAGAGAGTCGAATGCCCGGATCCGGGCCGACCATTCGTCCTTCTTCCCCGCCAGGAGGGGAACCGTCGCCAAAAAGGGGGGCCCCTCTTTGGCCGGATATCGGATGACGACCCGCCCGAGAGGGAGAGGGGTCTGGGAGACGACGGACAGAAATGCCGAAAAGACACGACCGACCGGAACCCCCTGAGATCGGGAAAACGTTCCCCCGATCCAGCGATCGAAGACCCGGCGGACCGTCCCGGCCACACCCTCCCCGACGGGTCCCCTTTTTTCGAGGGCGGAGGTCAGGGCGGCGGGCGAGAGAGCCTGAAGGCGGATCCTGGAGATCGGTAGATCCGGACGGATCTTTTGAACGAGGCGTGCCACGTCGCCGGCGATGACATCGCCCTCGTCGTCCGGATCCGTCGCGACGATCAGGTGATCGGCCAGACCGGCCAGGAACGTTAATTTCTCAACCCTGTCCTGTCTGACGGGGTTCCGAACATCCTGGTAGTTTCTGTCGATCCCGAGGGGGTGAAGGCGTTGGGGCGCCGAAAAAAGATGCCCCCCTGTGGCGAAGACCTCCACTCCCCGGATCCCGGCTTTTTTCAGGATTTCCTGAAACCGCTTCACCTTCCCGTCGGCTTCAATCACCCAGAGAGCCATCCCTTCCCCTCCCTGTTTCTTGATAAAATTTCCTGTCTTCTGTAATTTACAGGAGTCAACCTTCCGAGATGCCTCGGCATAAAGTGCAAGAAGGAGCGCTCCTTGTCAGAAAATCCTAACCCCATCGAGATCGTTCGGACCCTCATCGAGCTGAGCGACACGACGATCACCCATGTGGCCTCCGTGGTGGGAATTCAGCCGTCCAACGTCGGAAACTGGCTGAAGGGAAAGTCCCCGATTCTTTCCCATAAGGTCATTGCGAATCTGCTCGCGGTCCTCTCCTACAACATGGACGAGAGGGTCTTGGATCCGTCACGCGTCCATGTATGGACGGTCATGCCCGGAAATCTGTCTCTTTTGAAACGGGCCATCGATCTGTTTTTCGACGAGCCCGTCACGATGACCCTTGTCACCTCCGGGTCCCCCTCGTTTTTCGGCCAGCCCAAAATCGCCCTGCTCCGATCCGGTCCCTATCGGATCGTCCTCCTCCGAAAATTGATCCACACTCCCGGGGAGAACGGCGAACGGGTCTCTCTCATGGATGACACATGGCTCCTTCCCTCCCAGTTTTCCGGAGGGCGCTGGAAGAATCCGGAGGTTGCCCCCAATGAGCTGGCTCCTCCGATCATTCTTCACGGGTATCACTTGGGAGATTTGGCCTTAGGGAGGGTCTCCCTCGACCTGTTCGATTCCTTTTTCGACTCGGCCCCTCCCTGGGATTGGAAAGCCGTCGAAAATCTTGCGGAATCAAAGGGACTGACCGCCAAAGAGGTCGCCGCAATGATCCGGTCCCGGAAGTCCCGCGGCAAATCCTAATCTCCGGTTTTTGCCCCTTCGACCGCCTTGGAGACAAGATCGTCCAGGTAGCTCTTTTCTCTTTGGGGATCCGCCGCCGGAGGGGGATCCGGGGGAGGGGGGACAAGAGGCGGAGCGTCCCTCTCGTCGACCGTTTTTTTCTCTCCGGATTCTTTCGTCTCTTCCGCCGAGTCATCTCTGGGCGATTCCTCTTCCGGACGGTCGTCTCGCTCGATTTCTTCCGCCTCCCTCTCCCCTTCGGTCTCCTCGACGTTTCCAAGAGTGGCGAGAAAAGCCTGGATTGAGCGTTTCGTCAGGGGCTGCGCCTCCTCCGAGAGAATCGCCGAGGCGGTCCGGAGTCCCGGAGCCGGTTTGGCCACCAGCTCCGCCGGAATCGGATCCTTTCCCTTCAGATAACGCTCGAACGGAGTTTCCGGAGCGACGCTGGATCCGTTTTCCGGATCGATCATCCCCGGCGGAAAAACTGGAAGAAACCGGTTGAGCGACAGCTTGTCGACGATCAGACCGTCGGGCGGGACGAATGGAAGAGAGACTCGGAGAACTTTCTCTCCCAGAAGAGCGATCGCCTCTCCCTCGATCTGTTCCCGGGCGTCCTGGATGACCAGGCGATCCCGCATCTCGACCGTCACGGTCGAATCGGTGAAGCGCGTATTGGTATTGTTCTTGACGGGCGGATCGAAGGAGGAGAGGCGGGTGGCCACCTCCTGCCCGGCCGCCACTCGAAAGATCTCCCAGGTTTCCTTCTCGTCCTGCACGTTCATCAAGAGTTTGGCGAACGTGTTTCCCTTGATTTGAGCCGCTTCCGTCTCCGATCCCCGAGTAAAACCGGCCCAATCCTGCCCGGCGAACGTGATGGAAAAACCGAGGGAGCGGGCCTGGGCGGCCGCGACGGCGAACCCTTCGGTCGCGATGTAGCCGTATTCGTCCAGGATGATGAACGTCGGGGCCTTCGAGACCGACGGCTTCGACTCGAGAACCTGGGAGCGCTCCCCCTCCACCCCGGATCCAAGGCTCACGCTCATGGCGTTTCTGATGCCGGAGAGGATGACGCGGCCAAGAGATTGGAGCTCGGCCGGCGGCTTTTCCATCGACGGCATGTTGACGAAACAGATCCGCCGGTTCGCCACGACATCCTGCCAGTCGATCTCCCCCAGACCTCCTCCGAAGATATGTCCGTAGGTAAACGACAGGTCGGACAGGACTTTCGTCCAGTAAGCCTGGGCAAACCCGTGTTGCTTCAACACCGATTCGGACTGCTGATTTGCGGATTTTTTGGGGTCCGCTCCCCCCAGCGCGTTCAGGTAGGTCGTCATTGCTGCCCGGGCGTTGAGGGAGAATTCGAACGGCTGGCCGGCGAAGCGACCCCGCATGACATCGAGGAGAAATTCCATATTGGAGACCCAGTCGGAGAGGATCCGGATCGAGAGGGGGAGTTTGCCGGCATCCCGGAGATCGACCAGGCAGCGCATGATCGCGCCCATCAGCGAGATGGCCCGGTCGCGGAAAATGGCGTTTTCCCCTTCGTCCGATCCGGAGAGGAGTCCGACGATGATCTGTGTGAGGCTCTCCGCCGATCCGGAGGCGAAGATGTTGTTGGTGTTCGAGATCTTCTCGGTGGGATTGTCCTGGCGGCGGTTGCCGGTAATAAAATTCATGAGCAGGACATCGTCTTCTCTCCCGAACCGTTCGGCCAGCCCGTAGATCCGCCAGAAGACGTCGGTGGCACCCTTGGCGTCCACGTAGATGAGTCCGGCCCCCATGGCCAGGGCATTGGCGGCGAGGGCCAGGAGAAACTCGGTTTTTCCGGAGCCGGTGGTTCCGAGAACCAGGAGATGACGGGTGATATCCGATTTCGTCAGCCAGCACTCGTCGAGAGTTTTCCTGTCCCTGCCCAGGAAAAAAAGCCCCCGCGCCATTGAAAAGGCCGTTCGATTTCCCGGCAGGGGATCGTGGGGGTCGATCCGGCGCGCGGAGACCGGCAGCCGAAGGGGGAGGGTCTCGCGCTTGAGAAAGTAGTAAGGAAACGAGACGGCTCCCAGAAAAAGGGCAAGATCAGAGGTGGACGGAAACAGAAGAGCCGCTCCCGCCAGCGAGAGAAGACCGATGAACCCGGTGGACCGGTGGCTCAGTCCCCCGAGGATTTTGGCGGGAAGGGAGCGGAGATCCTTGTCGTACCGTGCGAGGACCTCACGGTACCCGGCCTCTTCCATCAATGGCTTCCCCCGTGGCAAGTGAGTCCTCCCCCGAGTCCGGGGAAAGAATCCGGAACTCCTTGAGAGACCATTTTTTCGACTTGGGAGAGACTCGCCAAATGGCTTCCCTCCCTTGTCTCTCCCGAGAAAAGGAAGAGCACAAGAATAAGCATGACTCCCCCGCCCGCCAGCATCGGGAGAAGTGGGAAGCGGATCTGGGAGAGGACGCCGTGCCCAAACCGGGTCTTCTTGATCGCCTTCTCGATCTCCCGGGCGAGGCGACGGTTGATCTCGGGGTCCGGGCCTCCAAAGAGGATCTCCCCTTGATCTCCGGTAAATTTGAGATGCGCGTCGTCCCGATCAATGCGGAAAGGCTGTCCTGTCGAAAGAGGAAAAGAGCCATTGACGCTCCCATCCCCGAGTCCCCAGAGCAGGAGCGTCAGACCTTCCGGATTCTGAACGACTCTGCTCCAAGGCCGCCCCGAGGGTGTTTTTTTCTTTCCGGGAGAAATGATCGTTCGAAATTTTTCGGAGAACATCTCTCGCAGACGTTGAAGTCTTGTTTGTTTTCTATTCATAGGATCCTCCTGATATCGGTGATGGTGTGTGCTAAATTTGTGCTACTTGCCCAGAAGATTTCATGATTTTCATGGAGTATATCGGTGGGATGGAAGAGGAAAAATCTTTTAAAAACAACAATTAGCGGAAATGCCTGGTCCGAGTGATTGATCGAAAATAACCTTGCCAAGGCGAGGGTCGCGGGTTCGAATCCCGTTTCCCGCTCCAGTATTTTCAATGGTTTCTGACCTTTTCTTGTGCCCCTGCAATCCTCAAGGTTTCTAATATCCTCCTGTCCATAACAAAATTATACAGGAATGTTCAGCGCGTCTTGCCTGGCTATCGACATGTATGTCAGTCAATCTTCTGAGGGGCATGTCGCTCAAAAGATCCTTGACGAAAGGCGCGTCCTAAAGTTTGTCGCTTACCCCCGGTCTCCATCGGCTTCGATCTATGAGCAAAAATTGTGATAAAATTTCAATGTCTTAGATGATAACTCGAGGTAAATCCGGAGGGTGAGGATGAGCCGATCGACAATGGAGAGTGCCGGGTCCTTGATCGCATTTCATTTGAGCGTTCCCTACGGGCTGGGAACCGTGTCGGAACAGGATGTCTATGAAATCTTGAAACACGGGACTCTCGCCGGAATCAGGTCTCCCGCCAAAGACGTTCTCGCCTTTCTTTTTCATGAAAATTCCCCGACGTCCATTCTCAAAGCCGTTGGTGAATGCGGCGGTTCGCTCGAAAACGTCCAGGAACTTTATGAAGAAATAAGAGGGATGTCCTTTCCACCAGCTCCCGAATGGGAAAAAATGACTCGCTAATCACTGGGAGCCTCATGCCTCGGATCAGTCAAAAAGAAATGGAACGCTGGCTCGTCTTTGGGAGTTGGAAATATCTCGAAAAAAGAGCCTCCGAGATTGTGTCCGATGCGGAGATCTCCTCCGGAAACGGTCGCCTGTCCCCCCTTCTGGGCGGTGGAACCCGGTTGATGCTCGCATTGGGCCACAGAATCAGCCGGGACATCGATTTGTTTATCCGCGATCCCCAGTGGATTGGACTCATGTCTCCACGATTGAACGATAAAGTCGGAGAGCTTGTGCAGGGGTACGAAGAGGACGCGACCTTTTTGAAATTGAAATTTTCCGAGGGCGAAGTCGATTTCATCGTTCGCATGTCCCTGACGGGACTGTCGCCCGAATCGTCCGAAAAAAGTCTTTTCTTGCTTGAGCCGGTGGAAGAGGTCTTGGCCAAAAAGCTGTTTTATCGGGGAGCCTACCTGACACCCCGGGATCTTTTCGATTGGACCTGTATCGAGTAGATGCATCCGAAGGCTCTCGACGTGCAAAGAATGGCTGGGCTGATTCATACCCGGCTGGACGGAATCCATCAATCCCTCGAAAGAATGAAATCGAGCCCATCGGCCAGAAGGACATGGGAGTTGCTTGAAACCCCCTTGGAGTTGGATTTCGACGATACGGTTGCATGGGGGAAGGAGAGGCTGGAAGCCTTCCGAAATCTTTCCTTAACCGGAAAAGAAGAAGGGATTGCTCCAAAGTAATTCTGATTCGCATTCAAGGTGGCGTTAATCCAAGGCCAGTTTGTCAGGCTTCGGATCGACGATCGGTTGGCGGCCATCTTGGTCAGTCCGGTTTCAGCTTGCAGAATCGCGCTTTTGAGGGAATCGAAGACGCGATTCGCGAAATGGTCCCGGCGGAGGATGTTCCAGAGCAGTTCCACCGGGTTCAGTTCCGGAGAATACGGGGGCAAATAGATCAGAGGCATCCTCTCCGGAATGTTCAACCCCTTGGCTTTGTGGGACGAGGCGCCGTCCGTGACCATAACCAGGAAATCGTCCGGATGGGCCTTCCGGACCTGGTCCAGAAAACGGTTCATGCTTTCCGTATTCATCTTTTCTGCCGTCATGAAGTCGAGCGCCCCATCTTGGGGGCTTACAGCGGCATATTCA
>DAHWGX010000004.1 GCA_027335985.1 Nitrospirota bacterium | reverse complement strand
GTTCTATGGAAGGCTTGCGCAAGCGATGAAAAATTTTCGGGGCTGAAATAGCGACGGATTAAATCATCTGGTAGAGGAGTGTTGGTTGGTTGGTTGGTTGGTTGGTTGGTTGGTTGGTTGGTTGGTTGGTTGGTTGGTTGGTTGGTTGGTTGGTTGGTTGGTTGGTTGGTGACCACTCCATTTTACCTCCAAATCCAGAAAAAGTAAACATAAATATTGCAATAATATGAAGTTTTTCAGACAAAAACGCCTCTCCCCAGATCGAACATTTCACGATCCGAGAAAGATGGAAAACAGGTCTATTTCATCCTGTAATTGCCGGGAAAGCAAGGTTTCAGAATCGAAACAAACCACGACAAACACTCCTTTGGGAAATCGTCGGTGCGTCCCGGTGTCGACTCGTCGTCCCGTGCCAGGATTGGACCGCCCTTCACCGTAACTGTTCGGGAGACATTCCTCTTTCGCCCGAGGAAATCCGGTCAAAAAGAGGCCGTATGTTTTCGGGCAAAACCGGTCGACCATAATAGAAGCCCTGAACCAGAACACACCCATTTTCTTTCAGAAAACGCTCCTGGTCCCCCCGCTCGACCCCTTCGACCACCACGCCCAGAGAAAGAGCCTGGGCCATGGTCAGAATGGTCCGGACGATCGCCTGGTCATAGCGATTGCTGAACAGATTTTGCAGAAAAGAACGGTCAATCTTGAGTGTATTGACAGGAAAATTCCGGATGTAGTTCAGGGAAGAGTACCCCGTTCCGAAATCGTCGATGGAAATCCGGACCCCCAACTCTCCGATCCGGGACAGGGTGGTCAAGACATGGTGATCCTGAAACAGGAGAGTTCTCTCCGTGATTTCGATTTCCAGGAGAGCGGGATCCAAGCGATTGTCTTTCAGAAGGAACTCCAGAAAATCGGCAAATCCGTTCGACTGGATCTGCTTGACGGCCACGTTCACCGTCATCCGGACAAAATGGAAGGACTGTTCCCTCCATTCACGCATCTGTCGAAGAGCTGTTTTCAGGACCCAGTTGCCCAGGGGAACGATCAATCCCATCTCTTCGGCAACCGGGATGAACGCGTCCGGATACCGGACAGTCCTTCGATGCTTCCAGCGCACAAGAGCTTCGACCCCGATGGCCTGTTCCCTCTCCAGATCGACGATCGGCTGGTAATGGAGAAAAAACTGCTCCCGATCGAGCCCATCCCGGAGATCGGCGGCAATCTTCAGATGTTTCTGGACCGTCCGGTTCATCTCCCGGGAAAAGAACCGGATGTTGTTCCGGCCGGATTTCTTGACCTGATAGAGGGCGATATCGGCGTTCCGCACAAGACTGGTCGCATCCGTTCCGTCGCCGGGATACAGGGCGACACCGATACTGACCGTGAGGTCCGACTTCGTATGATCGATCCGGATAGGGGCGCCCGCTTCGTTCATCAACCGGCGGCCCAGAACAAGGGCCTCGTTGCGGTCCGACAAATCTTCGAGGACGATGGCAAATTCATCCCCGCCGATACGGGCGATGGTATCCGTCTCCCGGACGATGCTCCGGAAGCGGCGGCTCAGTTCCACCAGGACATGATCGCCAAACGGATGGCCCAACCGGTCGTTGATGTTCTTGAAATGGTCCACATCCAGATAGAGAAGGGCGAACGACCGGCCGCTCCGTTGGACCTGGGCAATGGCCTGGGTCAGACGGTCCTGGAACAGATGCCGGTTGGGAAGGCCCGTGAGCGCATCGTAATTGGCCTGGTACTGGATCCGCTGTTCGAGCTTTCGTTTTTCCGTCACGTCCCGGAAAACGATCACACAGCCCTGGAGGGAACCCTCATTGTCCCGGACGGGAGCGGCCGAATCCTCGATGGAGATTTCCCGGCCGTCCCGACTGAGCAGGAGCGTATGATTGGCAAGCCCCACAATCACCCCTTGCTCCAGAACCCGTTCCACGGGGTTCTCCACCGGTGCTCGGGAGTATTCGTTGACGATCCGGAAGATCTGAGCGATCGGGTTTCCCTGTGCCTCGTCGGATCCCCATCCGGTCAGTTCTTCGGCCAGGGGATTCAGATACGTGACCCGTCCCTGATCGTCCGTGGTCATGACAGCGTCCCCGATGGACTTCAAGGTCACGAACCACTGCTCCTTTTCGCGATGAAGATCGCGCATCAGCTGTCTGCGCCGGGTGATGTCCCGGATGGAGACGGTAAACCCGATCCGTTCGCCCTGTTCGTTTGCGACGACAGCCCCCCGGGCCTCTCCCCAGAAGGTACTGCCGTCTTTTCTCCGATAGAGGATCTCGTAGGGATGTGTGTCCGGGAGACCGTCCCGGCTGTACCGGAGTCGTCCCTGCTCCTCGTAATCATCCGGATCGTCGTAAAGAAAAGCGGTTGTTTTTCCGATCGCTTCTTCGGCGGAATACTGGAAAAGTTCGGTGAAGGCGGGATTGGCCCACAGAATATGCCGGTCGAGGTCTACCGCGAAGATGGCGTCTCCGATCGCCTGCAGGATGAACTGATGTTCGAAGGCGGATTCGAAGGAATCCATTTCGACCGGGTCAGTATCCGGGATCGCTGTGGTCCTGGACCAGGTCGTCGTCCGATCCGGTCATGTGCCACAGGAGGTAGGAAACAACCAGCGGGAGCAACACCGTATGATGATTGCCGCTTTCTTCCAGGGCATGGCGGAGGTCATTTTTGACGGACGCGATATTTGTCGTGTCCAGAATGATGTCGATTTTGGATCCCCCAAAATTGAGCGCATCCCGATAGTTCCGGAAAGTCGGGACGCCATCCTGGGTCACCTTCGACAAATAGGAATTCTGAAAATCGACTTCGCTGACAGCAAGAATCTTGATCCGGTTCTCTCCCAGATCACGAAACTTCTCGTAAAAACGGCTTCCGACACGTCCCAGACCGATGATCAGCACACAGACAGGCTTCATGATGTTCTCCCGAAAAGGATCATTATTCATGATTATCGTCGAAGGTCATCCGACTCCTTATCATTCAATAAGTGTGACGTATATCACAAAAACTGTCCGGAGCTCAAATCGCGGAGAGAACCGTCTTGCGTTAGGCTTCCTCCCGATCGCGGGAAAAGACTGTCCGATTTTCCTGGATAAGTCTCTTATCGGCATCGGTTTCCCGAAAAACCAGCCTCGACCGGATTCGGATCCGGTTTTGTTGAGTCTTTACAAAATCCCCTCCAGATCGATAACGCCTATAGCTGTCGAAGAATCGCAAAGTGGGCTGAATCGGATTCGGAAACGCCAACATTTACTCGTTCAATCTATGTGGTATGTTTAGTACATGGTTTGCTTGACACAGCTGTTTAAGGAGATCAACAAAGGCGTTGCACGATCTCCCAAGGGGCTTCTTCTCAAGGAAGGAGGATGGAAATGGCAAAGCAGATTCTGATTGTGGGAGGCGGTGTCGGTGGAACGATGACCGCTAATCATCTTGTCGCCAAACTCTATCCCGAGATTCTGGCTGAAGAGGTCAAGATCAAGCTTCTTTCTGATTCTCCGTGGCACTACTATAAACCAGCGTTTATGTATGTCGCTTTCAATATGTTTTTCAAAGACGAGTTGCGCAGGAAAGAAAGAAGCCTCTTGCGTCCGGAAATTGATTTTGAAATCGACAGCGCAGTTCATTTCGATTTCAAAAACAAGACTGTAAAAACTCTAAGAGCAACCCTTCATTATGATTATCTTGTGATAGCAACGGGTTGTCTTCCGGCTCCAGAACGCATCGAAGGCCTCAAAGAGGCCGGTGATTATTTTTATCAGTATAAGCCCGCGCTAAGACTTTCGGAAAAATTCCAAAAGCTTCAGAAAGGACGGGTTTTGATCACAGTCAGCTTTCCAAAAACTCCGAATGTACCTCATCAATGCGGAATTGCCCCCATGGAAACGACGTTTATTCTGGACGATTATCTCCGAAGCCGCGGGATTAGGGACAAGGTGGAAATTGTCTATACTTATCCGAAAACGGCGCAATTACAGACGTGCGCACTTTTTCTCCAAAAACCGACATCGGAAGCATTGCCTTATTTTTTCGAAAGCAAAGGGATCAAGTACAAAAGAGGATTTACATTGTCCAAAGTCGATCCGGAAGCCAAAATTGCCTATTCGGAAGAAGGTGAGAAAGAGAGTTTTGACATCCTTATGGCAACCCCCCCCATTCGGGCGGTTGATGCTGTTATTGATTCAGGAATTTCCGATGCGGCCGACAATGAAGGGTGGCTTCCGACCGATCGGGAAACACTGAAAGTCAAAGGGACAGAGGGGGTCTATGTTTTAGGTGATACCGTCGATTTACCCGTTAGCAAGGCGGGGGGAACTTGTCACAATCAGTCTCCGGTCATCGTCAATAATATTGCGTCAGAAATTCGCTTTTCCAGAACGTCGGATATTTATGAAGGTCGAGTCGTCGCCATTGCCCAAATGGGCATGGAAGCCGGAATGCCTCTCTGGTACAACTACAAAGAGGATGTTCAACCCCTCCCGCCCAATAAACTGGGAAGTCTCATGCGAAAAGGTTTCAATCGTGGAATCTATTGGGCAGTCGCACGGGGGATCGTCTGAATTAAATCATGAGGAGGTAGAGATGGGAAATCCTTCTTCGTCGCAAGAGCCATCCGAAAAAACAGACACGATTGAATCCTTCCGAAAGCGATTGGAATCCCTTCACTTGTTTCATGACGAGGAATCAATAAAAGGGCTTGAAGCGCTTATCGGACAAATCGAACCCCTCATAGCTGGCAGACGCTTGGAAAAGATCATTCACGTGCTTTCAATCCTTGCCGATCTGGAAGACATGTCAGACGCTTATATGATCGAACGACTCATGAAAACATTTGAGGATGGGATGGCCGGAGCATGGTCCTTGGGAAATGCTGCCCGTCAATCCTCCGCAAAAGTTTCAAAAATGAAAGACCCACCGACCCTTTTTGGGCTTTTTGGAGTATTGCAAGACCCCGATGTCCGGAGAGGATTGCTCTTTCTCTTCCTGGTTGCCGGAGCCCTCGGCCGTCAGATGTCTTATGATGGAGTGGACCTGAGAGAGGAAACCGTCTATTAGCACCTCATATTCTGTGTTTCTTATTCGGCCGTCGAGCCGATCAAGAAGAAACGCTATACCGGTTTTCCAGAACGACCAGTTCGAGATCGATACATCGTAAAGACCAGTTTTCACTCTTATTAAATCCCGATATCTGTCGTACAAGAGACCCATGACAATTTTCAGGAGGAAAGATGGTTGATGGAAATGACCTGAAAATTCCGAACTCACAGGTTCTTCATCGGATGTTCGCCCATCCTTCCGGCTTCTTGGGTCATCTTGGAGGTTGGCTCATGGGTCTTTCGAACCAGGATATTGCCCAATGGACAATCGAAGCGCTGGACATACAGCCCAGAGACCGGGTTCTCGAAATCGGATTCGGTCCGGGGGAAGCCCTCCGTCAGCTTGCACAGACCATCCCGGACATTCAGCTTCACGGGGTTGATGCTTCCGGACTCATGGTGACAAAGGCCCGAAAACTCAACCGGGCAAAGATCCTTTCCGGAAATATCGACGTCCGGCACGGGACGGTCGAAACACTCCCTTATCCGGATGGCTCCTTTGACAAGGCATTCTCCATCAATTCCATGCCGTTCTGGGAACATCCCATCCCCGGGCTACGGGAAATCCGAAGGGTCCTTTCCCCCGGCGGAAACTTTGTCGTAACGGTCCAGCCCCGATGGGCGAAAACCGATCAGGAGATCCAGACAGTCGAGCAGTGGATGGAGGAAAATCTTTCTTCGGCCGGATTCTTTCCCATGAAGGCCGATCTGCGCTCTTTTGAACCGGTCCCGGCCATTCGTTTTCTGATCCTTGCTCCTCCCGAAAACGTTCCCTCTTCTTAAAAGATGGTCCCCATTATCTCCGACTACCCTGGAGCATCTCCGCGACTTCCCGCGCCGTGAGCCCCTTCTTTTTGGCCAGGGCCTCGACGTCTTTCCAGTTCCAGGGGGCGGCTTTGTCCAGGATGGCGTCGAAATATTCGAGGGAGGCCTGTCCCAGGAGAAGATCGAAAAGGAAAGGACCGGGAGCGATAACAGGCGGAGCGTCTTCCGACGAAGGGATTCCCTCCGACTTCCATCGACCTCCAGGGAGTAGCGAAGGCCAGATCCAGGAGGAGCCGATCTTCTGGGATCGAGGAGTATCGCTCTTTTTTGATGTAAAAAGTTTTCGGCTCAGGACGATCCGGAGGGGACCAGACCGGAGAAGAGCGATCTGGGGCGCCTGGGAAAAGTCCGCCGGACCGGAGAAATCCGGAGAAATGATTGTCATCACGCTCGGTGATTCGAGAAATTCCTCCCCTGCCGCTTTCAGGAGATCCGGTTTGTGCGGGGACACGACCCAGACATGCACACGGGAGGGATCGAGCTTTCCGGTGTCGGAATCGAAAGACAGGACTTTAAGAAACCGGGCAACCTTCTCGTTGGAGAGCGTGGCGCTTCCGCGAAGCCAGTTCAAGGCATTTGAAGGTTCGATTCCGCAGATTCTGGCCCACGTGGTCACCGGACGGTCGGAGAGTTCAACAAGAAGTTGGACGATTCGTCGATAATCGGATTCGTTCAAGTTATACCGTATCCCTCAGAGGTTATGCCCAATTACCATTCTGACCTGAGAACTCTACAGGAAATAAGGTCTTCGATCAACGGGCCCGGAAGCACATTGAGCGCAATTCCTCGATCGGAATCGGCTTCCCGTAAAACCACCCCTGCCCCGAAACACATCCGATCTGTCCGGCAAAACGAACATGGGCTTCGGTTTCGAGTCCTTCTCCCACGATCCGGATGTCGGATCTCCCGAGCGCTCGCACGACCCCTTCGACAAGATCCCTGTCATTCTTCCCCGTCGACTGAACGAGTTTCCGGTCGATCTTCACGAAATCGACGGACAGGTCCAAAAGACGGTCGATATTGGAATGACCGGTTCCGAAATCGTCGATCGCGATCCGGAATCCCCGGCGCCTCGCCTGGGCGAGTACCGACAGCTGCGATGGCTCGAGCGCGTTCTCCAGCACTTCGATCACCGGCACAATATTGGCAGGGAAATGGGGCAGAAACGGAAAAAGAAACGAAGAAACACATTGCCGGGGAGAAAGATTGAAAAACGCAAAAAACTGCTCTTCCAGCGGTGGGAGAAGCGAAAGATCCAGGAGGACCTGCTTCATCTCCCACCTGCTGAACTCTTCCCACTGATCCAATCGGGCGATCCAGTCCAACATCCTGGCGGGGTTTCCGACCGGAGGACGAAAGAGGGCTTCGGCCCCGATGGGTCTCCCGGTCTCGAGGTCGACGATCGGTTGCCAGTGGAGACGGGATCGGGAAAGAAGAATGGGAAACGATACGGAGGGGAGAAGAGGCATCAGGATCCCTTTCAATGCTGTTTATTTAAAATGGTATTGACATATACCGTTTTAAATACTTTAATAAATTCCGCCGGGAGTCAAGGAGACTTTCAAAAGTGTTCCCGCGCAGAAATGCGGGCGGAGAACACACGAAATGGGACGGGGAGGACAGGAATCATGGCGTGCACGCCACCAGGATCGTCAGGGAACACAACAATCATGGCGTGCACACCAAAAAATGATTTTTCCAGGTCTCGATGAATCCGGAGAGGAAATTTTTTTTCTTTCGATTGTTCACCCTTCTTTCTGGAGGACTGGGACTATTGGCGACGATGGCCGGATGCGCCGCATCCACGCACGTCCGCTTCGAAGAGAATGGCGCAGCGGAGATGGGCAGTTCCAATACGGCCCGGATTCTCTCCCGGGCGGCGGACAGGGTGTCTCGCGACTGGGACCGCTTGCTCGCCTTCCAGAGCCACCTTCCACCCGCGGCCCTCGGCATTTCCCGGATCCAGAAGACGGGGATGATGGGACGCCGTTTCACGATGAAATATGTCGGTCCTGTCCAGCCCTTTCTGAAACGGCTTGGAAAAACCGTCCGCTGGAGTGTCAAGGTGATCGGCCGCCGTCCGGAATCCTCGCCCATGATCGAAATTCGCGCCAGGCGCGAACCTCTCTACGACATCCTTCGCGATGCCGGCGTACAGGTAACCCCTTCCGCCTGGATTGTTATTCGGCCCGAGGGTCGGGAGATCGACCTGATCTACCCACCTCCCCTTCCCTCCAAAAGGAGCGAAACGAAAGGAGGGCTTGCCAATGAAAAATAGGATCGCGGCCTTCTTCGTCCTCTCGCTTTCCCTGCCCGGAATCGCCGTCGCGGCCACTTCCCCGACCGGCCCCCATTCCCGCCAGACGCTCCCGACCCTCGGGCAGGCCGAACATCCCTCCCCCCCCGGAGACTCCGTCCGAAAGCGGGCGCTACGCCAGGCGGCCCAAAAAAAAGCGGCTTTGTCGTGGGGAGCCCAGACGGGATACGCGAAGCGCACGGCGCTTCGAAACCGATGGCTCCGGAAGAATGCCGGACTCCTCGACCGGGTGTTCACCTTTCGGCCGTTCCTGGCTTCGGACGAGCATGTGCTTCTTCCCTCGGTGGATGCCGGGAGACGGGCATTCAAGCTCGAAGATCCGGGGTTGGCCGACGCCACGCTGGTTTCCTACCG
>DAHWGX010000083.1 GCA_027335985.1 Nitrospirota bacterium | reverse complement strand
GCTAAACCCTTACAGACTCGCTGGTGACAGGTATGCCTCTCTTTCCTGTCATTGGTCAGACTTAAACAGAGGCTAAGCATGTAGCGGTTCTTGGCGGACTGTTTCCGGACGCGGGTTCAATTCCCGCCGCCTCCACCATTTTTTATGATTATTTTTTAATGACTTACGTTATTACCCATTTTCTTCTGTCACCGTTTTGTCACCAAATGAAGCGTTTTTGCTCCCGAACTGTGATCCGATTTCATTGGCCCGGTTTCCGACAGCCGGGTCAATGGAAGGGATCCATCTTCCGTATCTTTTCCGAATCATTCCCCAATCGGCATGCCCCATTTGTTGCGCCACCCACATCGGGTTCTCTCCTGCGGAAAGCAGAAGGCTCGCATAGGTGTGTCGCGTCTGGTAGGGGTTTCGATAGGCCACGCCAGCCTTTCTCAGGACGCTGGCCCAATGGTGATTGATCTTGTTGTCCCCACTCCAGGGCTGTCTGGTAAGAGGATTGGTGAAGATGCGTCCTCCTGAAAGAAGACTGTGTTCTTTCTGGGCCTCCAGGGCCTTGCGGGCCTGATCGAGAATCTTCACCTCCCGCTTGCCTGCCTTTGTTTTTGTTTCCTTCACATGGCCCCGGATGAAGGCTCTCCGGACGCAGATCACATTGCGGCCCCAATCGATATCCCCCCACTCCAGTCCGATCAGTTCAGACGTTCTCAGTCCGCTCCAAAAAGAAAACTGGATGAGGTTTTGCAGGGGTCCTTCGCAAGCATCCAGAATTTTCCGGATTTCCTCCAGAGAAAAAGGCTCCGGCTCGCTGGTGTCGATCGAGAGACTCCGGATCCTGTCCATCGGATTTTTCTCGATAACTCCATCCTGGAAGGCGTCTCCGAGAACTCCCCGAAGGGGGGTCAGAATGTTGTTGATCCGTTTGTTCGAACATTGAAGGGTGGAGATGAAGCGCCGGATTTCCGTGGTGGTGACTTTATCCAGCGGCAATTCTCCGAAAAAGGGGATTAGGTGGTATTTCGAACAGGACCGGTAGTCCCGGAGGGTGGAAGTAGCCGTACTCTTTTCCATGTGGCCCAGCCAAGTTTCCATCGCTTCCCGGAAAGTCGGGATCCTGTTTTCCGGAATCGACTTGAAGTATTTGGACGGGTCAAAGGTCTGCTGGGCGATTTCAAGGAGGATGGTTCCCCGGAGCCGTTCGGCATATTTGAGGTTGGCCTTGGTGGGTTCAAGTTTCAGTGTTTTCTGGAAGCGTTGGCCATGCCAGTAGAAGCTGATCTGGATCCCGTTGCCGCGAACTCGAATTCCGCTCCCTCGACCCATCGTTCGTATGCCTCCAGGTTGATCAGGATATGATTGTCCGGGGCCTTCTCAAAATGGACGCCCTTGAGCCAAACTCCGGTCTGGATCTTACCACGGACCCCGGCCGGAGTGTACCCGGTCAATGCGCAGAATTTCTCGATGAGGACCCATCGGGTCGAGACAAGGGCAATCATCCTTTTAAACCTTTCCCCTCACCGAAGACTCGACGACCACCCGGCAACCGGGAACGGAGAATGCTTCCTTGAGCGCCCTGGCCATTCCGTTCAGCGCCGTCTGGTTGACTTCCAGAAGCCCGATCGGGGCCCGTCCCTGCGCGACAGCCTGGACGAGCTGGGGCAAGCTCACCACCTCGGCTTTATAGATTTTTGTGACGGAGAGCCCTTCCACTTTCGGGGCCTGCGTTTCGATCTTTGGAATCACCACCACGGGGGGAGCAATGGGAGCTTCCAGGATCGCGGCCGCCATCTCGGAATTTCCTTCCTGAGAAAGGCGCTCAGCTTCTTCGAGACGCCGGTCTTCCTCTTCCTTCCGGGCCTGCTCTTCGGCCGCTTTCCGGAGCCGGTCTTCTTCCGCCTTGCGTTTCCTCTCCTCTTCGGCGTGAAAATCCCCGATCTTCCGGTCGATGATCTTCTGGGCCTGCTCAACCGGTTCCATGACTTTCTTTTTCTGGGCCACGGCTTCCTTGTGAGCATCAAACGCTTTCCGGCAGATCGGATCGAAGGTGTTGTCAATCTCCTTCTTGATGGTTCGAAGGGTGAGTGTGAATTCAGCCGCTTCTTTGAAGGTATCCGTATCCGTGATCTGGATCCGGTCTGCCTTTGCGGGCAGAGAAAGGGCCTTTTCTTCGACTTCCACGATTTCCGCCGTTGGTGTTGTCATTTCATCTCCTTTTTGAGTTGATAGACCTTTAGGACTGAGAGCCACGTCGCCGAATCATCGATGCTCCGGTAGACTTCCACGGAATATTTCCCGTCCTTCTTAAGATGCACTCCCCAGCACTCCCAGGCCGGGATGTTGAGTTCGTACTTGACCATGAGCGCATAGGCCGCCAACTGGAGCCTATGCCAAGGCTGCGGGGGGCCGCTCTTGATGTCCAGGAGCAATGCATTGATCTTGTGGGTCTTCCCGATCCGGTCGACCGTTCCCGCGTACCCCTGCCTCGAATACAAGGACTGCTCGATATGGGAGGGGATGAACCCCGTTTCCTCCCGGAATTTTTTCCAGGCCTCCAGATACCCAAGAAGCTCTCCCGGGATGGTATCGTCCTCCATCCCGGTTTCGTCCCAGAACTGTGTCGCTCCATGAACGAGGGT
>DAHWGX010000064.1 GCA_027335985.1 Nitrospirota bacterium | reverse complement strand
CCTTCGACCTCGAACTCGATGTTGGAGCCCCCGGAGGGTGCCGTGTTCGATCCGCCCGTGCTGTAGCCCCGGCAGGTGAAGTAGTTCATGCCGCCCGTGACGCCGTTCGCTCCGGACCGGGAATAGTAGTTGATGCCCGGCTGGTTCGACAGCGCGAACCCGATCCCCGTCGTCTGCCACGTCTCGAAGGTCTTGTGGTCGACGATCGTGATGGCTCCCGTCGTGTCCTTGATCTTCTTGTTCCCGGACGCGTTGATGTTCGCCTGCGCCAGGGTGTTGATCTCAAGGTTCACGTCGGCCTTGGTCGTTCCCCGCACCGCGATCTCCTGCGAATACGGCAGATAGCCCCGTTTCACCGCGGAAAGAAGATAATCTCCCGACGGCACGTTCTTCAGGTCGAATTCCCCGGAGGGTGAGGACGCCACCTGGTAGACTTCTCCCGTCTTCCGGTTCTTCACGGCGAGATTCGCGACCAGCGGCACCTTGTGGTCCCCGTGCCCCTCGTAGATCTTACCCAGGATCTCGGAGGTTCCCTGACTGAGCTTGTTCACGGCAAAATCCATCTGGCCGATCGTTCCGGCCTTCAGGAGCCCCTCCTTCCTCTGGACGGAATAGTTGCCTCCGCCCACCAGGACCTTGTAGTCCCCGGGAGGAAGGTTCGAGAAGATGAACGCCCCCTGGGAATCGCTCTCCTTCTTGATCAGAAGCCCCGTGGTCGTGTTTTCGAGTTCGATCGGAACCCCCGACAGGGTCGCATGGTCTTTGACCGAGCGGATGTTGCCGTACAGGATAGACGGCGCGGCGTCGGGTTTGGCAGGAACTTGGGACTTGGCCGGCTGGGACTGCTCCTGAGCCGACCAGACATCGGTCGCCAGCCCGCCCCAGACAATCCCCGGGGCCACGAGCCAGGCGATCTTCTTTCTTAAGGAAAACATCGAATCTCCTTTGATGTGGGTTTTGAACGTAAGGTGATGCGATCGAAAAACAGGCATAAGGTGCCTTGGCAGAGGATTCTGACGGAGCGGAATGTCCGGACGGTTAACCCTGGGTAAAAGCGAAAAAACCTTTCAACCTTAATAAAAAAAGGCGGATTTTCCAGATCCGGTGGGTTCTTGGTGACATGGCAAAAGGAGGAAGAGTGGCCGGGCGGCCTTTATGAATTTTGATGGAGGGAAGGTGGAGCAAAGGGAAAAAAGTCGTGAAAATCGAAGGGAGGGCCCACGAAGCGCTACGCGTCAGGATTCTGCCTTCATGCGGTATCCCACGCCGCGGATCGCCTCGATCTTCGGGCCCCCGACCAGCTTGTTCCGGAGAGCGTGGACATGGACCTTCAGATTCTCCTTGCCCACCATATGGTCCTCACCCCAGACGGACTGGAACAACTCCTCGTGGCGCACCACCATCCCGATCTTCGAGACCAGGACGACGCACACGAGGAATTCCTTGTGGCTCAAATGGATGCCCTTTCCGTGAAGACGGACCTCGTACTTCTGCGTATCCACCACCAGATTTCCGATCTGGATCCGGTCGAACGGATAGTCGTCCCCTTTCCTGTCCTCGCGTTCCACACGCCTCCAGAGAGCGCCGAGGCGAGCCTCGAATTCCCGCGCGCTGAAAGGTTTCGGGAGATAGTCGTCCGCCCCCGCCCCGAGACTCTCCAGACACAGCTCGTGGAGATCCCCCTCCCCTGCGACCATCAGGAACGGAATGGACGCCAGGGATTCCTGGGACCGGACGAACCGGCACAGGTCGAGACCGCTCCGCCGGGGAAGGTGGACGTCGGCGACCACCAGCAGGCGGTCGCAGTCGCCCGATGCCTGGAACTTCCGGAGCATCCAGACCGCCTCCTCCCCGTCGAAGGCCGACGCGATGGTGAATACGGCCTGATCCAGATCGAATCGTCGATAGACGGTCTTGTGAAGCGTCTCGTCCGTGTCGGCCACCAGAACGCTGGCCCGCCCCCCCCAGGATGACGCGGAACTCTTCCCGGCGGGACTCACGATTCCGTCTTCCGGTCGGGGAGGGTATGCCAGGGTGTTGGCCCCTGAGATCCCCTCCCACCCGGAGGAAATCTTTTTCTTCATGTCGCGATCCTTTCGACGGGACGTCGTGCCCCCGCCATCGTCTCCTCTTTTTCCTCGCATCCGGTCAGAGGGAATTCACCCCCGGTTCCTCACCCCGTATTGCGGATCCGGAACCGGAAATTGAGCTCGAACTTTCCCGGGATGGCTTGCCCGTTCTGGGTCGCGGACTTGAACGAGAGATGCTTGAGAACGTTTTCGGCGATCCTGTTCATGTCGTCCCAGACCGACGGGACGACCATCTTCGAGCGGGTGATCTTCCCCGAGGCATCGATCCAGAGATCAATGACCACGTCCCCCTCTTCGTCGTCGGCCTTCATCTTCTCCGTGTAGAGGGCGTCGGTGTCGACCTTCGTCAGAAGACGGGGAGGAAGATAGCCTGCCCCTCCGCCGGAGGAGGGGGTTCCCTCCCCCCAGCTCATGTTGACAGACGTTCCTGCGGAGGCGGCGAGAAGATTGGTCGCGGTTGCCGTCTGGGCGGGAAGAACCGGCGGGGTGACCGGATGCCGGACCACGGTCTTGTGGACCATCCGGGGCTTCGCCTTGGGCTTGGGCGCCGGAGGCTTTGGCTTGGGAGGCGGGGGCGGAGGAGCCAGCGCCACCTTGAAGGAGGGAGGAGGCGGCGGCGGGGCGCTCACGGGAACCCGGAGCGCGGCCAGAAGAAGGGCCTCGAAGACGAGGACCCCGCCCAGGGCCCACGGAAAAAAGGACCGTCCGTTTCCGGAGGCGACGGGGGTGCTTCCGGCGGCCCCCATCAGTGAAGATCCTCGGAGCGGATCGAGACGTTCGAGAAGCCCATCGAATTACAGAGGTCCATGACGTCGACCAGCCGCTGGAGCTTCGAGTCCTTGTCCCCGCTCACGATCACCTCGTACTTCGCCGTCTTGTCCGAAAGCAGGGCGGAGAGATGCTCCTTGAGTCCCGCCCGGTTCACGGGGGTGTTCTCGAAGAGGATCTTTCCCTCCTCGGTTATGGTGATGTTGATCATCTTCGGCACCTGCTTCAAGGGGTGGGCCGCCGATTTCGGCAGGGCCACGGTCACCCCGTTCAGCTTGATCAGCGACATCGAGATGAAAATGAAGACCACCATCAGGAAGAACATGATGTCGATCATCGGGATCAGTTCGATCCGCGCCTTCGGGGACTCCTCGCCCCCGTCGCGAAATAGCCTCATGAAAAAATCTCCTTGTTCTTGTCGTCACTTCTAGGACGGTCGGCCGACATTCGCACCCCACGACCGTCCCTGCCCGGATCCCGCGTCAGGCCGGGGATGAGCTTTTCTCCGCGCGGAAGGCGGTCTGGATTCCCTTGACCACCGCGGAGGAGCTCCGGGAATCCGCAAGTTCGGGCGACGACTGGTAGGCCTCGCGGATCGGCCGGTGGAGGATGGTGATGAGCCGCGCCGCTGATTCGAGGGAGGACTTGATCCCGGTGATCCACTTGTAGAGGAAGTTGTAGAAGCCCAGGGAGACGATGGCGATGACGAGCCCCGTCGCGGTGGCGATCAGAGCCTCGGCAACACCGCCCGTGATCTGGGTGGGCTTTCCGAGCCCGGAGATCGACATGACGTGGAAGGAAGCGACGATTCCGATGATCGTTCCCAGAAGACCAAGGAGCGGCGCCATGGTGATGGCGGTGTCCAGGATCCACATCCGCTCCTTGAGCTTCTTTTCCTCGAGCACCGCCTCCGCCTCGATCAGGTACTCGAGCTTTTCCCCTTCGAGCTCCGACTCCACGAACAGCTTCAGGATCTTGCTGACGATGAAGTTCTCGGACCGGTAGGACTCCTTGATCATGGCGATCACCGACTTCGGGTCAAGCTTCTCCTTCACGTTCTTTCTCAGGACCGACAGAACCCTTTCCGTCTGGACCTTCTCCTGTCTCAGGACGACGAGGCGCTCGATGCTCACGGCCAGCGCCACCGCCGACATGGGCAGCAGAATATACATGACCGGTCCGCCCTTCATGAGATAGGCAAATGCATTCATTTTTTCTCCTTTTATGGATGACCCAGCTTCCGGATGAATCCCTTCACGATGGAGATGATCCCATCCTCATTTGAAGATTGGGTAAATTCTGCATGGCGGGAGCGTGACGGGAAGGTAAATTTTTGGTCCCGGGTGCCCGCAGAATGTTTTTTCTGGTATCAAAGACCCTGAACTCCAGTCGGCAGAAGAATTCCCGAATTCGATCCTTCCTGGCTGGGTCCGGAATTCCCGGAATTCGCCGACCGGGAAGGAGACGATTATGATTTCCTCCCCGGCCGGAGTCCCCCTCGGTCGTCGTCCGATTCTGGGGGAGGGCCCGGTTTGCACGGCTGGCACGGCGAGGGGTTCATGAAAGTTTCGGATGGGCGAGAGACTTCGTTTCGGAAGGGACCAAAATGAGGTCCTGAACGAGCCGGAATGGGGCAGAAATCCACCGGTCACTTTGGGGGATGGAGAAACCGGCGAGCCGTTTCCGCATCTCCGGTGCTCAAACGGCGGAGATACGGGTCAATGCCTGCACCCGGGCATATTTATTTTCCACCAGGTTCCCTCTTGTTTGACCCCCGACGAACCGATCGATTCCGTTCCGGGGGGAATCCCCTCCCGCCGAAGAGTATGCAACATTAGGGGGCAAACCCATATTCTTGTGGCAATTCGTCCTGGAACGAATAATTCGAAGGGTCCGCTAGGATTCTCCTCGCGAATCCCGGAGTTTTGAGTGTTTGAACAGAGCGTTTTCGACCAACAATTCGCGTGTCATTCGACCGGACTACCGATCTTTGGATGGGACAGTCCGATGGGGAGGGGCTTTGACGAGAATGTCTCGGGAAATCAGGGATTTTGCCCGACGAGGATGGGGGACCTTGTCCGTAAGGAGATGCCGTCCTTCTCTTTGGATCGGCCGCAAAGGGGACGGCCACCCGCCATTCTGACCTGGATCTTCTCGTCGTCATGGAGAGCCGCGAGGGCATTCACGAAAGAGCGAAACACATCTGGCCGTATTTTTCCGGATGGGGAGGAGATGTCGACGTCATCGTCTACACTCCGGATGAATGGGCGGCGAGACTGAACAGACCCAATGCCTTTAAGAGAAAGATCCTTTCGGAAGGGCTGGTTCTTCATGTGACTTGAAGAAGATATCTTCGGAGCGAAAATCTGGTTCGAACAAGCATCCCACGATCTGTCTGTCGCAAGAAAGGTTCTAGCTCTTGAGGAATATTATCTCGTTGTCTTTCTTTGCCAGCAGTCTTTGGAGAAGGCCCTCAAATCCCTGGCCAAGGTCCTCGATATCGATACGGGAAAGAAACATTTTCTGAGATCCCTCCTGGCCTTGCATCCCGTAGAGATCGCCCGCCGGATCGGCCTGCCCCGGAGAGGACCACAGCCCGGAAGCAAGGATCATCCCGAAAAAAACCCACAACGATCTCCTGAAAAAAGTGGCCATCATGATGCACGCTCCTGACATAGGGAAGACCGGGAATAACGGGTGACCGACTGACCCGGAGAGGGGTCTCGTCGTGGTTTTCGAGGAGAACCGCCATGACCCTGGCGTTCTGTCCATTCTTGATAAGGGCCTTGGCCAGCATCTTCCGGTAACCGTGGGTCCAGGCACGGCGGGGCTCGATGAGTGAGAGGAGGGTCAGGGACCGCTGGTACTGGTGTTGGACGAGGAGGAGCGGGCCTCGTTCAAAATATAAGGTTCATCGTTGTCGTCGGACCTGAGCACCCTGGCCTGTTCGAGATAGCCGACTGCCTTCCTGAAGTCGCCTTCCTTGAATTCGATGTACGCCATATTGTTCAGGATCGTAGCTTCCTTCGGATTGTCGCGAAGGGCGAGCTTCAGGTCTTTTTCCGCGAACTCGAGCTGTTCCTCCCGGATTTCCGAATAGGCCTGCCGCTCGTGCAGGTAGGCCCGGACGGCAGGCTCCGTCATGGCCGCATATCCGGGCAGAACCAGCGCCAGAAAAAGACTCCCCATGGCACTACCAATTTTTTCCCGATTTTCATCGTTCTCCCTCCAGGTGAAACCTTGTCTCTCGATAGCAATAGAGATAAAGTTTCATGGCAAGAGTCGGCCCAAAGCCCCCGGTGCCACCAGAATATCTTCCAGAAGGTCCAGCCAGCCAAGGACCACGGTTACGATCTGTACCGTTCTCGTCCAGAAATGTCGCATTTTCTCTTCTCCTTTCCTGCCGGCGCGCAAAACGATAGCGCCCCAAACAGGTCACACGTTAGGCCAAAAAGCGCACGGAAAGATCCCGTTTCCGCGATTCGATTTTTTGATTTTTTTTGAGAGTGAAGGCGGGGTACGGAAGAGAAAAGGCAAGATCCAGGGAAGAGACAATGGCAACACTTGGGCATCAAATCTTCTTCAACCCGTCTCCTCCTTTCCCTCCGTCCCCCGACTGGGGCCGTCGTCCATACGAATCTCCTTTTTTATTTTTGTCTCTCTGAGGAGCGATTCCCGTTCCTGTCCGGAAAAAGGAACCCCCCATTGTTCCGGACTTTGGCGTCGAGGCCGCTCATTTGAGGTAGCGCTTCACCACCTCGACCACATCCTCGACTGCCTGCTGGCGGTCTAAAGGGGTCGTCCCCGCGTCCGCGAGAATATGCTCACGGATATGGCCCTCGATCAGTTCGCACATGAGGCCATTTAAAGCTCCCCGCACGGAAGCCACCGTCTGGAGGATCAGCGACACGTCCTCACCCTCTCCGGTGGTTCCGGCGATCAGCCGCTCAAGAGCCTCGACCTGCCCCCCGATCTTACGGGCGCGCTCCAGAAGTTTTTTCCGATTCTTGATCGTATGCAATCAAGGTCCTCTCTTTCGCTTGAAAATATATATACCCCCCCTCCCTATCTGTCAAGCCCTGTCCCGAACCTCCCCGGGACCACCGGAGGGGCGCCGGGATTCTTCTTCAATCGCCCGGACGGCAACGGACGGCCGTCTCCCCGAGAAACGGAACCGTCCGCCTGAGGGCTTCCTCGAGATCTTTTCCGATCCGCTCCATCTCCTTTGGAGACAATGCCGGATCTAGCACAAGATCGATGTCCCCCAAGATGCGGTGTCCCGACCAGCGGGCCCGGATCCGGGGGATCGAACGGACGCCGGGAGCCTTCGTTGCGACCTCCCGGATCCGTTCGAGGTGCTCGGGCTCGATCGAGTCCAGGAGACGGAGCCCTATGGAGGGGATCGAGCTTGCCGCAATATACAGGATGACAATCCCGATGGCCAGACCGACCACAGGATCCACCAAGGAATGTCCCGTCACGGACCCGCCGACCCCGACCAGGACCATGAGACTGGTCAGCCCATCGATCCGAGAATGCTGGCCGTCGGCGACCAGGGCGGCCGAGCCGATTTGGCGGCCTGTCCCGATACGGATCTGCGCGACCGCCTCGTTTCCGACAAATCCCACGAGGGCGGCCACGGTTACCCATCCCGCATGGGCAATCGGCCCAGGCGCGAGAAATCGCAGGAACGCCTCGTAAATCGCCGTGCAGGCCGACATGAACACGACGGTCAGGACGATCACACCAGCGACATCCTCGGCCTTCCCGTATCCGTAGGTGAACCGGGATGTCGCGCCGCGACGGATGAGGGAAAAAGCGATCCAAAGGGGAATGCTCGTCATCGCGTCGGCAAGATTGTGCAGGGCATCGGAAAGAAGTGCCACCGATCCCGACAGGAAGACGATCGAGAGTTGAAGGATGGCGGTGGCAAAAAGGCCTGCCAGGGACAATTTCAACGCCCGGAGACCCCGAATGTCCTGTTCCATGGCGGCATCCACCTCAACAGTTGAATGGTGCGAATGTCCCATTATCCGGTGAAGCCAGCCCCCGACCTTCGTCCGATGACCGGATTCCGGACCGTGATCGTGGTGATCGTGCGTCTTCATCCTTGGCGCGCATTGGAAACCTCGGCTTTTACGCCGGGGAGGAATGCGCTCTCCTTATCTCTTGGAAGATGAGCGGGCTTTCCACCCGTCGGGCCTTGCGGCTCTGCCGTTACCGGTCTTGTGACGCGCTCTTTCGACCGGCTCCCCTCGCCAATGTTGCGGAGCGGCATTTCGTCCCGATCCGTTTCCTCCTTACCCTATGGTTGTCTGCAACCGGGACTTCCAGGGTCCGGGACTGAGGAAGCACCCCGGAGTGGGTCTTGAACCTCTCCGCAACGTAGTCCCTTTTAGGAAGTCGGTGAACCTATCGGCTTCCAAGGCGGACATAGGCTGGTCAACCGTGCTGTGAAAGCCTCCGGCCTTCAGGCCGAGGTAGTCGACGGATCGAATGCTCCTTAGTTTTGCCGCAGGTCAGTGGGACCCCCGCCAGACTCCCTCATTCCAAAATAGAATACTGGGGTATAGTATATACGGGCCCAAAGAGGATGTCCACATTCCCTCGCGACTTTCCCGGGAGTTGGATCTTTGGCCGGTGAGGTCGCGAAATCGGCTTTCGGAAAGGGAATGCGGGTCCCGACAGAGGTCCGACACGAAAAAGGCGATTCGGGAGAGAGGAAGGGGGAACTTTAAGGTTCCGAAGAGAGGAGGCCGACCGCCCCCCCTTGGCTTTACACCATGTGGCGGATGATCTTCCCTTCCACCATGTACATGATGATCTCGGCCACGTTGGTGGCGTGGTCGGCGAAGCGCTCGAGGGAGCGGCTGACGAAGAGGATGCGGACGATGGAGCTGGTTTCGCCCGTGTGGTTCTTCAGGCTTTCAACAATGGATTTGACGAGCTCCCGATGAAGGACGTTGACCCGCTCATCCTCCTGGGTCACCTTGCGGGCCAGGGCGGTATTCCGGGAAACGAAGGCGTCTAGCGCCTCCCGGAGCATCTCGCGACCGATCGTGGACATTTCCCGAATCGATGGGGGAATCGAAACCGGCGGCTCCTCGGAAAGCTCCACCACCCGCTCGGAGATGTTCGAGGCCAGATCGCTCATTCGCTCGAGGTCGGTGATGATTTTCATCGCTGTAATGACGAAGCGGAGATCCCGGGCCTCTGGTTGGTGAAGGGCGATCATCCGGACGCAATCCTCGTCGATCCCGACTTCCATCGCGTTCACATGGTGGTCCCGGTCGATCACGCGTTTCGCCTTTTCGGGATCGCGCTCGACCAGGGATTCCGCGGCCTCCTTCATCTGGAGGTCGACCATATTCCCCATTTCGGTGATCCGGCCCTTGAGCTGCTCGAGCTCGGCGTCAAGATGTCTCAGCACCGTTTTCCTTCCTGTCAGCCGAACCGGCCGGTGATGTAGTCCTCTGTCCGGGAGTCTTCCGGGTTGGTGAAGATCTTGGTCGTATCGTTCACCTCCACCAGTGCTCCGTCCAGGAAAAAGGCCGTTCGGTCGGAGACGCGGGCGGCCTGCTGCATATTATGCGTCACTATGGCAATTGTATACCGATCCTTCAAGTCCTGCATCAGCTCCTCGATCCGGGCGGTCGAGATGGGGTCGAGGGCGGAGGCCGGCTCGTCGAGGAGGATCACCTCCGGCTCGACGGCCAACGCCCGGGCGATGCAGAGCCGCTGCTGCTGGCCGCCGGAAAGGGAAAAGGCGGAGCCGTTGAGACGGTCCTTAACCTCGTCCCAGAGGGCCGCCGCCTTCAGGGATTTTTCCACGATGTCGGAAAGGACGGAGCGGGACTTCACCCCCTGGATCCGCAGGCCGTAGGCCACGTTTTCGAAGATCGACTTCTGAAAGGGATTGGGCTTCTGGAAGACCATGCCCACCCTCTGGCGGATCAGGACGGGATTGACCGCGGGACTGTAAATCTCTTCTCCGTCGAGGGTGGCGGAGCCTTCGACGCGGAATCCCTGAAAAAAGTCGTTCATCCGATTCAGGCTCCGGAGAAAAGTCGATTTTCCACACCCCGAAGGACCGATCATTGCCGTTATCTTGCGCTCGTAGATGGTGAAGTCCACATTGTGGAGCGCCTGGGTCTTTCCATAGAAGGCGCTGAAGTTCTTCACCTCGATCTTCGGCACGAGCGGATCATGGGCTCCGTTCTCCAAAAAAATCTCCTATCCCATTCTCTGGGCATATTTTCGGCTTCCCCAGGCCAGAAGCCGGATCCCCATATCCAGGAGGAGGACGATCACCGTCAGGACAAGGGCGGCCGCCATGGCCTTCACGTGAAGTTCCTTCGACGGCTCATGGATATAGATGAAGATCTGCATCGCGAGATCTCCCACCGAGCCGTTCGAGCCGACCAGGGATTTGGGGATGCCCGTGTTGTAATAATTGGTAAAGACAAGAGGAGCCGTCTGGCCAAGGACATTCAGTACTCCCAGGAGAATTCCTGTCCCAATGCCGGTGATGGCCGCGGGAATGGCTAGGCCCCGCACAACCTGGAAGCGGGAGGCTCCCAGAGCGAGGGCCCCCTCGATATAGCTCCGGGGAACATCCCGAAGGGCCTGTTCTGTCACCCGGGTCACGATCGGAATCATGATGAATCCCAGGGTGAGACCGGCCGCAAGGCCCGAAAACCCCCAGTGGAACCCGAAGCCGGTATTTGTGGAGAAGACGTAGAAACCCACCACCCCCCAGATGACCGAAGGGACCCCCAGGAGAAGGTCCGAGAGAAGGCGGGTCAGTTTGGCCAGAGTGGTATGGGACTGGTCCCAAAGGTAGAGTCCCGCCCAGATTCCCACGGGAACGGAGAGAAGGCTCGCCAGGAGAACGAGGATCAGGCTCCCGACGATTCCGTTGGCGATGCCGCCTTCGATCCCCACGGGAAATCCTCCCGGCATGGTGGTCAGAAAAGTGAGGGACAGGGCGGCCTTTCCGCGATCGTAGGCAACATAGATGATGGCAAGCAGAGGAGTGACGGCCAGGATGAAGGCAGCCGCCGTGAGCCCTCCAAGAAAGACGTTGCGCATCTTCCGATAGGAGGAAAGCCCTTTCTCCGGGAGGATGTTCTCAGCCACCGCCGACCGACCCTGCCAGCCGTCCGCCCATGAGCTTCATGAGAAGTTCCCGGCCCAGCGTGTTGACGACGAGGGATATGACGAGAAGAATGAGCCCCAGCTCGATTTCCGCCGCCGAATAAAGCGGGTCTATCACCGCGTAGGTAAAGGTGTTCGCAAGAAGCGAGCTGATGGTGTATCCCACGTCCTGGATCGAGGTCGGAATGGAGGCCTGGTTTCCGATCAGGAGAAGGACCGCCATCGTCTCTCCGATCGCCCGTCCGAAGCCCAGGATGACCGATCCGATGATCCCGGGCACCACGGCCGGAAGCTTGACGAAGAAGACCATCTCGGCCTTGGTTGAGCCCAGGGCGTAAGAGGCCTCGACCGTCTCCCGTGGCACCATGACGAGGGAGTCCCGGGTCACCGTGGCGACGAGGGGGATCACCATGATGCCCACCACCAGACCCGCGGCCAGGATCCCGTATCCCATGGAGTCTCCGCCGAAAAAGTCCCAGTGCTTGCCCAGGGTGTTGGCAAGAAAGGGCTCCACATGATCCCGGAGAAGCGGCACCATGAAGATGATTCCGAAGGCCCCGAAGACGATGGATGGAATGCCGGCAAGCATTTCCATCAGGGTCGAAACCCCCCCGACCAGCCATTTCGGGGAGTAGTCGGACAGAAAGAGGGAAGAGAGAATGGCGACGGGAATGGCAAAGAGAAGCGCGATTCCTGTGACCCAGAAGGTTCCGACAATATAGGTCCAGGCACCGAAGATCTGCCGGTGAGGATTCCAGGTCGAGGTCCAGAGAAAGGACCATCCAAACTTCGTGATCGACGGCCAGGCCTCGACGATGCTCACCCCCAGAACGGTCGCAAAGAGGGCGAGGACAAAAAATCCACCGACCCAAAGCGTTCCCTGAAAAAGACGTTCGGAGCGGTGGATCCGGGCATGGGAGGTTTCCCGAAGATTTTTGAGGACGCTTTTACTGTCGGGATGCAGGCTCTCTCCTTCCGATGATCGGAATTTCTTTTCGGGAGCTGTCGAAAGAATCCGGGGAGAAGCGGTGGACAAGGAGGACGGGTCACTTTCGACCAGGATCTGTCCCATTTCCTGTTGCGCCCTTGTCTCGGGCTCCATCGCGACTCCCATGACTCTCTCGAGAAAGAGGGCGGTCCGGACAAACCGGACCGCCCCGTGAGGTTTCAGATTCAAAAAGGGCGTCTAGCCCCCGGATTCGATCTTGAGGCTGTTTCCGGGAAGGAGCCTGTTCAGGATCTTGTTGAGCCGGGGCTTGAGGGGGGCAAAGGGAAGCGGGGCAAAACCGGTCTTCACCGTATACTTCTCTTGCTGGCCCTTTGTGAGCGCCCATATGACCATTTTCTTGACTTCGAGCATGGTCCGCTTCGGAAGAGCGGTGCTTACCATCCAGAATTCGAAGTTGGCGTCCGGATAGACATTCTTGCCGTGAAGGTTCCAGACGATCGAGCGGTTGAAGTCGTCAGGGAAGGAGGGGTCGTGGAGCGCCGCCTTGCCGGCATTGCGGATCGTCTTGACGGAGCCGACCACATAGTAGCCGTCCAGGTTCTTGAGGGCCATGGAACTCAGATGATATTCGTTGATCCATCCCAATCCCACGTACCCGATGGCGCCGGGTGTGGCCATGACGGCCGCAACGACGGCATCGGAGCCGTTGTATCCGGAACCCACCGGCCAAGACGGGGAGAGGTCTCGCCCGATGTCGTCATACCATTCCTTCGAGGTCTGGGAAAGATAGTCGGTGAAGACGAAGGTCGTCCCCGAGGCATCGGCCCGGTGGATGACCTTGATTCTCCGGTGGGGGAAATGGACATCGGGGTTGATCGCCCGGATCGCCTTGTCGTCCCAGAACTTGATCTTGCCCATGAAAATACGGGCCAAAGTCGGGCCATCCATCCGGAGCAATTGCGACTTTTTGACCCCGGGAACATTGTAGATGACCTGGGTGTCGTCGAAGGCCACCGGGATCGCCGCAAGGCTTCCATACCGCTTTCGGAGGTCTTTGGTCAGGTAGGCATCCGAAGCTCCGATGGTGATGTTCCCGTTGGCGGCGTTGGAGATCCCGAATCCCGATCCGGTCGAGGCCACGGAGATATGCACCCCCGGATGGCTCTTCATGTAGGCGTTGGCCCAGACCTGCTCGAGGGGAAAGAGCATGGTGGATCCGGAGATGGTGAGATCGGTGGCCCGGGCGGTTCCGGCGCCCGAAAGGACAGATACGACCGCGAGGGTCAAGGCGAAACCCGCGGACCGCTTGACGATGTTCATGTATTCCTCCTTAAAGGTAGGTTGACCCTATCACAACAAGACGACAGCTCTATTACAAAACGGTTACAAATTGATGACAGGAAGATCAGGAGACCTCTTCGCGGACCCGGTAACCCACGCCCCGGATCGTCTCGATCACGGTGCAGGGCTCTCCCTTTCGGGACATTTTCTTCCGAAGCCCGTGAATATGGACCGAAAGATTATGTTCTTCGACCTCCCAGTGCTCCCCCCAAAGACTTTTCATGAGCTCCTCCCGACACAGAACCCGACCGGGAAGACGGACGAGCCGGACGAGGATCCGGAACTCGAGCGGTGTCACGGAAACCCGCTGCCCCTTCCAGCGCACTTCATGTTTTTCTGTATCGACGATCAATTCCCCCACTTCGTAGCGTGCCGGTGCCTCGGGATTGTCGTGGCTCCCCGCGCGCTCCCTGCGCATGAGGGCGTGAATCCGCGCCAGGACTTCCCGATCCGGACAAGGGAGCCGAAGCACCTCGTCGGCGCCGGACTCCAGGACCCGGATGCGTTCCTCCGGATCCCGCTCCTCCGTCATCACCAGCACCGGGACGCGGGGAAGGTTCCCCCGTCCCCGCGCAAAAGCGAGGAAACCCAATACCTCATTCATCGCAACCGAAGCATCGCACAGAATGAATCCAACATCCTCTCCGCCCGCCGCAATCCGCCGCGCCATCCAGATCCCCTCCTCCGCGGTGCGGGAGACCCGCACCCGTGGAAAGTTTTCCAGAAGCAGTTTCCTGATCCCGGCTTCGCGGCTGTCGCTGTCGATCAGGACCAGCGCTACAGACGGTCGGTCTTTTTTGACTTCCGCCATGACAGAATCCTCCATGAGGCCACGATAGCCTCTCCGGATGTCTCCCGTATGACGAACCTGTTTCATTTCGATGACGATCCTTTCAAGAGGTCCGGGACGGATTCCGCCCGGACCCGGAGTTTTCTAGAACAGGTAGAACCAGGACATCATGACCCGGTTGTCGAGGGCGTTGGCTCCTCCGACATAGACCGCGTCGTACTGGCCGAACTCGAGGCCCGCCCGCACCGCCGGCGTGAAGTCGTGCCAGAGGTCCACATAGGCGAAGGTCAGGTGCGTGTCAGGTTCCAGGTAGCTGTAGAGGCCATTGGCACTTCCTCCGCCGCTCGCCGGAGCTCCTACCCCAAATCCTCCCAGAGCGCCAGAGATCTGCTGGAGATTGGAGGCGTTGTCCACGGCGAAGCCGACCACAATCGAGGTCCGGGCATCGTCCGGGAAGTAGTACTGCAGATCGGCGTTGTAGGTCTGGATATCAAGGGGGAGAAACTGGTTGTTCATGATCACCCCATTGCCTGCGAATCCCTGGCCTCCCATCGTGTTGACGGTCGATCCGCCCAGCCCGAAGGACAAATTCGGGAACTGCCACGCATCTCCTTGGCCCCAGGTATATTCGGCCTGGAGGGTCAGGTTGTTGCCGGGCTTGTCGTCGTGGATCGGGATGATGGGCAGGACCAGATCCACCGCTCCGGCCGCTGTCCAGGAGTTGAAGCCGGTATTTGCTGTGTTGGAATACGGTGCCTTAGACCCGGCAAGGTAACCCGAATAATTCTGCTCGATCCCGGAGATTCCGATCGAGGCCGGGAACTGGCCTTTTCCGGTGTCGCCGATCATCATCTCCGTCATCAGGTGGCTGTCGGAGAGCTTCAATCCTTCCGTGAAGGCCGGGATTCCTCCCGTCGTGGTGGGAGGTGTCATCACCGCCACAGCCGGTTCCAGCATCAGACCGGGAGACATTTCGTCCATGTGGAGGATCTTGTACCATCGGATCTGGGGAAACCGACCGTAGGCCGTGCCGGGACCGGGAGCGATCTGGAGGTTGTTCTGGATGTTGTAGGGCTGCCATCCGAAGAGGGACCAGTACTGTCCGACCAGGACATTGCCCCAGGAGGGCGTCGTCACGTCGAAGAAGAAATGCCGGATGCGGAAGATCGGATTGGTCACATATCCAAGCCCTGACCCGGGAGATGTCCCCGAGATCGTCTGCCCACCGGGGCTGGCCAGAAAGTCCATTTCGAGAAGGGCCCGAATCTTGTACCCGTTATAGACCGGGGAGGAGAGGGCGAATCCGATCCGGGAGTTGTTCACGTCCATCCCGAAACGGGGCGAATCCACCGTGGCGTTATTCCCGCTGGCCACCGCCGAATTCGCCGGTGCCGCATTGAAGGGCCAGTTATTGTAGGAATTCGAGGAATCGTAGACGGTGTCGACCTGAACGAAGCCGTACATGGTGGTCACCCACTTGCCCATCATCGTGGAGTAGCCGGGGGGAGGGGCGTCCGGCATCAGGTTCTGGAAGGAGTTGTGGAACTCGGAGTTGAACTTGTCCATGTCCGCCGGAGTCGACGGCTGGGAGCCGGACGGCGTTCCCGACTGGTTGGTCGGCGTCTGCCCCGGTTGGGAATACGGTGAGTCGGGCGTCAGGTTGTCTGCGAAGGCAACCGCTCCGCCTCCCGTCGCGAGAATCCCCGCGGCGAGAAAGGCCAGAAAGGACGCCTTTCGTTTTCCTGGGATCATCAAGAGGTCCTCCAAAAAGTGTGAACCCAAATTGTGAAAGATTAAGAACTTCAACTTTTTTATCCCCCGGAACAACGGAGGTTCCGGGGAGGGGTCCGGAATTCCCCGACATGCGCGGGGGCCACTCCGGACGATCCTCATCCTAAAGGGACAAAGGAAAGGAAATCTCAAGAGAATGTGACAAAACGGTGAACAAAACGGAAAACGCGAAAGAACCTGGGAAAAGACGGTCAAGGAAGGTTTCTGAAGGAGCGAAGGAAAAATATGTCCGGATAGGAACCCCGGGATCACAGGACTTTAGGAAGGGGAGAAGTCTGTGTGAGATTTCGTAATCTGCCGCAACCCGGTGGACCTCTTCACGCAGATCGGGACGAACCCCGACGAGATCCGCGATGTCCGCCATCCCCTGGAGTCAACACGCGTGGCTTTTGAGGGCGATGAAGTCCCCAAGCCACAGGTCCGGAGCCAGAGATCCGGAAGAAGGGTTCGTGTTCGACACGTGTTCCGGCAACCTGGGGAAAGCTGGAACAAAGAACAAGACGCCGGGACATTTCCGCCGGATGCATGTCAAACGAAAACCCGTCCCGAGCCTTTTTGGAATCGGACCGGCACTCATTTTTTCTTCGATGCTCACGGAACCTCCAACGCATCCTTGCGCCTTACACTCCCCCTCTCCTGCCACACCCCCCTTCCCTCCCCATTCTCTCCCCTGTATCATTGAAATGACGCTTATTTTTTCGACCTTCTCATTAGACGAAAGGACAGGACGTGTCCGTTCTCCTCGAATTTTCAATGAGCCCCCTCGACAAGGGCGAATCGGTGGGGGACTACGTCTCCCGCTCGCTCGACATCATCGACAAAAGCGGCATCGACTATCGGCTCAACCCCATGGGCACCGTCCTCGAAGGGGAATGGGACGAAGTGATGGACGTGGTTCGGAAATGCTACGAACGCATGAACCAGGACTGTAGCCGCATCAGCGTCTCCATCAAGATCGACGCCCGGCGGAATCAGTCCGGACGTCTCGAGGGAAAGATCGCCTCTGTCGAGAAACGTCTGGGAAGACCGGTCAGGAAGTCCTGACCGGACATCCGGGAGACCCCTTGCATGGATCTGGCCTTTTTCTGGATGGTCCTCTTCGTCTTTACCTTGACCCTACTTCTCGAGGCGGCCTCGATCCTTCCCCATCATTCCAGAATACACCGGGTGACGGTGGGAGGCCTCATTCTCCTCGTGGCCGGAGCTTTCGCCGTCACGGCCGGCATGATGGTGGACCACCAGCTCCCCTCCTTCTCCCCGGCTCTCCCCACTTTCTTTCTTTCGCGTCCCTCCTGAGCGGGAAGGTCAAAGCCATGACACCGCCCGATCACGCATCGATAAGGAGAAGCCCCTCCGGTGGATCCGTCTCGTCCGGACGACGGATGAAAAAGAAGAATCCATCGCCATGACCCGAGCCCGCATCCGGAATTTCCTGTCGGGATTCGACCTCCGCTCCCCCGGCATGGTCCTCTTCACCGTGATTCTGGGAACCGCCCTCCCTCTCGCCGACACCACCAGCATGAACGTGGGCCGCCTCTTCATCGCCCGCGACCTGGACTCCTCCCCCGACGAGACCCGCTGGCTGACCGCAGGCTACAGCCTCTTTGTCGCCCTGGGGATCCCGCTTTCCTACCGCCTCCGGGGTCTCTTCGAAGAGCGGGATCTCTACTCCCTGGCCACCGCGGTCTTCATGGGAGGCTCCGTCGTCTCCATGCTCGCCCATTTCATGCCGGCCATGATGGTGGGGCGGGCTCTCCAGGGGCTGTCGGGGGGCGTGCTGATACCCCTCTCGATCGCGCTCATCAACGAGAGCTTTCCACCGGAGCGGCGCTCCCGGGCCCTTTCTCTCTTTGCCGTGGGAAACGCCCTCGCGGTGAGCATCGGACCGACCATCGGAGGGCTCCTGGTCGACACCCTGGGATGGCGCTGGACCATGGGAATCCATCTCCCCGTCGGCTTTTTGACCCTCCTTCTCGCCGCAGTCTCCCTCTCCAACCACCCCCGCTCCGAAAAAGTCCCCTTCGATCTCCTGGGATGGCTTCTCTTCTTCGGGGCCGGATTCTTCTGCATGGATACCCTCATGGAGGGAGAGCGCTTCGGCTGGCACAGCACGACCCTTTTCCTGATGGCCTTCTCCTTCCTGATCTTTTTCTTTTCCTACCTGCTCCACGCCGTCCGCCATCCCCGGCCCATCATTCCTCCCGAACTTTTCCTCCACGGGGGCTTTCTGCTTTTGTCCGTGGCCAACTTCCTCCGCTCGACGGCCATCTTCGGACGCCTCTACCTTCTTCCCCTTTTCCTGGAGATCTTCTATCGCTTCCAGAGCCACCAGGCGGGAATGGTGATCTTCATGGGAGCCATCACCGAACTCCTGATTCCGGTCTTCGCCTTCCTGATCTCTCCCGAGCGTTCCTTCTTCACCTGGGGCTTCATGGCCGCCGGATCCCTCCTGATCTCCCTTTCGAATGTGGCTTACCTCACCCTTCCGGCCAATGTCTACGACCTTCCGCTCGTCCTGCTTCCCCAGATCGTCTTTGGCATTGGAGTCGCCCTCACCCAGGTTACTCTCGCACCTCTGGTGCTCCGAACGCTTCCCGCTTCCCTGCACCGGGTGGGACTGGTCGTGCAGCTGGTGATCCAGTTCCTGGGAGGGATGTTCGGCACAGTCTGGGCCCGTCATCTTGTGGACAACATCGCCCCGGCCTTCCGTCCCGTCCTCCCCCAGACCTCCGCTCCCCACCCCCCCGCCATGGCCGGAAAGACGGCAGCATCCCTCTCCCAGGCCTTCGCCTACAACGAGACCTTCTTCATCCTGGGAGGCGTCTCTCTCCTTGCCTCCCTGTTCATTCTCCTCCTTCCGCTCAAGGAGCGTCTTCCCGCCGGATTCCCTTTTCGGCCATTCTTCCGAAAAAACTCCGGAAAGGCCCCTTGATCCAATCGCGCGGCAAAGCTCGCCGTTTACGGCGGGGAAGGAGTGCGCGGACGGCATGGCCGTCCCGGATTTGGCTTTCAGTGCGGGGTTTTCTGCTACCATGCCCGACATGAAAAGAATTAAAGCGTTCAAATTCC
>DAHWGX010000062.1 GCA_027335985.1 Nitrospirota bacterium | reverse complement strand
GTTCACGGCTCCGGACAGACCCAGTTCGGCGGCCGCTCCTCCGAGCCACCGGGAAGGGGTCGCCTCGGATCCTTGGGAGTAGTAGTCCTCGACCGCCCCGACCTGTTTCTCCTTGTTCCGGTTTTCGTCCGGGTAGTCCGCAACTCCGGCCAGGTCTTTTGCCGTCTGACCTTTCTTGACGGTGATCGACAGCATCAGCGATTCTCCTCGTCTTCCTCTTCCTGTTCCATCTTTTTGGCTGCAGTCTGTCCCTCTGCACGGATCCCGGCCGCCGGAGGGGCGTGGGCGGTGAGTTCAGCGAGAATTTTCAGAACCGTCACCGTCGGATCAAGACCGGCCATGTGCTCCAGAGCCTCCCCCGCGATCTCTCCCACGGGAGACTCTTCCCCGCCGTCTTTTTCTCCGGAGGCTTCCGGGGGCTTCGAGAGAGGGGTGATTCGCACTGAAGCGGGTTCCGGTCCCTTCATCTGTCCCGGTTCCTTCGTATTCTGTCTTGTCTCAGGCTGATAAACCTCATTCTCTGGGATCCTCTCCCTTTCGCTCTCTTCTCCTTCCGGGGAATCCGGAGCCAAGGTTCCGCGAAGGGGAAGGGCAACGAGCTGGCGGGCTTCGGCGGCTTTTGGGTAATTCCGGAACGGCCAGGTCAAAAGCGCCGGGTCGCACCCGGCGATCTGGACGATCCCGGTCACGCCGTTTTTCCCGGGACCCAACAAGGAGGCCGCTTCGTCCGGGGAGACCAGTTTTTCGCGTTCGTCGACCCAGTTTGTGGTATGGCCGGTATGGGTGGGGGCAATCCCGATGTTGTCGGACTTCTTGAACGCAAGAATCTCCCGCTCGCCGATCGATTGCGAAACGTATTTCTTGGCTTCGGGGCTGACGCACTGGAGGAAGACCTTGACGCTGGTCGCGTTATCCCAGATCTCAAGGGTCTTCTCGCCATAGGTCTCGGCAACCTGCGCCGGGGTCTGGAATCCCAGGACCGTCCGGCAACCCTTGCTTCTTGCCGTGACAAGAAAATCAGTGATGGGCGGGATTCTTCCGGCCTGAGGCACTTCGTCGAGGAAGAACCAGATCCGGCGAGCATTCGGCTTCGCGTCGGGGAAATTGGTCACAATGGAAGAGGACAGCGTGAACACGGCGGAAACGAAAGCGGAGGTCAGGGTTTTGGAATCGGGATGGACGGGAAGAATGACCGGCAGGGGATTCCTTTTTTCCCGCGTTTCCCCGGAAAGGTAGGAACGGAGGGAGAGGAACGGTCTTCCCCCTTTTTTAAGTTCGAGGTCGAACCGGGAGAGGAGGATGGTATCGCCCAATGCCGCGCTCTGGTCGATCAGGACCGACAGCGTAGTCTTGGAGGTCAGGTCCTGCACGATCCGGGAGGCCTCCGGGTTGTATCGTTTGACGAGGTTCTGGACCACCTGGTCGGAATAGGGACAGAGGATATCCGCGAGCAGGGCGTCCCCGAGTTCATGAAACCCCCATGCCCCCTGCCTTTCGGCCATGAGCCGGTGCAGCTCGGCGCGAAGAATGGCCCGAGAGGCGTTCCCCCACATGGGTTGGGTGTCCCGGGGATTGATCGGAATCAGACATTCGGACAGGAGTCGGGCCTGAACTTCGCTCGAAACATCGGAGCCCAGGGCCAAGCGTACCGCCCTGGCGTCCCAAGGGGACAGAATAATCTTCTTCCCGTTGGGGATCCGCTCGGTAAAGTCGCCCTTGAAGTCAAAGATCAAGGCCCGGTCGCCACGGGCGATGGCGTGGTCGACCATCCCGTTCAGAACCGTCGTTTTTCCCGAGCCCGGGCTTCCGACAAGACTGAACGACCGGACTTCGAGCGTTTCTGGAATCCGGATCCCCGGGTGGACAAAGATCCCGTCCGTCACTCCATACCTCGCCCGGATCTGTTTTCGGATCGTTCCGGCGTCACTCCGGAGCTGGTCCCCGCGCTTGTGGCGGACGGGTTGTGGACCTTTGGCCAAGCGCATGGCGGCGATCCCGACCAGGACGAAGGAAACGGCGGAGAGGACTTTCCATGTCGTCAGGAGGGAATGGGCGAGACCGGGATCCATCTCGGCCAGACTCTTCGCCGGCCCGAGACTCACCACATGTCCGGGCGGCAGAAGATAAACCGTGACTTCGATCCACAGCGGGACAGACAATCCCGGAGTTATTCCCCGGGTCAGCTTCATCCAGGCGATCCAGCTTCCCAGGGAGACAAGAACAAACATAACGGCTCCGGCGAGCAAGAGGCCGGGGAGGTCGGCAGGGGGTTTCTGGATCTGGGTATTGTCGTTTCTCATCATCCTCTCCTCGGAAATTCTTTCATATGGACCAGATCGTCGAGGATCTTCTTGCTGAGGCACAGGGCAGCGTTGGCAAGTCCTTCTTGTATCACCGGGGAAAAAGGGGCTTCCGGAATGGGAGAAAGGAGGATAAAGCTCACCGCCATAATGCCGTCTGCTGCCCGGTACACCTCTTGAAGGTCCTCCGGAGCCTGCATTTCAGGGAGCTTTACCAGTTTTTCGAATTTGTCAAGATCTGCTTCGTGTATGTTCATCGGAAGTTCCTTTCTTCTTGGGCAGATTTTGCCAAGTTGTCGGCGATTTGCTCCGAAATATCCAGAAAGGAGATTCTGTCGAGATTTTGCCGGATCAGATCCACCTCTTGTCCCAAATGGAAGAGGTAGTTTTTGACAGTCGTTCCCGTAGGAACACTCTCTCCATCTCCCTCAATTCCGGCACGCAAAATCGTAATCATGGCATCGAGACTGTCCAGTCGGATCATCGTATCGGTCTGTAAGTCGATGCCTCTATGGACGTGGGTAACAGTCAAATTCATGGGATTCTCCCTCCTTCTATTTTTCCGGTTATTTGCTGGTCATGGAGTGATCATCCATCCGTTCATGTTTCCTTTTGAATCCGGATATGGGTAACAAGCTAGGATTTTCTTTCCCTCGGAATTATTAACCCACTGTTTTTTCCAACCAGGTTTATCGCACTTCATGAAATGTGAAAAATCTCCTGACGCATCAAGCACGGCTGATATTTTCGCCTCGCCAACCTTTTCCTTGTATTCAGAAAAATTCCAGAACCCCCATCCCCCGAGTCCCAGCGAAACAACGGTAACCACCACCATCCCAATGAGCCATTTTTTGTGAAGGGGGAGTTTGGACTGGTTCTGGAGTTGATTCACTGCCTCCCCGATTTCGGCCTTGAGCGTTATCCCCAAGGCCGCGGCAATGTCGCCCTTGGCCTTCTCCTTCATTTCGTTGATTTCAATTACCGATTTCTCCCGTAGATTTGTGATCTCCAGAGCCGCCTTTTCCCTGGCCGCCTTGACCTCGGTGGCGGTGGCGGACGTCACGGCGGCGGAGGCCTCTTTTACTTGTCTTGTGATGACCTCGGCCTCGGCCCGCATAGAAGAAGGCAGCTGTTCGAAGATCCGCTGGTAAAATTCAAACCAGACGAAGATCATCCAGGTAGGATCCGTGTCCGGAACCTCGAATTCCTTCTGGAATTTCAGGTATCGGGTCACTTCGTCCGGAGTCATCTTCCGGCCAGTGACATTTGCAAAGACTTTTTCAACGTCCATTGTTTTCTCCTTGGGGAATTATGTTGGGGTGGTATCACCCCAACATTTGGAAGACCTTACAGCCCGGCTTCGTAAAGCGGGGCCACCGCCATTTCCCATGCTTTTCTGACCCACCGGGAGACAGATGCCCTCTCGACGATAACAAGCTCCGGACTTCTCTCAAGATTTGAATAGCGGCCCGGGAGTCTTCGGACCTTGATCGCCACCTGCTCCGTCAGACACGGCAAAACACCTTCCAGTCCACCGGATTCCAGCCATTCCTTCCTGAATCCGCTTTGACACCAAGGGAATTTTTCCGGGTTTCCTTCCTTTTCATTCAGTACGACAATCTTTCTGTCCGCTTCCCGGCACATGGCCGATTCCCCGGCCAGTGTGACGGAATCCTCATCGGCCCCGATGAGCCAGGCAACGTAGACTTCATAGCCAAGGCTCCGGACTGTCGGTATGACGATTTCCGCCTGCGCGTCAATCGTGCTCGATCCGCCTGAGGGAAGATTGATGACGACGTTTTTTCCCCCGGCCCTCTCGATCTCTTCGAAAAGCCCGAGAATCGCTTCCTCCGAAAAATCCGGCCGGGCAAGATCGACAATCATTCCGGTGACGCCTGCCATTCCTTGATACCGCCTTGCGACATCATCGATCTTCTTGTCCCCCTCTATGACGATCACGGACTCATCCCCCTTTTGGATCAGATAATCGATCGCGAGTCCGGCATACGTCGATTTTCCAACCCCACCTTTATCTCCGTGAACAATCAGAATGTCCTTTCCCATCTTCACCCTCCTCTTAATATTTGATTTCACGCCATCTGGAGCCACTTGGTTCCGCTTCTTTTGGATCTGGCGTTTTGGTTCCCGTCACGACCCCGCCCGTCGGGGCCGACCTAGCCGATTGCTTATCTTCCGATCTGAAAACCGTTGGTTCTTTTTGGGTTTTCGCCGGCGCGGCTGGCATCACCTCCTTCCCGTTTTTTTCTGGAGCCTTGATCCCTTTCTTCTCCCTCCGTTTCTTCTCATAAAAGAAGGCATACCTCGCTTGTGCCGCCTTTCCTTCAAATCCGAAGGCCCGGGCAATTTCAGCCCAGGAAAGTCCTTCACTCCTGGCTTGACACACAATGTCAAAATCCCTCCGAAGAAGACGCATGATCGAGCCATCTTCAAACGCTGTTTTTTTATTTTTCAGCAATGGGATAAGCGGGCTTTCTCCATCTTCATGTTTAAAAACGTTTGACATTTGTTTGACCTCGTTTGAAAACGTTTGATTCTGTTTAATCTTTGTTTGAAAGCGTGTTAAAACCACCCAGGGTGCATCGGGTGTGGTGGAAATAAGGCATTCGATGCCTCCCGGGCCGACCAAAAAATGGTCGTCCGGGTCCCTGGCATCGTGGAAGGGCGTCAGTGTTCTGGGGGAGCCGCCTCGACATATCTTTGTCGGAAATCGTTGATGGCGCCCAGAGCCGCTTCGACATATTTTTGCTGAGCGTCGTCGGGAATTTTCCCTGGAGGGATTTGGGGACGGGCGTAAACCGCTTCGCCGACTTTCACGAGGTCGGCCATTGTTCTATCGGTTTTGAGCGTCCTGGAGATCGGAGATGTCTCCGATTCAGCGAAATGGATCCACTCTCCGTTTTCGAACACGACGGAGCAGAATTCTTCCGTAGGACAAACGACCGCCCCCAGAAGTCCCGTGCGGGCATCTCGGACGATGACAATGTTTCTATCTGTTTCGGAATTAAAAACGTTCATACTTTTCTCCTTTTTGACTTTAGATACGGCAATGCCGTACCATTGGTTTATGTTCACGATTGTTGAATCTTCCCTTTTCTCCCGTCTCGTTTCCGATTACCTGTCCGAGGAAGAATATGAGGGACTGAAGCTCTTCCTCGCGGTGAATCCGGAGTCGGGAGACGTGATTTCCGGATCCGGCGGCCTTCGGAAGCTCCGGTGGATCCGGACGGGAACGGGAAAGCGGGGAGGCGTCCGGGTGATCTACTTTCTCCGGACCACCCGGGGAGAAGTTGTGTTGCTGACCCTGTACGCCAAATCCAGAGTCGGGAATCTTCCTCCCCATATCGCCAGGCAACTGAAGGAGGCGTTTGAAAATGGTCAAATCTGACAAGGAACTCGAAGAGATGGAAAAGGGCCGGGACATCTGGCAGGAAGTACTGGACGGCGTTCGCGAAATCCAGTCCGGAAAAGGGAAAAAGGTTTCCGTCTCACTTCCTCCGGCCGCCCGCGTCCGACAGGCAACGGGCCTCTCCCAAGTGGAATTTGCCGAAATTCTGGGGGTCTCGGTCCGGACACTCCAGGACTGGGAGCAGGGACGTAGAAAACCCTCGGGAGCCGCGGCAACTCTTCTCAAGATCGCCGAGAAGAATCCCGCCCTGTTACGGGAAGCGATCGCCGGATGAAAGAGCGGACCCTTCACGCCTAAACACCTTTTTTCCAAGATCTTGGCTGCGTCGTCCCGATCCAGCTTCTTCAGGAAAAGAATCTTGAAATTCGGGACTTGTTTTTTACTGCCCATTTTGTCGTTCCTTCTCTCCGTGCTGGCCCTTGATCCGGAGACCCTGAAGCTCGACCCTTCCCGGATCCATGTCTGGATCGTGGCGCTTCACGAACCGGAAACCCTGGCAGACGCAACGGAAGCGTTTCTCGAATCTCCAATGACCATGGCCCTGGTTTCTCCGGATCCGAATGGCCCCGCTCTACTCTCCGCCTTAACCGAGGCGCGGAGGATTTCCAGGGCGATCCGCTCCAGTGGATCCGGATCGACAAGCCCCTCCGCGGCCAGATCCCTGAGAGTCATTCCATCGCCGAGCGCATAAGCCTCCAACCGATCGAGGGCTTCAATCAGTAAATGCACATCCTTCCCGAATATGTCGGGGGTGGTCTTCGACGCGAATGAGCTATATTCGTGTCGAAGACCGCTTGCGCTTTTCATGATTTCCGGCCAGTCGTTGTTCGAAATTCCTTCCATCCCGTGCTCCTTCAGCCAACTGTTTGCGTTCCGTCGGCTTTTTCCTCCTGTTGAGTGAAAGGCGATAATCCCTTTCTCGATCTGTATCGCCTTTCGCTTCATCTGGTAGTCCCGCATCACCCTCCAATCCGGCCGTTCAACCGTATGAAATTCCAATCCGAACGATTGGGAAAATGGAAAAGTGGCGTGAATGATGACCTCGAGCGGTTCGTCGGTCCTCCGGACGGCCCGGAGCCGGCCAATCGCTTGCACCAGCCGGGCCGTCGTCCATTCACGGTGCCAGAGATCGATAAATTCATCTTCGTATCCTGCGGCGTGGATCTCCTTAAATTGTCCAGGAATCTGATACCACCGTTCCGTTCGAGCGCCGTTCCATTTCGGCCAGGGTTCCCCTCCGGCCTCGATGACCGCCTGCCGGTCGGCCTGATACTGCCTTTCGGCAGAGGACGGGGAGAGTTGAGGGACCCCCCAAATGAGAAGCGCCGTTTTCTCTTGCCAGTCGTTGTGCCCCCGGTCATGGAGGCCCCAATGCCCGATCTCGATTTCCGGAAGCGCGTCGAGGGTGTCGACAAACGCTTTGTGTGAGAGAATGGCGACATTCTTTGCATCTTGAAGGCTGGACAGATCTTTTACCGTGTTTAGAAAATGAATCCTTTCCCTGGCGAACGAGGGACTGTCCGGGGAACACGCGGTTTTTCCATGGTTGCCCGAAACGATCAGGCGATTTCTCAGGGAGGGTTGCTCCGTGTAGATCGCCGTCCGGGTCCCGCCCAGCGCCTCGACGACCGACTTGACGGCGAGGGAGGGAGTCGCGTCGAGAATCAGTGCCCCATTCCGAATCGCTCTGAAAGCTTCCGTTCCCGTGGCGAAATGAAGAATGGACTTTCGTACCCAGGCGGTCCCCCGTTCGATCGCTTCTCCCAATACTTTTAGAGTCCGCAGCGGGATTTCCACTTTCCCTTCGATATCACGATAAATCGCTTCTGCGCTGGTCCCGTCCAGCCATTTCAATTCTGACGATTTGACGAGTTTGGAAAACTCAGTCCAGCTTTCCGGACCGATCCGCGTCTGGTCTTCGGAAGGATGGTCGGAAAGAAGTCTTGAAAGGGCCTCAAGATGCGGAAGGAGCGAGCGCGTCGCCTCGATGCGTTCTTGCCGGGATGCGTCCCCGTCCGCAGTTTCCCCCGCGGCAATTTTTGCCTGATCGAGTCGGATTGAATGATTTGCCGCGCGGATCCACGATGAAACGTGTCCGCCGTGGACGGACCGATGGTCCGACAATTCTCCGCAATCGTCTAAAATCACCTTTCTTCGCTCCCCGGAGCGCGTGGAGGTCAGATTGGGATCTCCTTCGAGCATGGCTGCCGTCGTCGCAACGACAGGGGATTGCCGGGAGTCCTGCACGTGGAGGATATATGCGCAGGGAGCGGTTTCGGGCATCTCTCCCCGCGAGACCGCCATGGCCGCAAGGCCGTGAACGCAGGAGGCGCATTTATGGGCGACGATGGAGCGCCAGGCTTCGGCGTAGGGCACGACCTCGGGATACATGAGGCAATGACCGGCCCGGATCGGGTCGTCTGTCCGTCCTTCCCGGAAGAGGCCACCTGATTTCCCAGAAGCCTCCGCTGACAACGATTTTGTTGGAGTAACAGTGACAAGCGGATCTCCCAGGTACAGATGGTCTCTCGAAAGATCTCCGAGGATACGAGACTTCCCGGTCCCCGTAGCAATTTCGGCAAGTGTCGGAGCGTCCTCCCGCCCGTCGAGAAAATTGCGAACAAGGACTCTTGTCGAAATCGTCGATTCGCCAAGCTGGATCCGGTTGGCCAGGACTGGAGCAGTATCCGTCTCCCGGCTCTTGTCGATCGGGAGGATTTGCCCGCCCTCGACTTTCGAAAGTTCTTCCTCGCTTCTTTGCATCGCAAGAGAGAGAGCCGCCTTTGCGCCCTCTTCGCCGAGTTCTACAAGCGCATCGTTCCAATCCGCGGACTTCGCTCCCCCCTTGACAAGAGCCGGGGGAACAAGAAAGAGGACAGGGATCCCGGCCTCTTTCGCTCGCCGGGCGAGGGACGCCCCGGCTTTTTGTCCCGCTCCGGATTTGTCGCGGTCGACCAGAATTGCCAGGCCGAATCCGGAATTTTGGAAGATGGCGAGGGTGTCCTTACAGTCGAGAAAAGATTTGATACCGTTCGCATTGACGGCAAAAATAGAAGGCCAGCCGGTCAGCAGCCGTCCGGAAATAACAGTTTCCAAACCTTCACCGAGGGCATAAAAGCGGACGCCGGGGAAACCCGGAACGGAGATTTGCTCATCTGCGCCTGGGAGAGAGGAATAAGAACCGGAGAGAGGACCCATGGTGTATCGGCAGGATCCTCCGGTCCAAGACAGGGGCCTCTTGCTACCGTCGGCGGTCAATGAGGTTATATGGAGTGAGGGCACCTCGCGGTCGCTGGTCAAAGGGACGATCAGGTCGTACCCGTCCGGACAGACGGCAAGGCGGGCTTCTGCCGGAAGGAGTTCAGGGAGTTCACGGCTTTGAAGATATTTTTGGACGGCAATTTTTCCGGACAAGAGCATGTGTCTTGAGTTTTTGTCGATCTCATCAAGACGAACCGAGTTCTTCAGAATCCGGGAGATTTTTTCTTGATTTTGCTTGTCCAGGGTGAGGGGGCGTGGATTTTTTCTATCCGTGGACCGGACTGGTTCTCCTGAAACTTCCCGAACTTTTGTTGCGGCTTCACGGTACCCGATGTTAAAAAAGTCGGCGACAAGCGCAAACCCGTCCCCAGCCTGTTTTCCAAGGGGATGGAGATCCCCTTGGTTGCAAAACCAGGATCCGGATCCATTCCGGTCATCGAACCGGAACCTGTCTTTCCCGCCACAAACCGGACAGGGGCCATGACGACGGGGATTGGCGGGAACATCGATTTCAAAACTGGCGAAAATTGAGGACCAGTCAAGATTCTCTGTTCCGGCTCCCCCAAAACAGGGGGAGCGCATCAGACGGCCCCTGTTGTCTTCGGTTTCCCTTTTTTATTCTTGTTTTTTCCTGATAGAGGTTCTGGATTGGAATCTGAGGGAGCCGATGGGTACAAATAATCGACCAGAGAATCGACGTGGATAAACATCCGTCCGAGTTCATCTTTTTCAACTTTTAAGTCGATTGTTCCTTCCTTCACTCGCCGAAAAAGCCGGGAATAACTCCGCCCGAGCAGGGGGGCAGCCTCGGCAAGGCTGAGCTTGAACCTGGGCGAGACCATTGCCCGGATTCGTGCAGGTCCTGACAAATCGACCCGATCCGTGATAGTATTCATTGTCCATCCTTCCGAATGTGCCCAATCGTGCCTAGCAAGACTAGAGAGGGCGGGGGGTGGATCCGAGGGACTGGTGCTCGAACACCGGTCCCTATTTTTTTTAGTTTAACTCTCCCCCAAACGAATGTCAACCAACAAATATGATATCTCTTAATTTAATTTATTTCAGAACTTATCAAGATGCACTTCTACTACAAAGTTGATCATCTGAAGAGGGCAAATGAAACAATTCGATATCACTATAGTTTTTAGTTTACAATTTAACTTCAATTCACGAGAACAGGAGAAAAAATTCCGCCGAATATGAGTGAAGACATTCAGAAATTTTTCCAGCATAAAGGATATCCGGATGTAAATTTCCTCTTCGATCCGCCCGTTGCACAAGCGTGTCAAAACCTTGTTTGTGATCTTTTTTTGGACAAAAAACCAATAAGAAAGTTCCAGAAGACTCACGACTTGTTGCTCCAAGCTGTCGAAAAACATTTAGATCCCCTCCTACCGGTTCAGGAAGCGGTAAAAATATGGCTCGCTACGCCCTACGATCTCCAGAAACCCGAATATCTTCTGAGCAAAGAACTTTCTGTCTATGGGGGATCCCCGCGTTCCATGAGCCAGTGGCTCCTCCAGGATCCCCCCCCGTTGCTTTTTAACCTGTTAGATTTTCTCATTTATGTCGAAGATGATCTGGATTCGGCGATAAACGAAAAAAAAACAAAGCACACTTGGAAAAAAAATCCAGGACCACTTCCCGGATCCTGCTATTTCTGCTGGAGAGGGATAGATCCCCCCCTCCAATATTGTTCGAACCATTCCCCGTTTGAGCACCCTACCGTCTATACACGTTTTCAAACTCATCTGAAAAGGCTTGGTTTATGGGTTAAAAAATCTGATCGACCAAATTCGGCTTCTATCGTTCCCTATTATTGTCGAACCGGTCCAGGGCTTTCGGGAGGAGTGATTTTAATTCTTCGGCCGGAAGAATTTCGCTGGACCGATCCCTCCGCCCCCTCTATTATTCGAGAGGAGATGCCAAAGGCAGCGATTCTCATGGAAGAGGCTCAGTGTTGGGAGGCTTTGAGGGAAGGTTGGACAAATTTTGTTGAAAGGACCTTGTCAGTATTTGAATCCGAGTCACAGAAGGAACGAGATTTATTGATCGAATATCCAAAACCGACCAATCATGTGTTATGGAACATATTGGGGCGATATGAATTATTTTCACGCTGGTGGAGCGAACATCCGTTTCCTGGGCGAGGAAAGGAACGCTCTCGACATGCAAAAGCCCGCGAATATCAGATTCAAAAATACCTGAGTGAAGAACTGTCCAAAACCGAGATTGCCAAAATAACCGGACTGTCCCGACAAGCGGTCTACAAAATCATCGATCGAATAGAGAAAAATAAAAAATTCAAAAAAACCGATGACGGAATGAAACGCAACGAAACGAAAGGGGATGACTAAAACAAAGGCTTTCCGGGGGTCGTTCTTGCCGTGCTGATCCCGGTGGAAAGCTTCCGGAATACCCCCGGATCCTCGACGGCTTCAAGGAGGTGAACGACCGTCTGGGACATTCGGCGGGCGACGATCTCCTGGTGCAAGTGTCGAGACGCCTCCAGGACATTTTTCGGGAAACGAACACCCTGGTCCGTCTCGGGGGAGACGAGTTCGGCCTGCTCGTGTCGGAGATCGAGGATGAAGACGCCTTTTTCGCCCGGATCATGAAAACACTGCGAGATCCGTTCGAGGTCGAAGGCGAATGGGTGACGCTTTCCGGAAGTTTGGGGGTCACCTTCTGTCCCCCGGACCAGGGCGGCGGTGTCAGCCCTCTTTTGTCCCACGCCGACCTCGCGCTGTATCAGGTGAAGAACGGAGGCGGCGACGGATGGGCTCCTTTCCAGCAAGAGATGGAGGAGAGGATCAAGTCGCGGCACCGCCTCCGGTTCGAATTCGACCGGGCCCTGTCGAACGGAGAACTCGTTCTTCACTATCAGCCCCAGGTGAACATGACGACCGGGCAGGTCGTAGGCGTCGAGGCCCTGGTCCGCTGGAACCATCCGGACCAGGGATTTCTGTTGCCAGCCGCCTTTATCGACGTCGTGGAAAAAAGCGAACTGATCGCCCCGCTCGGTCGTTTTGTGATGGAAGAAGCTCTTTCCCAGCAGAACCGCTGGAAGCAGGGAGGCCTCGCTCTTCAGATCAGTGTCAACATCGGAGCGCGCCATTTCCTGTCCGGATCCCTCCATGCCGATCTCGAGCGCGTGATCGCCCGCCATAACGGATCCCATCCCGCAACCATCGAGATAGAAGTCACGGAAACTGAGGCCCTTCGAGATCTGTTTCATGCCCAGAGGGTCATCGAACAATGTCATGGTCTCGGGATCATTGTCAGCCTTGACGACTTCGGAACGGGAGAAACCTCCTTGTCGGTTCTCCAGAATCTCTCCGTGGGGGAGATCAAGATCGATCAGGAATTCGTCAGGGGAATCGCAGAAAGTCAGAAGAAACAGGCCATTGCATCGGGTCTCATCGCCATCGGCCGGATCATGCAACTAAAAGTGGTGGTGGAAGGGATCGAAACCGAGGAAGCGGGACTTTTTATGATCCGGATGGGGTGTGAACTGGCGCAAGGATACGGCATCGCCCGCCCGATGCCGGCGGAGGCGATCCCGGAATGGATCGCGTCATGGAAGCCCTTCGAATCCTGGACCCGGCCGAATCTCCTGGGCAGTGCCGTGAATGGGGACAAATACCCCCATTCGGAATAGACGGCCGGCCCATGGGGGAGGGAGAAGTTCTCCCCGTGTTCGTCAAATCTCCCAATTTCGTGCCTCCGATTTTCGTTATGAGTTACTTGTAATCATAAGTGTGTCAGGCAGGAGGGATTTATTCCCATTATGACGTTTGTCTAAGTTCCCCCGTTTTCCGATCTGCCCCCTCTCCTGCGGACAAAACAGCCAAAGTCCAGAAAACCGTTTTTATGTCAATCGTTATAGAATTCCAGCCCTGGTTTCTCGATCGGCAGTGTTTGCTAAATTAACAAAAATGTAGTTTCATAAACGTATGAAAACAAGATTTGAATGGGATCCGGCGAAGGCGGAAAGCAATCTCAAGAAGCACCGCGTGAGCTTCGAGACAGCAGTCCGCGCCTTTGCCGACCCGTTCGCAGTGGTCGAGCAAGACCGCATCGAGAACGGAGAACACCGTTGGCAAACCTTGGGAATTGTGGAGGGCACCCTGTTGTTGCTGGTGGCTCATACCGTCCGGGACGACGAGGACGGCACCGAGGTTATCCGCATCATTTCGGCCCGTCGCGCCGAACCGAAAGAGAGGAAGCGCTATGAGTAAAACTGTTCGCTATGAGGTTGATCTAAACAACCTGCCGCCGCTGACGAATGAGCAGAAGGCCGAACTCAAGGCGCTGTCTGAAATGCCGGACAGCGAAATCGACTACAGCGACATTTCACCGCTGGATGATGCGTTTTGGAAAAACGCCGTACAGAACCCGTTTTACAGGCCCACCAAGACCTCTACGACGGTGCGTGTTGATTCGGACGTACTGGCGTGGCTCAAGAGCCAAGGCAAGGGCTACCAGACCAAGATCAACGCGATTTTGCGAGAGGCCATGATTCGCTCGTTGCATCACAAAGCATGAGCGTCGCAGGCCGGGGATGCTGGCCCCGAGTTGCTGACCGCGGTAATGGAGCCCCCCCGGAAACAATAAGTAACTTGTAACCTATTTTTCATCGCCCTTCCCAAGGAACGATCCGGCTGACAGAGGAGAATGTTGCAGTCCTCCGGAGAGGTTCCCGAAAAACATCTCGGCTGTGGCACATTATCATGATAATGTATATACTTGGTGAGTATCTTATTAGAGGAGGTCCTCTCATGTCGAAAGAAGCCGTTTTCACGATGAAGCTGGAACCCGAGTTGCGCGCCGAGTTCATGGCCGAAGCCGAGGCCGCCCACCGGCCAGCTTCTCAAGTGCTCCGCGAGCTGATGCGCGAATTTGTTCAACGCCAGCGCGAAATCCGGGAATATGACGCGTTTCTGCTCAATAAGGTCGAGGTGGCCCGGACCTCGATGCGGTCCGGACAGGGCCGCTCGAATGAGGAGGTTGACGCCGCATTTTCCGCCCGGCGGGCCGGGGTGACGCCCCCGGCGTGAGAGTCGTCTGGACGTCGGAGGCAGAACAAGACCGCTCCGAGGTGTGGAACTACATTGCGGCCTACAACCCGCAAGCGGCCACCCGCCTCGATGAGCTTTTTAGCGATGCGGCGGTCAGCCTCCGGTGACCACCAGCTTTTTCCAGCGCGGCTTGATGAATCGGGTCGGCGCATCAGCGGGCATCTTGCGGGCATTACTGTCATACAGGTCGCGGATCACCTCGATGGCGTCGAGCAGGTCCTGGGCCGCCGGTGCCGCCCGCAATTTGAGGACCGCCAGAAACGGCGCCGCATAAAGGCGGACGGTGGTGTAGCTGTCACCGATGTGGTGGAGGAAATCGAAATCGGCAGGCCGGGCGAGATCCTTGGCTTCGGTCACGGTGGCAGTGAAGTCCTCCCAGGGAAGGATCGATTCAATGGCGGCAAAGGGATCCGCACCGCTCTTGCGAGCTTCCAGCAGGGCCTCCCCGATCCGCCCGTACAGGCGAACCTTGTCGTTGATGGCCTTCCCCGAACGCTGGAACTGTTCCTGATGTTTCTGTTTGGCCGCGTTGAATAACTTCCCCAGGATGCGGTCGTGCAGGTCGATGATCTCATCCGTCACTGTGGCGGTGGCTTCGATGATCAATGCCGCCAATGCCGCATAGCGACGCTGGCCCTCGAATTTGGCGAGATCTGCCGGCGTCATCTGGCCGCCCTCGCGGGCCAGCTTGAGCAGACGGTTCTGGTGAACCAGAAGCTCCATGCTGGCGGGCAGATCTATCGCCTGCAGGGCCTGCAAACGCTCAATGTGCCGACGCATGTGCCGCGAGTTCGGTTTGGCCGGTGCCTCCCGCAGCCAGGCCAGCACCGTCTTCTGGCTGCCCTCCTTGCGCTGGAGGAGCGCATCCAGCCGTTGGCGATGGTCGGCCGACAACACATCCGTCAGTGCCACATAGATCCGCCGGTTGGCCCGGGTGACCGCCTCGGCGCAGATGCGGTCAATGACCTCCGGCGTGGGCAACAGCACTTTTCGTTGGCGGAGTCCCTCCACCAGGGCCGATGCGAGCACGATACCCTTGTCCGTCTGCCAGGCCAGATTATCCAGGCTCTCAATGGCGGTGCGGTAGTGGTGCGTCGTTGTGAACGTCGTAAACCCGAAGACCGATTGTAACTCCAGCAGGTGTTCGCGGCGCGTTTCGGCGCGCTGAGCATAGCTTTCCCATGCTTCCACAGGTACGTCGATCTGCTCGGCCACCAGCCGCAGTAACGGTGTGAAGGGCGCTTCTCCGGCTCCCAGGATCACACCGGGGTATCGCATGTAGCAAAGGTTGACCGCAAACCCCAGGCGATTCTCTGGCCTACGATGCTGATGAATGATGGACAAATCCCGTTCATCGAAGGTGTAGCGCCGGATGAGATCATTCGGGGTGGCGGGCATTTCGAGCAGGCTGTTGCGCTCGGCGGCAGACAGCATGGAACGGCGCGGCATGGGGGACTCCTCTCGCAATTTTCCGTCCGAAACGGACCGGTTTCGCACTGGCGCTTTCATGGGTGTGCGAAAGTATGCTAAATTCATTTCGGATGCAAGTTGTAATTTGGACTCCCCTTTCGGACGGAATGAAGCCATGTCACGCGTTTTTGCTTATTGTCGGGTGTCCACCCTGGACCAGACCACCCAGAATCAGCGATTGGAAATCAAGGCGGCCGGATTTGCTATTGAGGCGCGCCGACTCATTGAAGAAACCATCAGCGGTTCCGTGGCCGCAAAACAGCGGCCAAGCTTCATGCGGCTGATCGACCGGATGGAACCGGGAGATGTTCTGGTCGTCACCAAGCTGGATCGGCTGGGGCGCAATGCGATGGATGTCCGGGCCACCGTCGAGCAGCTGGCCAGCGCCGGGGTGCGCGTACACTGTCTGGCACTGGGGGGGGTGGACCTCACCAGTCCCGCAGGAAAGATGACCATGCAGGTGATTGCGGCCGTGGCCGAGTTCGAGCGGGACCTGCTCATTGAGCGCACGCAGTCGGGAATACTGAGGGCCAAGGCAGCAGGCAAGAAGTTCGGACGGCCCCCGGCGCTCAGCGCGGAGGACCGTGCAGCCGTCGTGGAGCGGCTGGCAGCCGGAGCGAGCATTGCGATGGTGGCACGTGAATTCAAGACGACTCGGCAAACGATCCTGCGGGTGAGGGAAGCGGCCTTGAAGCTGCAACACCGCGCCTAATGTCGGCTGGAAGACATGTTCCCCCCCTGGAAAGGGGAAACATCGGCCGCTGCGGCCCTTCGCAGGAGCTTAACGTACTTTAAATTCCGTTTTCTGAGGGGACCCCTTTCAGGTCGCCCTGTCCTCTGAAAAGCGCTTCCGGAAGATCAAGGGATACACCCTGATCTTGAAGGTCCTCAAAGGCACGCTCTTTGTGGATGGAGTCGAAAAGAAACCGGAAATTCAGGATTCGGAACAGAAGGAAGCAGGATGCGCCGCGTAGTTCCTCACTCTGCGAGTCCATACACTAGATTTGACAATAACTCTGTTAGTAATGCTAGTGGATGTAGCGGTAGTAGGCCTACAATGCCCAGATCGTGGTGACACAAGAACAGATCATTATCGGTGCCGAGATCACGCAGGAGGCGAACGACATGCATCAGATGATTCCCATGCTGGAAGCGACAAAGGATGCACTGGCCCAGGCGGGAATCGAAGAAGCTCCCCGGGAGGTTCTGGCCGATACGGGCTACTGGAACGATGAGTCCCTCGCCTTGGGTCGACCCGGAGTGCAGGAGATCAGGAGATCTTTATCGATCCCTTCCGGTCCGGACCTATTCCTCCGGGATGGCGATGCGTCTGGCCTTTTCCATTGCGACCACAGTGGAGGCTGACATCCTTCTCATGGACGAATGGCTGTCGGTGGGGGATGCCGATTTTGTGAAATTGGCGGAGGAGCAGCTCAGATCCCAGGTCAACCGGACCCCGATTCTAGTGATGGCCACTCATTCTCCCGATATTCTAAAGGAGGTTTGCACCCGGGTCATGCGGATTGAGAAAGGGAGGACTCTCTTTCAAAGACACGCGGAAAACTTCAGAGGTAATGTTTTGATGTTCCTTCCAAACATTGGAAGGAACAAAGATGAAATTAGGATTCTTGAAGAAATTGTCCAATTTTTCTCGGAACTTGCCTATGGAAAAGTTCAAAATAGCCTATTTTTAGCCACAGATCCTGCGAACGAGGAAAAAAAAGATGAAAATAGCTATTGATGGATTCAGTCTTGGTCTCCAACAAGGAACCGGTCTTTCCACATACACGCGAGAATTAAGCAATCTTTTACTTTCGAATGGGCTTGACTTGGTCTCTGTTTTTGGCGTTAACCATGGGAAATCGCAATCAGATTCATCATGGATGAGGTTTATTCAACAGATATCCATTGGGAACAAAACAAGTCGTCACGATATTTTATCGTTTGGTCCATATGCCGCCCTCATGGCTACCAAGAATTTGCTAGGAATTCCAGTGCGTCCTCATGAGATAAAAATCAATCAACTTGTCAATGTTAGTTCTTTGGGTGATAAAAAACTCCCAAGTTTTAATGCCATATACAATACACCATCACTTTTTCGTGGCGCTCAAGCATTTGCCAGTCTAACCCGTATGCCAATAACTATTAAGCTGCCAAAAGAATCAGGAGTAGATATTTATCATTCAACATACACGCTTCCGGTTCGCATGAAAGGTGTTCCTAATGTGGTAACAGTGCATGACGTTATACCACTAATCTTTCCTTACTTTACTGAAGTGAATATTGAATGGTATCGAAACGTTTTCTTAGCGTCTATAAAATATGCAGACATCATCTTTACAGTTTCTGAGCACAGCAAAAATGATTTATGCAACTTATTTGGAATCCCAGACAAAAAAATAATCGTTACCTACCAATCTGTGTCAATTCCAGATAATCTCAAAAACATGGATATTAATGTCATTCAAGGAGTATTAAAAAAAACATATGGTTTAACTGCTGGTCAGTATTTTTTATTTTACGGTGCAATTGAACCAAAAAAAAATGTTATGAGAATCCTTCAGGCAATGTCTATGTCTAAAACAGACATGCCAATTGTAATTGTCGGAAAAAATGGATGGCTTTACCATGATGTGGAAATCTATCTTAAGCAGGCAAAACGTATGCAGGCAAAACGTATTCGCATTGAGTACGTTTCATTTTGGATGTTAATGTATCTTCTTAAAGGCGCAAGAGGTCTTGTTTTTCCATCCATTTATGAAGGATTTGGATTGCCAGTTTTAGAGGCTATGCAAATGGGTTGTCCAGTCATTACCAGTAATACCAGCTCACTTCCTGAAGTAGGAGGCGATGCAGTTCATTATGTAAATCCTTTAAATATCTATGAAATAGCGGAAGCGATTGACCAGTTTTCGGAAGATGACAGCTACGTTAATACACTTATACAGAAAGGGTTAACCCAAGCCAAAAAGTTTACACCGGAAAAGCATTTTTCAAAAATTTTGGAGGGATATAAAGCATTATAGTCCATTTTGTAACGAGTTATTGTCAAATCTAGTGTATAGCCACGACGATGTCAAAGTCGCCCATCGAGACGGCACAGGGATTCAAAAAAGAGGGAGATTTTTCAAAAGTCGGACCCAGAGCAAGAAATTTTTGGGGATGAAGGGGACAAACGAGGAATAAAGTCAGGGTTTTCCTGATTCTTGTTCCGGAAAAAGACGCACCGGTGCTGCCCTGCCTTTCGGTGGGAAACAAGGGAAAGAGAGGTTTTTCGGAAACCCGATCAGAATCCGATGAAGGAAAGAGTCAGGGAAGCCTTCCAGGAGAAGTGCCGCAAGGACTCCGCGATTTTCTTCCGGCCGGACAGACGAAGAAGAGCGATCGCGAGATTCCTGAGAAGGGTCATGAAGACAGGCGCAGATCCCTTTCTCGTGGTGCTCTTGTCTTCCCCGAAAACGACGTCCCGGATCCAGTGAAGGGACTCGATTCCCCAATGACCGCGAACGAGGGAAAGGAGTCGTTCTGGAGAGGTTTTTTCGGGAGAAAGACTGGTGACGCCATAGACCACTTCTGTGCGGGGATGGCTGCCGTCGAGGTTGGAGGTGTTGCGTTCGAGGCGAAAGACCTGTTGATGGCCGGGGAAGGAGAAGTCTGGAAAGTCTTTCAGCCCGGAACTGACGGTGAGGATGCGACGTTCGATCCGGCCGTGACCTTTATCGAGGGTCGAAAATGTCTGACGAGGGGGGAAAAGCCTCCCAGGGGAGGCTTTCGATAGGTCAAGTCCGAATTTTGCTGTAAAAGTTCTTCCCGAAACGAGGCCAGCATGAAGGGTCACTCCATCACGGAAAACCGGGAGAGATTCCGGGAGAAAGGCGTCTGTTTCCGCCATTCGTGGTATTCGGTCATCTCCAGATATTTTTTCCCCGTGCTCCAGGTCTCATGCCATTCCGACAGAAGAGCTCCGATGAGCCGGATCGCCGAGGCTTCATGGGGAAAGATCCGGATCACCCGTTCGCGTCTCCGGATCTCTTCATTGAGCCGCTCCTGGGAGTTGGTGGACCGGAGTCTTGTCCGGTATTTCCGGGGAAACGACAGGACCGTCAGGGCCTCCTCGAACCCTTCCTCCAGACAGTCCATGGCCCGGGGAGCCGTCTTTTCAAACACCCGGAAAATCTCGTCCCGAAGGGTCCGGGCTTCTTCTTTCGTGTCGGCCCGGAACAGCCGGGAGAGCGCCAGGGCCAGGGGTCCCCTTTGGGAGGCCGGGGCATGACCCAGGATGTTGCGGAGGAAGTGCACCTGGCACCGTTGCCACAACACCCCCTGGAAGCGTCTCTGGACAGCTTTTTTGAGCCCCTTGTGGTCGTCGGAAACCACGAGTTCCACACCCGACAGCCCTCGGGCCTGCAAACCTTCCAGCATCGCGTCCCAGCACGCTTCGTTCTCGCTGTCTCCCAGCGTCAGCCCCAGAATCTCCCGATGTCCCTCCCGGGTGATCCCGGTGGCGATCAGGGCCGCTACCCAAACCACGCCCTCCGCTTTGCGCACCCGAATCATCAGGGCATCGATCAGGAGGATCAGGATCGGTTCCGACAGCTTCCGCTCCCTCCAGGCATGGACCCGGGCATCCAGACCCGCCGACAGGGTGCTGACCGTCGACTTCGAAAACCGGGTGCCGCACAGCTCTTCCGTGATGGCTGCCACCTTCCGGGTCGAGACCCCCTGGACGACCATCTCCATCAGCGCCAGAACCAGCGCCTGCTCGGAACGCTGATACCGACGGAACAGTTCCGGGGAGAAACTCCCGTCCCGGGTTTGCGGTACCCGAAGCACCAGCGTTCCCACCCGTGTCGACAGCTGCCGTTCCCGATAGCCGTTCCGATAGCCTGCACGGTCTTCCGAGCGTTCATGGCGGCGGGCACCCAGATGTTCCGTCATCTGGGCTTCCAGAACCTGGTTCAGAACGGATTCCACCAGCTTTTTGAGTCCGTCTCCTCCCTCTGTCAACAGATTTGGCAACGTGTCGGGATTCACGGTAATGTTAAAGTCAGCCATCGATTCCTCCAAGTTGAGAACAGGTTGTTTGGGTAACGCCTATTCTCGGGAAGATCGATGGCTTTTTTCAATCCTTGACCATCGGAATTTACAGCATTATATGGACTCAATCTTTCGATATCCTCGAACATGGTGGGTTGGTTTTTTTTGACCGTGAAGACATAGTCGGCTTTTTTGTCCTCGGTGATGAAGCGGGCCGTTTCGGTCTGGGTGTGCAGGGCATCGGCGGTCACGATCTGGCCTTCGATCTCCATCGGAGCGAGAAGAGCGCGGAGTTCGGGGATCTCGTTGGTCTTCTCGTCCACGTTCTTCTGGGCCACGACGATCCCCCGGTTTTGGAGGAAGGCGGCGAGGGCGTGGATCTTCTGCCCCCCCTTGGCCTTCGAGGCTCCCCGGACCGCCTTGCCGTCGATGGACAGAACAGAGACGTCTCCGCCGAGACCGCACTGGGGGAGGACCTGTTTGAACCAGCCCGAGAGGACACGATCGACCTCAAGGACGTCGATCGACTGAAGGGTGCGCCGGAGGGTGGGTTCGGAGGGAGCGATCAGGATCTTTGTTTCCGGATGCCTCCGGAACCCCAGTCGCTTCTTGAGGGAGTTCGAAAGATTGGCGGCCCATTCGGCCATGGCGCGCGTATGGCAGGCGCCGGAGAGAATGGCGCACACGAGAGTGGCGACAAGGGAGATCTGGGAATGTCGGATCCCCCGCCGTTTCCGGGTGTCTGAAGTCCGGGACAGATCGTCCATGAGATGCTGAATGTCTCTTTTTCCAAGGGCCTTGACGGGCACGCGGAGCTCCTTTGTCTGAAAAAGGGAAAGGTTGTCGGGGGAAGACAGAAGACGAAGCGCATCCTTTCGCAGGGAACGGACGAAGATGCGCTTGACCTCTCCATGGTAGTGATACCGTCCGGCGTTTCTCCGGTACCCCCGGGTCTCCCCCAGGTCGACGAAACCGGCAGCCCTATAGCAGGTTCCGGCAAAGCGGGAGGGGTCGACGAAGGTCTCGACGAAGACGACGGGATGGCCGTATCGGTTTTCCCAGTCGGAAGAAAGCCGATGCAGGCAGAGGGCCAGCACCTTCGAGGCCAGGTGGGGAAGACGGATTCCCGGAAGGATGAGAAAGCGCAGGTTGTTGGCAAGATAGCCCAGACGCCGGGCCCGCTGGGGAATGGTCCATCCGATCATCCTGTCCCGGTGCCCGTTGCTCCATGCGGCCGATCCCCATCCCAGGAGGGCGACCCACTTTCCTTCGAGAAGGGCGACATAGCGGATCGACTCCCCGGGCATGGCCCGGAATCCGAGGTAATGGTGGGTCCGCATCTCTTCGTCCCAGCGGGAGCGTTCGGAGGGTTCGACGGGACGGACGACCAGCGTGTCAAAACGGTGCCGGTCCAGGGAGTTGGGGTCGGGAGAAGGATCCATGGAGCGAGAATACAGAAGTCGAAGGAAAAAAGCCAGCCCTTTTTTCTAAGGCTGGCGCGCCCACTCACATTTCAGGATGGGGGCGGCTGACTTTGACATGGCCGTGCCCCCGGATCAGATTGCGCACCCGGGAGGTCGCGGAGATGATCCGGGACAGGAAGGCCCGTTAGAGGCCGACAGACCGGACAAGAATGGCGATGTGCGGATTAGGGATGGAGGACGAAGAGCTTCCCGAGAATCAGGAGGGAGAGGCCGAGACTGAATCCGATCATCCAGCGAAGAACAGCGGTCTCCTGCTTGAATTCCGCTCTGGCTTCAGAGATTTCCTGCTTGAATTCCGAACGGATCCTCTCTTCCAAATGGGCGAGATCGGTCTTTAAAATTGCAAGGTCATCCTTGGTGGAGAGCTTTTCTTCCGTCAGCCGGGAGAGTGCCCGGGCCTGGACGCGGGCCTGTCCTTCCGGCACTCCTGCGGCTTTCAATTCCTCGGCGTATTCCAACGTGTCGAACATGAACCCTCCTTCGGTTCATTCTACCAGACCGCACCGCTATTTCAAGCGGTGACGAATCCCGTGAGGTCGCAGAGTGGATTTCGAAAAAGACCGATGCCGGAATGAAACGCAACATAACGCAAGAGAATGGCACAAACAAAGGCTTTCCGTGGGTAGTTCTTGCCGTGCTGTTGCCGTGCAGAGAAGGCAAAAACAGGCAATTTAGAGCACTATAACGCAATGTCATGAATTGGGGGATTTTGGCTCTGGTATTGGAAGAAAGTGGCGCGCCTGGAGAGATTTGAACTCCCGACACTCGGAACCGGAATCCGATGCTCTATCCGAACTGAGCTACAGGCGCGAAAGGTTGGACAGCCTGTGAAGCTTATCGAAAAGTACCGGTAGTTGCAAGGGGGATCAGGCTGCGACGACGGCCCATTCACCCTGGAAGATGCCCGTCCGGGTGACGCCACCGATCAGCTCCTTCGGATCCTTCTCCGACACGACAGGCAAGAAGTCGAGGTCGAACCGGTTCATCTTCTGGACCGCATCCTGGATGGTTTCTTCCCGGGTGACCGTAATGACCGGTGTCACCATGACGTCCGACACCTTCAGTTTCTTCCATTCCTCTTCGGGAATCCGGTCGATATCGTAGACAGAAATGATGCCGACCAGCGCCTTTTTTTCATCCAGGACGGGATAGGTCCGGTAGAAATACTTGAGCAGGTAGTACTGCCGGAAGTCATCGACCGTGATGTTGGATGGGATGAAGATGATCTGTCGGAGCATGGCGTTGGTGACCTTCAGATGGAAACGGCGGGACAGGTGGATGTCTTCCCGTTCTCTTTGCTGTGACGAGATCGACGACGCCCCGGACGCGATATAGCTGAAAGCCGTGCAGATCAGTCCGGGGATCAGATAGCCGGAACTGTGTGTCGATTCCGCGACGAAGACCACGGCGGCAAGAGGTGTTTTGTATCCGGCTGCAAGGAAACCGGCCATGCCCATCACCACGCCGAAGTCGAATGGCTGGATATGCGCCACGTTCGAAATCAGTCCTCCGGTCGCGGCTCCGAGGCACAGCAGCGGGAAGAAGGAGCCTCCCATGCCGCCGGCGGAAAACGTGAAGATCACGGCCGTCATTTTGAGAAGGAGGAGCATCAGGAGGTTGATGAAAGTATCGGGCACGGACAGGAGATATTGGATGAAGATGTATCCGGGGCCCAGCGGAAGGGCTTCGCCGAAACGGAGGGTCGCGAGATACCCCGTGATTCCCAGGATCAGGGCGGCCAATATGTTTCTCATGGTGAGCCGGGCAGGTCCCTTCAAAAACCAGGTTTTTGTCGTCCGGTAGATGCGCAGGAAGTACTTGCTCAAAAAACCGCAGACCAGGCCGATCACCATCACGGCCAGCATGTCGTTCATGTGGAAGTCGGCCTTGTTGGCCA
>DAHWGX010000060.1 GCA_027335985.1 Nitrospirota bacterium | reverse complement strand
GAGATCGGCAAAGGAAAATACGGAGAGGTCCAGATCGCGGATTTTTCCCGGGAGCAGATCGAGTTTTCTTCCACCCGGGGGCAGAACATCGAAAAATACATCCGGGACAAGTGGGGCGTCGAAAGGGGGGAGGCGACCCAGGCCATGAAGGACGAAGCCTGGGAGCGGACGCGGAAGGCCAAGAAGGTCCACGAACTGGAAGGACTGGAAGCCCGCTGGAAGGAAGAGGCGAAGCTCTCCGGTGTCGATGAAGTGACCCGGACGATCGACGCCCAGTTTGAGAAAGGGGTCGGGCAGAAATATCTTTCCCCGGAGAAGCGTCTGGAGATTGCCCGGGACTCCCTGGCCTTTGCCGTTGCCCACCATACGGAGCGGGAGAGCGCCGTCAAGGAAGGGGAACTGATCCGGACGGCCCTCCAGGACGGACGGGGAAAGATCACGATGGCCGACATGAAAAAGGCGGTGGAAGAGGCGAAGGAATCCGGGGAATTGATCCGGCAGACGGACGAGCTGGCGGGGAGGAAGCAAAACCTGATGACGAGCCGGGAGGCTCTGGAGCGGGAAAAACGGATCCTCTCCTTCGAGAAGTCAGGACGGCACGCCGTGGATCCTGTCATGAACCCACTCCAGGCGGAAAATACCCTGAAAGCGATTCAGGAAAAAGAAGGAGTGACGCTGAACGCCGAGCAGAAAGCGGCGGTCCGGATGATCCTCACGACAGACAACCGGTATTCCGGGATTAACGGCTATGCAGGAACGGGAAAGACCACGATGTTGAAACCGGCCATCGAATCCCTGCAAAACGGCACAGCCTTCTCCGCTCTGAAAAGTGCCGGATATCAGGTCATCGGCCTTGGACCTCAACATTCCGCCGTCCATGCCCTAAAAGATGCGGGAATCGTCGAGGGGAGAACGCTTCAAGGTTGGCTGGCCGACCGGCAGGCGGGGAAGGGTCTTACGAGTAAAACCGTTGTCGTGATCGACGAGGCCGGGCTGACCTCAGCCCGCGACCTGGAATCCGCGATGAAGCGGGTCGAAAAGGCGGGAGCCCGGGCGGTCCTGGTCGGAGACATCAAGCAATACGAATCCGTGGCGGCGGGACCGGCCTTCGCAATGCTCCAGAAGGCGGGGATGGAGACGGTCTACGTCACCGAGATGCAGCGCCAGAACAAGGCATCGGAGAACGTTCGGGAGGCGGCCAGGCTCTCCATCGATTCTCCGGAAAAGGCCCTGGAGAAGATCGAGATCCGGGAAATCCGGAACCAGCAAGAGAGATTCAAGGCCCTCTCCGAAGAATATCTGAAATCGCAGGACAAAAAAGAGACCCTTGTCCTGACCGGAACCCACGAGGCCAGGAAGGCCGTGAACGAAAATATCCGGGAAGCCCTGAATCTCAAGGGGAAGGGGCAGGAGTTCACCCGCTATGAAGCCGGAGATTTCACGGAAGCCCGGAAGAAACGGATCGACAGCTACGAACCTGGCCAGGACGTGCGGTTCGGAAAGGATTACCGGGGAATGAGCGTTTCGGCCGGGGAGATCGGGAAGGTCGAGAACGTGGACAAGGAAAACGGAATCATCTGCCTGAAAATGGAAGATGGGCGGGACGTGACAATGATCCCGCGCGGCATGAGCGGGAAGGGCCACGAGATCGGAGCGGTCGAGAGGATCGAGCTGTCTTCCGGGGACCGGATCCGGATCACCGGAAACGAACGAAAGGAAGAAGGCATCACCAACGGAATGCGCGGGGAGGTGATCCAATCGAATCATGATTCCATAAAGATCCGTCTGGACAACGGGAAGGACTTTGACCTGAAATCCGGTTCGCGTCCCGTCGAGATTGACCACGGCTATGCCCAGACCGGGCATTCGGCCCAGGGGTTGGGGGCGGAGACCGTGATTCTGGATCTTCCCTCGAACTCCCAGACTTTGAACCGGAGATCTTTCTATACGAATTTGACCCGGACGAAGGGAGAGGTGATCGCCTTCACCGACGACCGGGAGAAATTGACCGGAGCGGTCACGCGGGAGAAGGACAAGACCATGGCGCTGGAGGTGGAGAAGGAGAGCAAGGAGTTCGAGAGAAGTCCGAACGGGAAGGAACGGGAAAAACCAGGAGAGGAAAAGGAAAATATCGGAAACGAAAATCGGCGGGAGGAAGACCGGGAGAAGGACAAGGGCCGGATCCGGGAAACGGAAACATCCAACGGAAAGGGAAAAACGATGGAACGGAGCGAGGAAAAAGAATACGAGCATCTGACCAGGCAGGAGCGGGAACGCTTCGATCGGTGGGAGATCGGGCAGAGATTGCGCTTCCCGCAGGAGAACAAGGATCTGGGGATGAAGGCCGGAGAAGTGGCCCGGGTCGAGGAAATGGACCGTGAGACCGGCGTCATCACCCTGCGGAAGGAAAACGGGCAGGAGGCGACGCTGGTTCCGGAGCACACGAAGCGGGAAATGGACCGGCAGAAGAGCATGGAAGAAAGATCGCCGGAGCGAAAGACGGAGGAGCAAGGGAAGGAGGAGCGGAAAGAGGAAAAGAAAGAAGTCTCGAAGGAACAGGACCGTTCGAGGGAGAAAGATCCGTTCCAGGAGCGCCCGGAAGAGAGACCGGAGCGTCGTCAGGAAAAGGAACGGGAAGAAAGGAAAGAAGCGCCCAAGATCGAGCGTCAGAGAGAGAGAGGCCGGGACGGAATGGGATACTGATGAGTTTGTCCTTGTGAAGCCGGGGCCTTCTCCGTTTGGTCCCGATCTTTCCAAACCTCCCCGGCGTCCGAAACCGGACCTCATCCGATCTGAAAGAAAGGCTTGGCTGGACGACCTGAACGATATGCGCGAGAGAAACTGACAAACCCCCGGCATTGAATATCGATCCTTTCTTCCCGATGGCTTTCTGCCTTGCCCCCCATCCGATTCCAACCATTTTCTCCATATTCTCCAAGTCCTTCCAAGAAAATTTGACTTCTAAGATTGATATGAGACAATTTAGCTTGTTTGTTGCCTTTTATGATTTTTGGGATCCTTTTGTCAGGAAATGTATGCAACCACTTACCGAGGAGACATCCATGAAGGATCAAGGATCAAGGATCAAGGATCAAGTCATTCTTATGGCTAGGTCCTGTGCTCTTGGTTGCCTCCCTGATGGGATTGTCGGCGTGCGGAGGCGGAAGTAGCGGAGGAGGGGCGGCAACCGCGACCATCAAAGGGCAAGCGGTCGATAAGGTTTTATCAAACGCCACAGTCTCCTTATATTCCAGTGGACTTACGGGCACACCCCTCGGAACCGCCACGACCGACGCCAGCGGGAACTACCAGCTCACGTTCACCCCTCCATCCGGATCGACCCCTCTTTTCCTAGTCACGGCCTCCAATGGCAACTATCTCGGGTCCTATATCGGGGGGGCGAATCAATATAGCGGAACAACATCTTCGTCCACTTCCCCGAATCTGAACATCACCCAGGTGACGACTGCCGCACTGGCGATTGCCCAGAACCAAGGGGTTTCGCTGTCTTCCATGACTCCGACGAACTATGGACAACAATTCAAGAATCTGCAAAATTCCATTGTCCAGCTTGCCGCCGTTGTCCAAGGCGTTGTGGACAACGGTTGCACCATCTCCGGAGGAATCGGACCCGGCAATCTTTCAACTTTGTTGGGCACTTTGACAGGAGCGACAAATGTCATAACCAGCTTGGTGGGAGACCTTTCATCGTGCAGCACAACTACAAACGCATCGACTCTCAACACCTTTGCCTCCCAGATCCCGGCGAATCAAACCATCGCGCCCCAGCTGACCAGCACAAGCGCTACGAATTCGACGACAACATCCGTCTCGTCCGGAACCTATACGGGAACGGTGACCCCGGTCATGACCTTCAACACTAATTGCTCTGGAGAAGGTCCTACCGCAGGTTTTTCCGCTTCGGTTACAGTAACGGTCGGAAGCAATGGAAGCATCAAACTTTCCGTTCCCAGTGGTCCATCAATGACCGGAACCCTTTCAGGAAATAACTTTACGATGTCTGGAACCGATTCGGATGGAGCCTCAATTTCAGCTTCCGGAGCCCTCGTTCCGTTATCGAGTGTCTCGGGCGGATCAGGATTTTCGATTAACGGAGGATGGCAGGAGAACTGTACGACGGGATCCGGAAACTTTGGAGGAACCTACAATATTCCTACCCTTTTAACTTCAGGGGCCGCTCTTTCCAGCACCCCTTCTTCTGTCTCGAATGGAACCTACACGGTCACCGTATATCCAAATTGCACATCTGGAAATTGTGGGACCAAGACTTCAATACCCGCTACCGTCACCATCAATGGAAGCACTATCTCTTTTAGTGCAGGATCCAATGGTTCTGGGTCAGGAACTCTGTCGGGCAACACCTTTGCCATGACTATTACAAGTTTTCCTGGAAGTTCTTGCACAAACCAAAAAATATCGGTAACAGGGGTCATTTCTAGTTCTGGAAGTGGAAGCCTGAGTGTTAATGGATCATTTCAGCAAACCTCAACGAATTGCAGTTCGTCAGCCGGAACCTACACGATGAGTACATAACGCCTAACCTTGTTGCAAGAGTTTCACTCTTTTCCCCTTGGGAGCCCCTTCGATGGGGCTCTCTTTGTTTCTGTGACGGTCACGGAATGGGAGGACTTTTTCCGCATACTCCGCTTCTTCAGCATCCGCATTTCATCGATTCCAAGCAAAATGGGAATCCCCCCAAAATTCCGGTCCCGGTTTTTTTGCGGTCGATTTTTGTAGACCCAGGAATGACGGGATTCTCCCGAGAATTTTTGGTCCCGGTTCGGGGTACAAAACCATACAAAACGCAACCAATCGATTCTGCTGTTCACACCTGATTGGTCACAAACCAATATCAACCCATCTGATCACATTTTATGCCTGTGTTTTTGAGCTCCGGCCATTTTATGGTTGTTTTTCTCATCCATGATGCAGTTTTCCCTCACGCTGGAGGACAAGTTCATCCTGGAGGATCTTCGGAAGCCTGGGAGTGTACCGGATCCGGGGTTATATCCCGGCTCCTAAAAGAGGCCGAGAGCCGATATCAGAAGGAAATCAGAACGGTCCGGGAGAAGCGGTGCGAGGGACGGAAGAGACAAACCGAATCATGATATGAATTCATCCAGAGAGGGGGAGCGTGAGCTAATGGGGGAAGGGAGAGGTTAGTGGGCGGATACCTTCGCTTCCAGAGCGGCCAGGCGTTCCCGAATCTCAAGGGCGGTGGAAAGTTTATCTTCCAGATGATCCATTCGCGCATCCTGGCGCAAGAAACGTTCGTCCATACGGGCAAATCCATTGTCGATCTTGGTATCTAGGCGGGCAAGCCCGTTGTCGATCTTGTCGTCCAGTCGCTTGATCTCGACTTCCACGCGAGCCAAGCGTTCCCGAATGTCGCTGATCCCCGGGGCGACAGTTTCCTGAAGGATCTTCTGAATTGCTTCCATTGATGAGGCCATGGGTTCTCCTTTTGGGTTGATTCTACGGGAAGGAAGATGTTATTTCAACTTCTCCATCAGATCCTCCGCCCTCAAATGCGTGTATCTCGCCAACATCTGAAGCGTCTTGTGGCCGGTAATCGTTCTGACCTCCATCGTATCAAATCCCTTCTCGAAGAAGCGGTTCGTGGGCTCATGCCGGAGATCGTGAAAGGTAAAGATCCACCCAAAAAGGCGGGGTCCGGTTTGATGACGTTGTTATGCGTATCTGACTACTGTACATCGAAGTCGCCCATCGGGCCAAGGCGAATAGTAATGATCTCCACATCGGTAATCGCAACGTGAGGACCCTGCCTCGTACCGGCGGGGGTAATCCAAAAGCAACCCTTCCCGCACTTGCGGTCACCCGTTATAATCTCACCGAAAAGTACGTACACATATTCATCGGCTGGATGAGTATGTGCGGGAATCCGTGTGCCCTTTTTCATCTTGAGTCGATGAATAGAACCTTGAGGAACTGGTTCGGCAAGAACAGACCAACTGGTGCCGGGAAACACAGGCAAATCTTGGAAAGGCTGTTCGTTTGCATCCTTAAACTTTTGGGTCATTATGTTTTCCTTAATTTTAATGTTTAATGGGCAGTTTCACTTCATTCTCTCTGCCAGATCCTCTGCCCTCAAATGTGTATACCTTGCCAACATCTGAAGCGTCTTGTGGCCGGTAATCGTTCTGACCTCCATCGTATCAAAACCTTTCTCGAAAAACCTTGACGTGGCCTCATGCCGGAGATCATGAAAGGTCAGATCGACCAGGAAGGATGGATCCGGTTTTTCCCCCTTCTCCGCGCTTTCCTTTTTGTAGGAGTCCCGAGCCCGGGAGACGGCACGAACGAAGGCTTGCGTGATGGAATCCGGCTCTATCCCCCAAACCTCTCCGTCGATTCTCCTGACCAACCCGGACAGGATTCGGACGGCCTCCGTCGAGAGAGGTACAACCCGCTTTTCCCCGTTCTTTGTTTCCAGAAGGGTTACTGTTCGTTTTTTAAGGTCCACCATCTGCCAGGTCATTCCGGAAAGCTCTCCCCGCCTCATGCCCGTTTCAATGGCAAAGCGGACGATCTCGGACAGAACGGGAGATTCGGATGCAGCGACGATTTTCTCCAGTTCCCCCGGGAGTAATCTTCGGTCCCGACCCCTTGGGAGCTTGGGCTTCCGGATCTGCATCACCGGGTTGACCAGCCCGGCCATGCCCCATTCCTTGACTGCGATCGTGAAAATATGGGAGAGAAGAGCGAGATCAAGGCGGACAGTGTTTGCAGAACCACCGGACTTTACCCGCTCATCCCTGAACGCTGCGATATCCTTTCCCTGGATCTGTGCGAGGCTTCGCTTTGAGATCGGCCAGCGTTTGAGAGCGTTTGCCCGGTTCGTTTCCCGTCGAAGCTGTTTTTTATGCGGAAGAATTTCGGAGATATATCTGTCCAGGGCTTCGGCAAGCGTTGTGTTTTCTGATTCTTTTCTGGAGACAAAGACTCCCCGCCCTATTTCTGATTCGACTGTCGCCGCCCAGGTTTCTGCCTCGCCTTTCGTGTCGAACGTGCGGGAAATACGAGGAAAACCTTTCTTTTCGATCGATGCTTCCCAGGCTCCGGATCGCCTCCGAAAATAGGCCATTCTCATCCCTCCAAAAGTGATTTTCTCGGACAGGAAAATCATACTCTTTTGGAATTATCCCGGCAAGGTCCCGGCAAATTCAACTTTTATTATGAGGGAATTTCTATCGTAATGGCTCTGGTATTGGTGGCGATGGAGGGATTCGAACCCCCGACCGAGTGATTATGATTCACCTGCTCTGCCGACTGAGCTACATCGCCTTGGGAAACTACGAAGAAAACAGGAAAGGGAACCACGTTGCCAGGAAGGCCCGGTCATAGGCTCATGTCTGGAGAAATAAGGCCTCGTTTTCCTGAAACTTTTGAATAGTAACGAATGTATCCTTCAAAATCAAATTTCTGGCTCGTTCTCTCCTTTGTTCATTTCATTCCCGACTCCGTATTTTTCTCTCATGCCCCGTAATTCTCCCCCTGTTCCCGGAAGGAGGACAGACCTTCCGGGAAAAACATCGAACAGGATCCAGGCCATCGCGATCCCCGAGGCCCCGAGACCGATCAGTCCCATGATCCAGAAAGCGATATTGTAGGCATATTCCGACGACAGGCGGCTGAGATGAGAAACGCCCTGGGAGAGGGTGTGCAGATGGGTATGGAAAGGAACCTGAATGAAAAACACTGGCGCAACATTATCGAGAAGATGACGGCCCAGGATCGTCCCGATCATCCCGCCGAGGAACATGACCGCCAGCTGAAACACGTTCCCGACACGCTGCAGGCTTTCCGGAAGCGTGTTTCGGA
>DAHWGX010000041.1 GCA_027335985.1 Nitrospirota bacterium | reverse complement strand
CTTCAGGCTTTTTTCCATCGCGATCTCCCGACGAAGCGTCGTCGGATGGAGGGTATGAAGGTCCTGTAGCCACTGGGGATTGGCCCAACGTTCCTGGACCTGGCTTGCGAGACTTCCCATAAGGCTCGTTCCTCTGGGAGTTGGAGGTACCCTTAGGGCAAAAAGACCGGTCAGGACATGCCGGATCAAACTCTCCCGGGCAACCACGGTTTGAGGGAGGACGTCCGGCGCCGTCTGGGCCGAATTTGCCGACCCGACGGCATGGCCCTCGGGGTGGGTCAACAGCCAGATCATCTGGATCCCACTTGAGGTCTCCTGGGGCGTGAGCGTCTCCCTCCCCAAACCGAAGAGACTCGAGGCCTCCGGTGCCGGCCAGGAGGCGGCAGAGGCAACCATTTGGGCGGACGACACCCCCTGGTCAGTGGCGACAAGCGTTTGATCGATCGCTCCGGCGGTCTCTCCGGTCGAGTAAAGGCTGGGGCCGTTTTGGGCAACTTCGGTGGAACGGGTGCAAAGGGAGGGTTCCGCCTGGTATTCCCGTTCCATCCGAAGCCTTTCCCGGATCAGGGTGAGATGGGTCGTCGCGTTGTCGACGAGGCGGGTCGTATTTCTCACATCCGAAGACAGGGCGCTAGCCGCGGCCGACAGGGCCGTACCGATGTTCGTCCCGGCCGCGCAGAGAGCCCCGTGAAGGGCCACCGCATAAGATTCGAGATCCAAGACGAGGCCTCCGGCGACCGGCATCCAGTAGATACCGGAGAGCGGCACAACAATTCCCATGCCCCCGAACGCCCCGGTCGCCACGCCTCCCGGCGTCTGGGCGATCGGGCCCAGGGCCGATTCGGCTCCGGCATACAGCGGGGGGAAAGCGGCGGAGGACGCGCCCAGGGAGGCGGCAATACCGCACGGAACAGCTCCCATACACCCGGCCGTCGCCCCCACCGCCGCGGCAAGATCGGCCGCAAGGGCCGCCTCTCCGGCCGCCACAATCCCTGCATCGGCTCCGGCCGCTGCCGAAAGAGTCGCCGCCGTCGCCGGCGCGTAGGTCACTTCTCCTTCGGCCACACAGGCGGCGAAGGAGGAACCTCCTACGGCCCAGGCATTCGTTCCCGAAAAACCCGAAAAAAGAAGGACAAGCACCCAGAGTCGAAGTCTATTTTTCATTTTCTCACCCAGCTCAAAGGAAAACAGGAGCTTATAGGGATTTGTCAATTACGAGATCATGAAAGTCGGTCGATTGGCCTTTTACTATTTCAAACCTCCCAACGGCTTCAGCCAGCCATTTTTCCATGTCGGCATTGGCTTCGGCATGGCTTCGATAACGAAAAACTCCTTTTGGAGCGATTCCCGATCGGGTTTTCTGTCTGGAAAAGAGGATCCGTTCTTCGGAAATAAAAAGAGGAGCGCCACCCGGGGACAGCCCTCGCTCTTTCCGTCCTACGATCCTTTTGATGGGTTGCTGATCCGGGGACCCAAGATGATCAGGAGTGAAGCTCATCTTTCGAACCCTTCTCTTTTTTTCACTGCCCGTTCAAGAACACTTCGATCCAATTGATCCTTTGGACGAAACCCCTGTTTGGTCAGCAGGAGCCCTTCGATGGAAAGAACAGGAATGGCTATGCCATTGGAGTGGATGGTCTCGACATGGTTCTTGAGAGTTTCCCAATTATTTCCGCATGCGGCCGGCATAACATCGATGGTCACTTCGTCGTTGATTCGGATAGCCATCGTATAGTCCGGTTCAAAAACATTCCCTTCGTTTTCAAGCTCCTTTGCCGCCTTGTCAGGGAGTTCGGAAAGGGCAAAAACCCATTTTTTCTGATTCTCCAATATCGGGTTGACAAGAATATCGATATCGTCCGACTGACGATTGAACCCGTGGGCAAAAATGGCATACCCTCCGATCAGCATATATTCCACACCCGCCTCATTCAATAATCGACAGACGTGAACAACATCATCCCATGTCGCCGGTCTTGTGTAATTTCCATCCTGGTTTTCCATATCGATTCTCCCCGCAATCCTTTAAGATGAGATGAAATATATTTTATCACAGAAGATTAATCCTTCCCTACAGATCGAACCCGACGGAGATCGGGAAGAAGAACGAATTTCCCCCGAAGGATCCCGGAGTCGGGAGATACGCCACCTTGGCCTCGATCGTGAGGAGACGGATGTTGATCCCGATCCCCAGGTCTCCGTAGAGAGATCCGCCTTGCACGGCCGTAAGGCTCGAGGACGCCCCGACGGCGGCCGGGTTTCCGGAACTCGACGCAGTGATCGCATACCCCAGATCGACCGGCGCGTAGACGAAGTAGTTGGTCGACCCGAACAGCTTGAAGACGGGGCCGATCGTGGCGGCCCCGTACCCGAAGAAGGGTCCGTTCTTGAGGTTCGTATTGAACCCGTTGGCAAAGACGTTCCCCTGGAGGAGAAGTCTCGCCGCGATATTGTTGGAAAACCAGACCTCGGTTCCAAACCCGAACCCGTACCCGGGAGAGGTGATCGCCTGGCTTCCCTTGAAAACGGTCGTTCCGGAGGAATTTTCTCCGAGGGTGCCGGCGTTGAAACTGCTTCCCATGGACAGGTTTCCAAACAGAAGAAAATCCCAGACTCCGGGCCCGGAGTCGTCCGCGAAGGCGTTGGGGAGTGACAGTCCAAAGGTTGCCGACAGAACGAGGGCCAGAATCGCGCGTTTGATTTTTCCGGTCATGATTTTTCTCCTTTTTGTTGTTCGCTGATGACAATTTCAACGTCTTCCTCTTCCGGTCCGAAGAATTTTCCCCGTTCGCGGCAAGTTCTGCAGACCTCCCGTTCCTTCGCCCGGAGCCGGGCGGCAACGGCTCCAGTGGCATAGACCACCTCGCCATGACCGCAGGATCTCCGAATGAACTCCCGGCTCACGGGCGTCTCCGGATCTCCACCTGCTTCGCCGCGATCGCGGCCAGAAGCGCCTCCATCCGCTGGTCGGAAAGGAGGGACTGCCACTCGATCTCGATCTCCAGACTTTCCTCGAGTGCGGTCTCCCGAAGAACCCCGGTCGACGACAGGGTGTGGAGTTCCGTGAGCCAGGCGGGATTGGAAAATCGGCTGTTCACATCCGTTCCCAGAACGCTCATGAGACTCACTCCGTTTGCGGAAGCCGGGACGGGTGGCAATCCCGACTCCTGGGCCAGGGTGTTTTGCCAGGTGACGAGAGACGGATTGCTCTGGGCCGTTCGGAGCGCCAGCTGTTCGTTCATGGCGTGACGGGCGAGCGACAGGACGGCATGGTCCCGGAGATTGGCGACTGCCGCCCGCTGCCCCTCGGAGGTGTTGGCGGCGCTCTGGGATCCGGCCGCGTAGGGAACGGGATTGGTGACGTTCAAAACGAAGTTCTGAGCGGCCGTGGCCTGATTCGGGGTGAGAGTCGATCCCCCCGCCAGGTCGTTCGTTCCGAAGAGACTCGATGCGTCGAAATTCTGGGCCGGCTGGCTAGCAATCTTCTGGAGAGCCCGTGTTTTCGGAATGTTCTGCTGCATCCACTGGTTTGCGATCATATCGGAAGTGGCGGCGGTCGCCTGGGCGCTTCCGAGAACGGATCCGGCCATGCCCACCTCCGTGCTTCTGGCGCAGACGTGGGCGACGGTGGCGTGGGGACCGTATTCCCGCTCAGTCCGAAGACGCTCCCCAATCAGGTATTTATGGGTGAGCGAGGCATCGGTCATCCGGACCTGGTTGTGAAGGTCCGAAGACAGAGCCGCGGTGAGGGACGCCAAGCCCGAAACGACGTTCGATCCCTGGGCACAGATCTCGGCCCCCAAGGCCTCGACATAGGGCTGAAGATTCAATGTCAGACTTGCGGTAACGGTCCCGGCGATCACGGACGGAACGGCACTCCCCGCCGCCATGAGGGCGGACATCTCCGCCGTCACGACGCCCAGGCACTGGACGTAGGACGACCCCGCGACCGCTTGGGCCGAGACCGGACGGAACAGGAAGATCGCTCCGGCCAGAATGACCGGGAAGAACAGAATGCGCAGTCGGTTCATCATTGTTTTCCTCGCAGACTCCTCACTGGAAGAGTTTCTGGATGGTGCCGGTCACGCCCTCGTTGGGCCCGATCGCCTCTCCAGCTCCCGAAGTTCCTCCGGCAGTCGAATTCTGGACGCCCTGCCCAGGCGTATAGGTTCCGCTCGAGTTGTAGGTGGAATTGTTCAGGGACGGGCTTTGCCCCGTGTTGATGTTGGGTGTGGCGTTGCCGGAAACACCGGACGTAAAGGAAGAATTTCCGTTCGAGCCGGTTCCGGACAATTGAAGTTGGCCGGTCTGGGGATTGACCGTCATTCCTCCGGACACGGTCGCGTCCATGACGTATCCTCCGCAGAAACCGAACGGTTTGCCTGTGAGAGCTCCGTATAGGGCTCCGTTGATGAGGCACATGAGCGCGTCGTAGACCGCCTGCCCCACCATGCTGCAGGCCATCGTGACGATCTCGTCGAGCACGGCCGACCATCCTGGCAGGCTCGACGACAGGCCGAAGGCAAACTTCAGGAAGTTCTGGGCACAAACGTCGAGCTGGCTGGCGATCGTCTGCAACACTCCCTGGTGTTTCGAAACGGCTCTGCCGGCCTTGTTCAAGTAGCCAGATTGGGCTCCCGCCATGGCGTTCATGATGGGTTGGGCGGCGCAGTTGTTCGGGGCCGTTCCCGCCGGAACCGACTGGTATCCGCCGCTTTGCGACGGAAGAGGAGTCGTGGTCGTGGCCGACGACACGAGGTCGGAGTTGAGCTGGTTCCCGATGGCATTCACCGACTGGGACTGCGGAGATTGGGTTGTGGCGGCGCCAGTTCCCGTTCCCGCCTGGCCGGCCAGGGCGGGAGAGAGTCCGATCGGAGACAAGGGAAAGATCATGAGTACGGCCAGAACGCCTGCCAGAAGTTTTCTCACCGGACCCCTCTCTTTTTTGGAGTCCCGGAGGATTTTGGGACTTTCGACCCGGATTTCCCTTTGTCGGGAAAAGGAGCCCATCCCTTTCCGATACGCCCGTTGTCCGACCACCAGGGGCCATGGCCTTCCGGGCAACGGAAATAAGGGGTTTTCTTCGAGGTTTCGAGGGATCCGGTCCGTTTTCCGCATTCCGGACAAGGGGGACCATCCTGAGAAAGAGGCTTTTTCTTTTCGAACGGTGCCCCGGGATGCCCGTTGTCGTCGCCGAAGAACGTCCGGCAACGGACGGCGGTGCATTTCCAGTAAGGCCGCCCCGTGGTGTTCGACACGAGCCGGATGGCGGTCTTCTCGCCGCAGGTCGGACAAGGGAATCCAGGAGAGGACTCTCCTGCCCGTCTCTCTTTCAGTCCTTTCAGATTGGACTGAAGATCCTCCCAGCCCTTCCGGAGGACCTCCAGCTTCGGTTTTTTCCCGTCCGCCACGGCGTCCAGGGACGCCTCGACGGTTTTCGTGTAGTCGACATCCGCGAAGTGAAACCGGCCGGAAAGCGTGTCGACCACGGCCTCTCCAGTCGGAGTCGGGATCAGACTCTTCTTTTCCTCCCGGATGTAGTCGCGGGAGAAAAGAACCCTGACGATGGAGGCATAGGTGGAGGGGCGTCCGATCTCGCGCTTTTCGAGAACCTCGACCAGGGTGCTCTGGGTGTATCGGGAGGGAGGCTTCGTCTTTTTTTCCTGCAGCTCTCCCCGTTCGGCCCTTTTCGTCTCGCCCCTCTCGAGGACCGGAACCGGGTTGGCCGTCTCCTCTTCCCCCTCCTCCGCTTCTTCGACTCCGTAGACCGTTTTCCATCCGGGAAAGTCCATCCGGCTTCCCGTCGCCTTGAAGATAAGGGACCGCCCCTCGACACTCCCGGCATCGAACGTGGCGCTGGTGACGATGAATCGTGCGTCGGCGCTTTGCGAGGCCAGCGCCCGCTTCCAGATCAGCCCGTAGAGACTCTTCTCAAGATCCGTGATCCCGGCGATCTCTTTTGCCATGTCGGTCGGACGGATGGCTTCGTGGGCCTCCTGCGCCCTCTCTTTCGCCTTCCATCGCCGGGGTTTGTCCGACAAGGCGATCTTTCGGCGGGCCCCCTCGGACCGGATCATTTCTTCCCCTTCTATGGACAAATTCGGGCTGTCGGTCCGGTGGTAGGTGATGAGCCCCTGCTCAAACAGCGACTGGGCGAGTTTCATCACCTCCTCAAGTCCGAGAGAAAGGCGCTTCGAAGCAGTCTTCTGGAGGGTCGAGGTCGTAAACGGCGGGGGCGGTGCCTGGTTCCTGACGCTCTTCGACGCCTCCGTCACGCGGAAGGAAAGTCCGGGAACGGCGGTGGCCAGGCGTTCGGCCAAGCCCCTGTCCAGCCAGTGATCCTCCCCGGACTCCCAGGAGGCCTTCCATCCACCATTGAAGTAGGCAACAACACCGTAGTGGTCCACAGGCTTGAATTTCCGGATTTCCCGTTCCCGCTCGACGATCAGGCGAAGAGCCGGGGTCTGGACGCGGCCGGCCGACATCCCCGTTTTACCCAGAGAATCCGAAAGGATCCCGGAGACCTCCCACCCGATCATGCGGTCGAGTCCCCTTCGAGCCTCCTGGGCCGCGAACAGATTCTCGTCCAGGGGCCGGGGGCTTGCGAGGGCCTTTTTGATCGCCGGCTCCGTGACTTCCTGGTAGGCGATCCGCTTAGGTTTTTTCAGGCCCAGGACTTGGGCGAGATGCCAGGCGATGGCTTCCCCCTCGCGGTCCGGGTCGGTCGCGAGAAAGATCTCGGCCGCTCCTTTGGCGGCGTTTCTGAGCTTCGCCACGACCGCCTCCTTGCCGGGAGAGACGACATAGGTCAGACGAAAGTCCGGAGGGCGGACATGCGACTCCGGCCCGGTAAGGGGCAGATCCCGGATGTGTCCGACCGACGCCATGACCTGAAAACCGGATCCCAGCATGTGGGAAATATGCCGGGCCTTTGTCGGCGATTCGACGATCACAAGTTTCACGGAGGGCCTCCTTTGACTTTCCCCGATTTCTAGTGTTCAATTTCAATGGTATTATATGATACCATTCATAATTGATTAAAGAAAGAGAACCTCAACGAGAAATAACAAAGGAGGAATGCCATGCATCTCGATTCCGATAGAAAGAAAAGATTCGAAGCGATCCTGAACCAGAAGGAGGAACTGAAGGAAACTCAAGAAACACTGAAAGACGCCGTCAAGCAACTCGCGGACGAACTGGGCGTGAAACCGGCCGACATCACCAAGATTCTGGGCCTCGTCGAAAAGGAACGGGCCAAGGGAGGAGTCATTGCCGACGAACGGGACATTCTTGATACCGCGGGAGAGCTTATATGAAGAAGGATCCCTACGAATTTCTTGAACGGGCCCTGGGCCGCCCGCTCCTCGCTCCGGTTCCCGATCGGGAGGGCTCCGAGGAGGAGTGGAACGATTTCTACCGAAAGGACAGGGATGCCTGCGAGATCATTCTGGCAATCTCGAAGATTTCCAGAAAACTCGGGAAACGGCCGGAGGGGGGAGAATGACCAGAGCCCCTTTCCTTCCCGGCCTCCGGGAATTCAACTCCGAACCCCTTCGGTCGGCCTCGCTACGGGACGAGCCGGACTGGGTCCTGGTCGAACGCATTACCGGGAAGAAATGTCCCGAGACTGTCAATCTTCGAACCCTCTCCCGGATGACCGAAACGGAACTCTCTCGGACCCTGAATCTCTCCGATACCCAGGGGAAAAAGCTCTCCGCCGCCCTGACCATGGCGGAACGCCTTGCCAATGAGCCGATCGAGCGGGGAATGTCCGTCAAAAGCGGCGAGGATATTTTCAGGATTTTTAATGGGCAGATGAAGGATGCGAAGAAGGAAGGGTTCTATGCCGTCACTCTGGACCAGAAACACAAGGTCATCGACCTCCACCAGATTGCGGAAGGGACCCTTTCGATGTGTCCGGTCCATCCCCGGGAGACCTTCCACCCGATCATCCGGGACTCGGCCGCGGCAGTGATCTTCCTGCACAACCATCCGTCAGGAAACCCGGAGCCGTCGAAGGACGACTGGAGACTCACGGAGCGACTCTCGGAAGCGGGAAAGCTTCTCGGAATCCGGGTGCTGGACCATGTGGTGATGGGTGACGGGGCCTTCGCAAGCCTCCGGGACCTCGGGTTCGATTTCGAACGGGGGAGCGGAATGAGTCAGGCCGCTGAAAGCTACAGGGGGAGGAATCCACAGGAAGAACTCCCGGGAGAAAAACTGTCGACAGCGATTTTGAGGACCCGGGCATCGGAGGCGGAGCGCAACAATGATTGGAAAAAAGCCGCCGAATATTATCGGACGGCGATTGCAAATTATCCCGCACACCATGCAAATAGTGCGTTGGCCAAGCGGGATATCGAGTTACTGACCGGATCCATGAAGGAATGTCTCAGGATGGAGACGGCTTCCTCCGGTATCCGCCATTCCTCCCCGCAAACCCGGGAGGAGAAGTCGGTCCCGCCCTCCATCGCCCGCCAAAGATCACGGGACGGGATGGGCTTCTGATGGGACTTTTCGGATTCGATAAAAAAACAAAGTCAGGCGGGTCCTCCGGTCACAAATCCCCGGCGGCGGGAACGGCTCCGCTCCGGGAGGGAGGGGCCGAACTCGTTCGCTTCCGGAACGATTTCTACAAAGACGAGTACCGAAACAAGGCGGAAGTTCTCCGCTATGGCGCGGGAACTCTTCTGGCGTCGGTCCTTCTGAACGGTGCGCTGGGATGGGCGCTCGTCCACAAACGGCCTGTCTACTTCGCCGCGACGAACGACGGACGAATTCTCCCTCTCGTGGCACTCTCCCGGCCGGCGATGGAAGATCGCGCCGTTATTTCCTGGGCCACAACCGTGGCCACCTCGGCCTACTCGTACGATTTCGTGAACTGGCGGTCCGCCCTGTCCGGGCTTTCTCCCGACTTCACGAAAGAGGGATTCTCCTCGTTCATCGGTTCCCTCAAGGCCTCCGGCAACCTGAAGCTTGTTTCCGACAACCGGATGGTGGCGGCCGCCGTTCCCACCGAGGCGGGAGTCATCGTCGCCAAGGGGCTCTTGAAAGGCGTCTATGTCTGGAAGATCCAGGTGCCCATCCTTGTCACCTACCAGGCGGCCAAGTCCTCCGTCTCCCAAAACCTTCTCGTCACGTTGATGGTGGTCAGGCGCAGCGTCCTGTCCCATCCGAAAGGTCTGGCCGTCGCCCAGTTCCTGGCGAAGGAGCGCAAGCTCTGACGGACGGATCACAAACCTTCCCGTTCGAACTCAGGCGGGGCCCGCAATCGAAGGAGGTAATCTGATGAAGAAACTCTTGGCGCCACTCGTTCTGGGAACCATCGTTCTTGGCGGTTGCACACTGGCCATGCCCGAAGCCCCCATGAACCCAATGGTCGACACGAAAAAACCCGGAGATCTCAAATCGACGGAGGTGTGCAACGGCACTTTCGCCGCCGACACGACGACTGACAGCGGCAAGACGGTCCGCGATGCCGCAAGAAAGGCCGGAATCAAAAAGATCTTTTCGATCCAGTACGAGACGAAGGATTATATCTTCTTCACCCGCTTTTGCGCGGTCGTGAAAGGAACCTGAAAGATCCGGGGGCTTACGGACAATCCGTGAGCCCCTTTTCTACTATTCTTTTCTCGTTTTACCTCTCGATCGGCACAATTTTTTTCCCAAGCGGAGTCAGGGAGATCCCGGCCAGTTTCACGTGCTGCCAGGCGAATGGGATTCCGATGATCGTCATTGTGCAAAGAAGAGCCGAAAAGAGGTGCCCAAGGGCGATCCACCAACCACCGACCAGAACCCAGACGACGTTTCCGATCAAGGACATCGTCTTCATCGTTGTCCCCTGATTGCGGTCGACCATTTCCCGACCAAAAGGCCAGAGAGAAAAATCGGCGATCCGGAAAGCGGCAATCCCCCAGGGGATCCCGACAATCGTGAGAGCGGAGAGGATGCCGGCAAGGACCCATCCGGCCGCCATAAAGAATCCTCCGAACAGAACCCAGACGACGTTTCCGATGAGACGGAGCGGACCTTTGAGAGAAGCGACCTTGATGGTATTCGAGTCGGGCACGTGCTGCCCTCCTTCAGAAATTGTTCGTATCAGGCCAAATAGGCCGTGGCCCCGATGATTTCAGGGGTGACGGGCGTCTCTCGGAACAGTCGCACGACATAGATGCCAACGGGATCACTCCCGATTGTCTGGGGGAATTCCCGAGGGGTGAAGTCCGAACTTCCCTCCAGGTATCCTGTCCTGGAGAGAAGAATCTCTCCCTTCCAGTAATGTCCTTCCTTTTCTAGTTCTACGGGGGCTCCGAGAGAAAGCGAGAAATCGAGGTACTCGGAAATCGGGCAGAACACCTCGACCTCCCCCATATACAGGAATTTCTCGAGGCTGATGTCCGTCCCGTCCGGACCTTTTTCCCAGCTTCCCACGATTCCAAGACGTTTGGGCATTTGGACTCCCTCAATTCAACGTGAAATGATCTTGCATTTTAGGCTGGCTCCCCGCAAGGAGTGACTGCGGTTCGGCTTCTGCGGAAATTACTGTTGTTCCGGAGAGGACGACGAAGATTTGCCTGAAGGGTCCTCTTCAGGTGTGGAAGGATGGGTAGGGAGGGTTCCTTCAGTCCGCTTGAAGGACTCGAAACAAGTCGAACACAGAACTTTTTTATGGATGATCGCAAATTCCGTCGCCCAGATGCCACACTGGTCGCACCGACGTACAGGATTCAATTTTCGGCTCCGCTTAAATAAGACTCAATGCCTTCAGCTTTTCAGCCTCCCTTTCAAGATCCGGCTCGGTTTGAAATAAACGACCTTCTTCCCCGCGACCATAACTTTCTCGCCTGTTTTCGGGTTCCGGCCTTTCCGTGGAGCGCGGGACCTTACCCGGAGAACTCCGAAATCCCGAAGCTCGACGGTATCCCCCGAACCCAAAGATTCTTTCATGCCGTCCAGAAAGAGGTCGATCATCACCCGGGCATCCGCAAGTCGGATTCCCGGAAACTGCCGGGCCAGGAGCTTTGCAATGTCGGACTTTGTCATAAGATTCCTGCGCTAATAGGTGAATGACTGATAGAATGAACTTTCTGAGGATTTTACAGGTCCTGGAGTCCCGCATCAAGTGAATGAAAGATAAAGGAGCAATCACATTAAAAAAAGATCGTTAAGAAGGCTCGCGGGGGATCCGGAAAAGCCTGTTAATGAAAATGTCGCAAGAGGAGAGAAAGAGGAGTGTCTCAATAAAAAACTTCCCGGAAGAGTGTCTTCTGCCCAGTCTCACGACCGAATGGGGGTTCATTAATGCCGCCGCCCTGGGTATGATCATCAGACAGAAAAGGATCCACAAGACCCTTTATTCCCGAGGGGACAATCCCTGACGGGAAGAATAAACAGACTAGGAACATGAAGAAGTTTTTAAAGCCTTTCCGACTCCGAAAATAAGGAGGCCCTCATGCCGGAATTTATCAAATCCATCCGATCGCTTGGGCTCGTTACGGTTTTTCTTCTTGTGACGGCGTCTCTCCTGCTTGGAGGATGCCAGGGAAATGATTCCGATAAGACCATCAAGAAGCAAATCGATAAAGCGATGAAAAAATAATCCTTTTTGATCCCCTCGGATAAAGATCGAAGGGAAGGGATATCCCCTCCCCTTCCCTGTTTCAATCAAAAGCTTCCTTTTCCTTTCGAGGAGTGCGAATCCTTCGATCCGAACCAATAGGCAAGGGCCGCCGTTCCGACAAAGAAAAGGGTCATGACGAGAACGATCGAAATCGGATTGTAAGAAGGGCCGAGTCCCATAGAGCGTCTCCTTCCCCGTTAGAAGGTTTCTCATGATGAATTCTCCGCCTCAACACCGAGGCTTGTTCTTTGATCCCCACTATCCGAAGAATTCATCCCATGCTTCAAAAAGCAACAATCGGACCATTTTCGGTTTTTGCAGAATTTCTCCATTTTTATCCTCCATGATTGAGAAAAGGACGCCGGAACGTTTCATAAAAGCAACGCAAATGTTTCAACGTTTCATATCACACGCATTTTCTTGGGATTAGTCCCTTGGGACTCGCCCTGTTCAGGGATCACCCTCCGTTTCATCTGGCAGAGATCTTCGATCCGTTTGGCAATTTTCTGAACAGGTCCTCTCAGGATTTCGACGGTGGAAATCACATACCCCTCGGTGACATCGCCGGATTTGTGGTTCAAAAGCTTCTTGAGCAGATAGGGAGGGACGCCAATCTCTGCCGCGATTGTCGCAAAAGTTCGCCTGAGATCGTGAATCGTGAAGGAAACTCCGGATTCTTTGATCACCCGAAAGCGGGAGTCGTCAATATCCCGGATTCGATCAGTCAGTTTCTTTCCTGGAAAAACATGGGAGGAATTCTCTCCGTCAGGTTTTCGTTCCCGAAAAAGGCGAACCAGAAAATCCGGAAGCGGCAGGGTATGGTCCCGGTGATTTTTTGTATTTCTGACGGTCAGGGTTCGCCCCCTGAGGTCGACGTCTTCCCATTTGAGGGACATGATCTCCGTTTTTCGGAGACCGGTAAAGAGTCCGATCAGGAAAATATCCCGGGCGATGCGTTCCTGGCGTGTTTTGCTCTGGGAAGAAACGGCCTTGTACCATTTCGGAAGGTCGTTCTTCTTGATAAGGCGTGACTTTCTGACAGGGGTGAGCGCGATTCCGGCAACACGAAGAATCCGGCCGATATTTCGTTCCGGAATTCCGAATCTTGCAATCGCATAGGAGTAAATGGCTTTCAGAACCCTGATCGCAAGCGCCGCCTGGGCGGGGCCAGACTTCTCCCGGATCCCCGCATATTTTTTAAGAATCTCGTCGTCCGTCAGAGACGAGAGGTCCCGATCCAGCCAGTCGGCAAAATATTTTAGAACGACACGGTCGTAGCCCGTTTTTGTCGATTGGCGTAGAACTCGCAAGGAGACATAGCTGTCATAGCATGCTTGAAGGGAAATGACCGGCACAACCGGATTTTTAAAGAGACAGGAAGAGGAACAATCAATTCGGATCGTAAGGGAATGGGATGAAGGGGGAACAACGATAATGATTGGAGTCTTCATGAAAGTCTTATCGGAGACTTCTGGCAAAAGGAAGACAACCAATTAATTTGGGGGGCGGATATTTAACAGGGGTTTCTCTTCCCTACGGCGCCATTGTTGATACATTGTGTAATGGTTGGCAAACGATAGGGGCCAGAGTTCCCAACTATTTAA
>DAHWGX010000049.1 GCA_027335985.1 Nitrospirota bacterium | reverse complement strand
TATGGTAGGCACGGGCGGTTTCGAACCGCCGACCTCTACCGTGTCAAGGTAGCGCTCCACCCCTGAGCTACGTGCCTGCTGGACAAGACGGGACCACGGAGAACCATGGCCCCGCATTTTCGGGACAAATTACTTGATGGCGGCCTTGAAGGCTTTTCCGGCAGTAAATTTTGGAACGCGCATGGCAGGGATCTTGATCTCCTGGCCAGTACGGGGGTTCCGTCCGGTGCGGGCCTTTCTCTTCACGGTCGAAAAGGTCCCGAAACCGGGAAGGGTCACGCGCTCGCTGTCCTTTTTGAGGGCCTTCTTGATCGCTTCGACAGCGGCGTTCAGGGCTTCATTCGCCTGGGTTTTGTTGATCTTTGCGGACTGGGAGATCTTGTCCACGAGTTCCGATTTTTTCATCGTTTTCTTCCCCCCTTTCGCATTTTAATTATGAAAATACAACGTCCATCGGGGAAATTACACTGAACCAACCAATCTGTCAAGCGTCCTGACCAGAAATCACAGAAATTCTTGGTCAAGCACAACTCCACCAAAAGGGAGCTATCCATAATTAAATAATATTAGCACTAACTTAACTACAGCTTTCACTTTCAGGGTCTCCCTCTCCCTCTTCGATCGATTTCATCTTGCTCCGGAAGGTCGTCCGGCTGATCCCCAGGATCCGGGAGGCCTTGTGCTGGTTCCCATCGGTCACGTCGAGAGCGGTCGGGATGAGCATCCGGTCCAGGAGGTCGGAAAAAAAGGAATAGGCCGAATCCGATTCCCGGAGATTCGACACCGCCTTCAGGTACTGCCAACACTTGGTGTGGAGAAGATGTTCGATCCCCACCGCCTGGGAGAGGGGTTCGCGAAGGTACAGGAATTCCGTGAGGGCCTGGAGAAGCGCCTCCCCCTCCCCGCTGAGAATGATCCTGAAATGGGAGTCCGACAGATCGAGCGACGGCATGGTTCCTCGGTCGATGAGGAGGAGACGGCTGTCGGGAGATACCGCCTCCCAGCCTTTCCAGGAATCCCGGACCAGGATTTCGAGCGGCCAGTGGAGCACGCTCCGTGAAATCCGCTCCGCCAGGGCGGTGTCACGCGTAAAAAGAAGTCCCTCCCTGATCGGAGTCCCCACGTCTTTCACGAACTCTCTCCGGAAACGGCCGCCGAATCGAACAGGAAACTCGCTCCGTCCCAGTCGACTTCGATCGTCCCGCCCTTTTGGACGGTCCGGGCCAGGATCTGCTGGGCCAACGGATTCATGATGGCCTGCTGGATCGCCCGTTTGAGGGGCCGGGCTCCGTAGACCGGATCGAAGCCGACCTGAGCCAGCTCCTCCCGGGCCCGATCGGTCAGGGCGAGAACGATATTCTGATCCTTGAGCCGCTTGTTGATCGATGAAAGCTGGATATCGACGATCTGCATGATCTCGGCCATGGTGAGGGGGTGGAAGAGAATGATCTCGTCGATCCGGTTCAGAAACTCCGGCCTAAGGGAGCGACCGAGGATCTCCATCACCTTTCGACGCACCTCGGCTTCGGGAACCCCGGCCGAATCACGGATGACGTCGGAGGCAATGTTCGAGGTCATGATGATGACGGTGTTCTTGAAGTCCACCACCCGGCCCTGCCCGTCGGTGAGCCGGCCGTCGTCCAGAACCTGGAGAAGCACGTTGAAAACGTCGGGATGGGCTTTTTCCATCTCGTCGAGAAGGATGACCGAATAAGGACGACGCCGGATCGCCTCCGTCAGCTGCCCGCCCTCCTCGTAACCGACGTATCCGGGCGGAGCCCCGATGAGGCGCGCCACCGAATGCTTCTCCATGTATTCGGACATGTCGATGCGGATCATCGCCTGGTCGTTGTCGAAGAGGAATTCGGCCAGGCTTTTGGCGAGCTCCGTCTTTCCCACCCCGGTCGGACCGAGGAAAAAGAAGGACCCGAGGGGGCGATTCGGGTCCTGTATTCCGGCCCTGGCGCGCCGGATGGCGTTCGAAACGGCCACGACCGCCTCCTTCTGGCCCACGACGCGCTGGGAGAGACGCTCCTCCATCTTCAGAAGCTTCTGAAGCTCTCCTTCCATCATGCGGGTCACAGGGATCCCGGTCCAGGCCGAGACCACCTGGGCCACGTCCTCCTCCGACACCTCTTCCTTCAGGAGGCGTCCGCCGGTCTGGCTTTCCTTCTCCATCGCGGCCTGGGCCGCATCGAGAGACTTCTGGAGGGTCGGGATCGTCCCGTAGGTGATCTGGGACGCTTTTTCGTACTGTCCTTCCCGCAATGCGGCATCGGCGTCCAGTTTGGACTGCTCGATCTTCTCCTTGAGCTCCCGGATCTCCTGGATCCGGGCCTTCTCCCCGTCCCACTGCGCCTTCAGGGCTGAAAAACGACCCTTGAGCTCCTCGAGCTCGTTTTCGACATCGGCCTTCTTTTTCCGGCTTCCTTCGTCCTCTTCCTTGGAAAGGGCCATCTTCTCGATTTCGAGCTGGCGGATCTTTCGGTCCACCTCATCGAGCTCGAGCGGCATGCTGTCGATCGCCACCCGGAGACGGCTCGCCGACTCGTCGATCAGATCGATGGCCTTGTCCGGAAGGAACCGGCCGGTGATGTAACGGTGGGAGAGGATCGCCGCTGCCACGATCGCCGAGTCCTTGATCCGGACCCCATGGTGAATCTCGTATTTTTCCTTGAGGCCCCGGAGAATGGCGATCGTGTCGTCGATGGAGGGCTCCCCCACGAAGACCGGCTGGAAGCGGCGCTCGAGGGCCGCGTCCTTTTCGATGTACTGACGGTATTCGTCCAGAGTCGTGGCGCCGATCGCCCGGAGTTCTCCCCGCGCAAGGGCGGGCTTCAACAGATTGGAGGCATCCATGGCGCCCTCGGTCGCCCCTGCACGGACGATGGTATGGAGCTCGTCGATGAACAGGATGATCCTCCCAGAAGCCGCGCTGATCTCCTTCAGAACGGCCTTGAGACGCTCCTCGAAGTCGCCCCTGTATTTGGCTCCGGCCAGAAGGGCACCGAGGTCGAGGGAAAAGATCGTCTTGTCCTTGAGCCCCTCGGGCACGTCCCCTGCCACGATCCGGAGAGCAAGACCCTCGACGATGGCCGTTTTGCCGACCCCCGGATCGCCGATCAGAACAGGGTTGTTCTTGGTCCGGCGGGAGAGGACCTGGATCACGCGCCGGATCTCCTCGTCGCGACCGATGACGGGATCGAGCTTGTTCTGGCGGGCGAGAGCTGTCAGATCCTTCCCGAACTTCTCGAGTGCCTGGTAGCGCTCCTCGGGATTCGGGTCGGTGACGCGCTGGCTTCCCCGCACCTCGGTGAGGGCCGCAAGGGTCTTTTCCCGGGTCAGCTTGAACGATTTGAAAATCCGGCTTTCGGGACCGGTGCTTTCGGTCATGGCCAGCAGGATGTGCTCGGTGCTGACATAATCGTCCTTGAAGGGACGGGTCTCCTCGAGAGCCTTGTCGAGCAGGAACGAGAGATTCCTGGAAAGATAGGGCCCACCGGATCCCCCCTCGACGCGGGGGAGCAGTCCGAGCTGTTCGTCAGTCTTTCCGAGAAGCTCTTCGGGGGAGACCTCCATCTTCAGGAGGATGGCGGGAACGATGCCCCCCTCCTGTTCCAGGAGGGCCTTGAGAAGGTGCAGGGGCTCCACCTCGGTGTTCCCCTTCTGGCGCGCCAGGTCGACAGCTTTCTGGAGCGCTTCCTGAGACTTCTGGGTCAGCTTGTTCACATCCATGGTCGATCCTCCCTGATCATTTCAAGTTTTGGCTCGGACCCCGGCTTTTTGGCCTGTCACGACAGGTCGTTATCGATGCAGGGCTCTCCCGGGGAGTCCCGGAGGCGGCTCCGGTGCCAGAGGAGCTGGTGCCTGAGGCGAAGAATGATCTCGACACCGGCCAGATTCACCCCCAGTTCCTTCCGGAGAATCATGATGACCCTGACGCGCTCGATCATTTCGGGCCGCAGAAACGGCGCAGTCCCCTCCTTTTCGATCTCGACGAGGCCTTCCCGGACCAGAAGGGACAGGGTTCGTCTGGAGACCGCATAGGTTTCCGTGACCCATTCGACCGGCATGGGGCGACCCGGGCCTTTTGGAAATTCTTTTTCAACCATCGGTCTTCCTCCTAAAAACAAACGGGACCCGGATGCCTCTTTCCCGGATCACCGGTTCTTCCATCGGAAGTCCGGCGGATAATGGCTGTCGAGCTCGCGGATGCAGGGCTCGAGAGAATCGGGAACCCGGGGGGGAAGAACCGGGAGGACCTTGACGAACAGATGCCCTTTTTCGTGGTCCACCGGAGAGGCCACCCCTTTTTCCTTCATCCTGAACGTCTGACCGGCCTTTGTCCCCGGAGGTATCTTGAGTCGGGCCTCACCATCGAGGGTCGGAACGGTGACCGTTGCACCGTACAGGAGCTCGGAGAGTTTGACCGGACAATCGAGAAGAAGGTCCGAACCCTGTCGCCGGAACAGGGGATCCGGCATGATGTCGTCGATGACCACCCGGACCAGACGGGATCGGGAACCGGAACCGATCTGGAGGGTAAAGGCCATTCCCGCCTCGATCCCGGCGGGAATCCTCAGGGTCACCTGTTCGGGTTTTTTCCCCGAAGCGTCGGTCAGAAGCACCGATTTGTCCGCCCCGAGGGCCGCTTCACGGAATGTCAGCGTAAGGTGGACCTCCGAGATCACGGCCCCTCCCCCCCTTCCCATTCCGCCGAACAGGTCCCAGAAGTCTCCCATCCCTTCTCCGGAAAAGTCCTCGAAGGGTCGTCCCGCCCCCTCCTGAGAGGAGGCCCTTCCCCGACCTGTCCCCCCCCCGGAGAGAAGCGCGTCGTATTCCTTTCTCTTTTCCTCTTCGGAAAGCGTTTCGTAGGCTTCGTTGATCTCCTTGAAGCGGAGTTCCGCCTCCTTGTTGTTCGGGTTGACATCGGGGTGGTACTGGCGGGCCAGCTTTCGATAGGCCTTCTTGATCTCCTCCGAGGTCGCCTTCCGGTTGACTCCGAGACGGTCATAAAAATCCTTTGCCATTCCCTATCCTTTTCCTATCTCCTGGGCCGACGGACCGATGTCTGCCGGGGAGCCTTCAAGAAAAAAGTTCGCGCCCACCCTCGGAGCGACAAGGAGGTCGTTAAAAATCTCCCGCGAGAGTTCGAGGGCGTTCCACAAAAGGACCCCTTCCGTCGCGACCGGGCCCTCCCGCATCATGGCTAGATAGGCCTCGATCTCCTCCCGTCCGGCCTGGACCCGGGAGTTGAAGCGTACGATCCCCGCCTTTTCCCAAAGAATGTTCCGAACCATTTTCATCGTCACCCGACCGGAAGGAATCGTGGGAATGACCCGGGGAATTTCCCTCTCTTCCTCCGGGGGCGGGGTCAAATCCACGTCGACCGTCCGGTCGGTTACAATTCCAAGAACGACCCTGTGTCCCATGACCAATGCTTCGAGAAGAGAGTTTGATGCCAGCCGGTTCGCCCCGTGGACCCGGGTGCTGGCCACCTCTCCCACGGCGTAAAGCCCTGGAAGGGAGGTTCGTCCCTCCATGTCGCTTGTGATTCCGCCCATCTGGAAATGGGCCGCCGGACGGATTGGAGCTCGGTCCCGGGACAGGTCGATGCCGACCGACAGACAGTGGTTGTAGACCTGGGGAAACCGCTCCTTCAGGTAGAGGGCCGGCAGGTGGGTCACCGAGAGGTAGAGAGGCGATTCCGGATGGGCACGGGCTTCGAGCCAGAGCGCCCGGGAGACCACATCCCTCGGAGCCAGCTCTCCATCCGGATGATATCTGAAAAGAACGCGCTCCCCTGCCTCGTTCACCACATGCCCCCCTTCACCCCGGAGGGCTTCTGTCAACAGGAAGGGGGCCCCTCCCGGAAGGTCGAGGACCGTCGGATGAAACTGGGTGAAGGCCAGACGTTCGAGTTCCGCCCCGGCCCGATGGCAGACCGCCGCGGCGTCTCCCACCTGTGACGGAGGATTGGTCGTCCTCGCAAAAAGGGCGCTAAAGCCCCCGGTCGCCATGATGGTCGCCTTTGCAAGAACTTCCAGCCATTCGTCCCCGGTTTCATCCATGAAGAGCCCACCCGCCACCCTGCCGTCCTGCCCCTTGAGGAGCCGGGTCAGACGGCAGGGAGTCAGAAAAGTGAATCGGTCGTGGCCATGGACGTTCTGTGCCAACGTCTTCAGTATGAGTGAGCCTGTCTTGTCCCCTCCCGCATGGACGATTCTTGGACGGGAATGGGCCGCCTCCCGCGTGAAAAGGAATTCCCCTTTTTCATCCCTGTCAAAGGGGACCCCATAGGAAACCAGAGTTGCGAAAGCTTCTTCGGAGCCTTCGATCAGGAGACGAACCCTCTCCTCATCACAGAGTCCGGCTCCCGCGCGGATCGTGTCTTCGACATGAGAGTCGATGGCGTCCCTGTCGAATCCCCAGGGAATCGCGAGCCCTCCCTGGGCGTAGTAGGAACTCCCGGACGAGATCGATCCCCGGGATGCCAGCGCGACGCTGCCCAGCGGAAGCAGATCAAGGGCTGTCTGATAGCCGGCGATTCCTCCCCCCACAATCAGGAAATCGGACGTGATTCTCCTTGGTTCCGGCGATCTTTTCATGTTTTCGGTGAAAGCTTCGCTGGAACGGCAAGGAAGGTGTCCCCCGAAATGGACTCGATCCGAGAGGGATTGGGGGTCTTCGCCATCGAGACGACGATCTGGCATTCCCCCGTCTGGAAATAGCGCGGTCCGGATCCAGATTTTGGAAGGCCTGTCATGGTCCAGTGCCCCCTGAAGGTGATCGAATGCGTTGTGGGATCAACCTCTCCTGAGTCCATCACCAGGGTCAGATCCAGTTTCCGGAACATTCCGAACATCTTGGCCAGCTGGGGCCGCGTTTCGGGACGGTTGGCCAGCGAAGAGGTCAAAAGGGAGACGACTTCGTCAACCGATTCCTTGGAATAGGCTCTCCGGAGAGACTTTCCTATCTTCCAGGCGGATACAAGCGACTGCTCTTCTGGAGTCAGAGGCTTGACCTCACCGCAACCGGACGAAAGCAGCGCGACCGCAAAGAGCAGAACCAGAATTGCTCCGTTTAAATTTCCCATCCGACACCCCATTACGGCCCGGACGATTCCGCCATTTTCCCCACTCATCTTCACCCCAGCCCTTAACCGTTTCACACTGCCCATAACGCCCTCCCGGGCACACGCGTTCGAATTATAGACCGCCTTCCCCGACAGGTCAAAGAACGGATTTTTGGGAGGGTGTATGACCTAGCTTATTTTTTCGTTTGTCCGTCTCTCACGACCGTGTTATCCTTTTTTAAAATACTTCAGGAAATTCACGCTTAAACTCAGGACTTCCTCCTTGCCCCTACCCAAAGATCCGTCGATGCGTGTTCGATTCGCTCCCAGCCCGACAGGCCACCTTCATCTTGGAGGGGCACGGACGGCCCTTTTCAATTTTCTCCTTGCACGCCACTATGGAGGGACACTGGTCCTCCGGATCGAGGATACCGATCGGGAGCGTTCGACCCAGGACTCCATCGCCGCCATCCTCGAAGGACTGGGTTGGCTCGACCTTTCATGGGACGAGGGACCTTTTTACCAGACTGGACGTTTCGACCGCTATCGGGAACTCGCGATGGAGCTGCTCGAAAAAGGACACGCCTACCGGTGCGACTGTCCTCCTGACCTTCTCGAATCGAAGAGGGCGGAGGCCATGAAACAGGGCCTTCCTCCCCGATACGACGGTCGCTGCCGGGACCGCTCGGTCTCTCCCGATCGCCCCCACGTTCTCCGTTTCCGAACCCCGGAAAAGGAGTCGATCGTCTTTGACGACCTCATCCGGGGCCCCCTCTCCTTCGACAGCTCCGTGCTCGACGATCTGATCATTATTAGGTCCGACGGGGGGCCCACCTACAATTTTGCCGTCGTGGTCGACGATGTGGACATGAAAATATCCCATGTCATCCGCGGGGATGACCATATCAACAACACTCCCCGGCAGATTCCAATATTCAGGGCCTTGGGCGCTCCACTACCGGATTTTGCCCATCTTCCCATGATCTACGGACCCGACAGGACACGTCTGTCGAAAAGACACGGGGCCACATCCGTCATGGCCTATCGGGACATGGGATTCCTGCCCCAGGCCCTGGTCAATTACCTCGTGCGGCTGGGATGGTCCCACAAGGATCAGGAGATCTTCACCCGGGAAGAGCTGGTCCATTTTTTTGATCTCGACCATGTCGGCTCCTCTCCCTCTGTCTTCAATCCCGAAAAGCTTCTCTGGCTCAATGCCCACTATATCAAGAACACCCCTGGAGCCGATCTTGTTCCGCTCTTAAAGGAAGCACTCCCTCCCTTGCCGGATCCTCTCTCCCAGAGCTCCGATCCCGGCTATTGGACACGGTTGGCCGACGAGCTCAAGGGGCGCTCGAAAACATTGAACGACCTGGCCCAGCTCGCCCATCCCTTTCTTGATCGCTCCCGGACCATCGATCCCGAAGCCCGGAAAAAAGTGCTCACCCTCGCAAACTCCACTGTTCTCGAGCAACTTTCCCTCGCCTTGAGGGCACTCGAGGACTGGTCGGGGGAGGGGCTCCGGAACGTTTTTGCCCAGATGGGGGAATCGTTGCACATGAAGCTCGGTGAACTTGCGCAGCCTGTTCGCGTGGCCATCACCGGGAAAACTGTCAGTCCGGGTATCTTTGAGGTACTGCTTCTCGCGGGACGCGAAATCTCCCTCGCCCGTCTGGAAGAAGCCCTGCGCCTTTCTCGCGAACCCGTAAACAATGGCAACACTCACGATTAATGAAGGCAGGTGACCGATGATCGATCCCTCCCCCCATTCGCCTCGACAGGACAGCCACATCGAGTTTGTCCAAAAACTGAGAAAGGTCCTGCTGCGAATCGACGACATCATTCATTTGATCGTCGCCGTCTTTCTCATGTCAGGGGCTGTGATCGTTCTCGTTCATTCGGCCATGGGTCTGACCGACCTCAAAACAGATTCCGTCCTCCAGCTGATAAACGACATGCTTTTCGTCGTCATCATCCTCGAGCTTTTGTGGATCATGCTAAGCTATCTTGGGAGAAGACGGTTCCCGATCGCCTCCTTCATTCTGATCGGGATCATTTCGACCATCCGACGGATCCTCCTGGTGGAAGCCCAGTCTTCCTACAAGGAAAGCGAACGGTTCGGGGACTTTTCATATCATTCCCTGCAACTCATACTCTATGTCGTCATTGTGCTGATACTGGTCTTTGCCTACAGCATTCTCGTCAAGATCTCTACCGCAAACGAGGCGGAGAACAGGCAACATGACTGAATTCTCGCGCCTGAGGCGCCTTAAAGCTATTTCCCTCGCGACGGTATCCATTTTTTCGCTCTCCGCCTGCGCCTCCTTCTATCACTTCCGGCCTCTTTCCCGTCCCGATCCAGCGACCATGCCCATCGTGGAAAAAATTCCCGGATCCGGCCTCACGATCGGGATCCGCTCCTATCACACAGCTCAGGACACCCATGCGCTCTTTGGCCACCAGGGACTTTGGAGGCAACATGTCATTCCCATTCAAGTCGTTCTCGCGGAGAGCGGTAAAAATAATGTGGAGGTCCACCTCGTCCCTCACTCCGTCTATCTCTCTCTCCTGAAAAAGAATTACCGGAATATTTCGCCATCCGAGGCCTTTGATATCGCTTGGCAGGCCAATGTCCCATACCAGAACGCCAAGCAGGTCCTCTACTACACGGGACTTATTCTCTTCACGATCGTCACGCTAGGGCTGGGGTCCATGATCTGGGTTCTTCCCTCGCCTTTCTCCCAGCCCACCCCGGCTCAAACCCCCTTTGGTCGGGATTTGGCCTACAAAAGTTTTCCTGTCAAATCGACTCTTTACCCTGACGGGACTGTAGGCGGACTTTTTTATTTCACCCTCCCATTCAATGAAAAGCTTATCTCCCGAACCCGCCTCATCTTTCAAATCAGGGAAATCGATCCTTCCAAGAAAAATCCTCCCCGGAATTTCAATATTTCCGTTCAGCTCTCTTCAAAAACGAGATCGGAGGTCAATCCAGTCATGGAGATACTTCACGGTTTTTTCTAGGAGGGTCGCGGCGGGAGAGAAAGGGTCGATTAAAGAAGGTGCTAGATCAGAAGGTCATCTTCCGGATTGTGGGGATTTGAGACGTTGTATAAGCGACTCAGATAGTGCCAGCCCCAGTCGAGATAGATGGATGCGCTGTCTCGGAGAGCCTGGGAGGCCACAAAACGGGATTTCAGATCTTCTTCGGAGAGGGGAAGCGATGAAGAATCCTGATTGACCGTATCGAGAATGGCATGGAAGGATTTGATCGATTCTTCAACCCGGATAAAGGCATCAGAAAGCGCATCATTATCCCGGGACATCGTGTCTTCATTGATCAGGTCGTTTTTCATAATAAAAGAGTGGGGGTGAAGGAGAAACTCCTTCACCCCGGCCTTTCTTCAGGCTAGCGCGCCACCATCTTGATGGCATTATGTTTCGCAGCGTCACAGACAACCACGCAGAGCTCACATCCCTTGCAACGGGACTCGACGATGGTTGCGACCATCTTCGTCGTGTCCATCTGAATGCAGTTGGCTTCCGGACAATACATGATGCAGAGCCGGCATCCTTTCTGTGCGACGCATTCCTCCGCATTCACCTCTGCCACATTATACATTGATGCCCTTCCTGATTCTTTTTAGGGTTACACTCCGACGCCCGCAGAGATCGCGGGATGTTTAGCGCCGAAGGCCGACGCCTCATCATAGGTCCTGCGGATTGTCTCGAGATTCTTTTGCAGGAGCATTTCCTTTTTGGCGAATTTTTTCTTGATCGCCTCGTCGAGCGTTGCTGTTCCGCCAGAGGCCACATACTTCTTCCCGAAACGATCCTGGAGAGCCTTGTCCAGACCTTCCATCGTCACCACATGGGTCAGACCCGCCACTGCCCCCAGCATTCCCATGTTCGTCGCCAGCTCCGTCCCGGCGAGTTCGAGGGCGATCTTCGTGGCGGGAACGTAATAGACCGTCACGTTCTTTTTTGCAAGATCCGCTCGTTCTTCCTCGGTGAGAAGCTCGACATCATCGTTAATGATGACAAGCCCCCCGTCTTTGATCCCGGAATAGAACGGCATGGTGTAGCTCTTCCCCATGGTGATCACCTGTGGGTGATAAACCATCACGACATGCGGAAAAACCAATTCTCCACGGTCGTAAATCTTTTCCGGACCGATCCTGACATAGGACTCCGCAGGAGCCATTCGCTTTTCCGCCCCGAAGAACGGATTGGAGATCGAGAAATTTCCTTCATGGGCCGCCGCCATAGCCATCAGATGGGCAGAGGTCACGACCCCCTGCCCTCCGAGGCCCGACATGCGAATATTGACGCGCGCTTTCATCGGCTCTCCCTGTTGTTAGGATGTTGCTCCAGTGGCGGCCAGTTTTTCGGCCTTTTTCTTTTCTGCCAGACCATCGAGGAAGGACTGGGCCTCAGGGGAGATGAACTCCCGGAACTTGAACCGTTCGCCGGGTGCCTCTGAGGTCCGCATTTCCTGAAGGCCTTCCATGCTCTGCTTTCCAATTTCCAGAATGCAAGGAGTGTAGATCTGGATATAGGTGGGACCGACCTCGCGGGCAATGAGAACGGCCTGCTTGATGACCTTTTCCACCAGGCTCGGCTTGCTGGCTGTCATGATTGCGACATAATCGCATCCTGATTCGCGGGCAATTTCGGGAAGCCGAACTTTTTCAAACTTCTTGCCCACCGGGGCCATCTTTGCCAGAAATCCTTTTTGCATGAGACCGGACTCCTGACCCCCTGTATTCGCATAGAGCTCGTTGTCGAAACAGATTGTCGTGAACCGCTCCTTACGGAACCAGGACTGAAGGGTCATGTCGAGCCCGATGTCGACCGTGGCGCCATCGCCGGCCAGGACAATGACGTCCTTCACCTTGTCCGGGAAACGGACGGCAAGCGCACGTTTGAGACCGGTCGCGATAGCGTTCTGGTTTCCGAAGAGGGAGTGAATGTTGTGGACGGCAATCATCGGAAAGACCAGACTTGTGCACCCCGTCGACCCGACCATCACAGTGTCCTCCGGATTCGGAATGGAGGCCATGATGTGCCGGAAGGCGATCGACTCGGGGCAGCCCGCGCAGAGAGAATGTTCGGCGATCAGCTCTGTCGCGGTTCCGAAATCCTTCCATCCACGGTTGGGTGATTCGAAGGTCCCGTTCTCCACAAGGTCGAGATAATCCTGTGGCATAATATCGACAAATTCCTTGTTTATCTGAATTTTCTTACCCATGGACGAGCTCCTTATTCCGGCGGTGCGCCAGATGTTTTTCGATCTCCTCAACAATAATTTCCGGGGGCATTGTCATGCCACCGGCGACATGCGGGCCGGCAATGACGCGGCCGTTGCGATCGATCGTGGATTTGATCTCCCGGGCCAGCCATCCGGCCACATTGAACTCCGGAACGAAAATATGCTTTGCGTGTTCCGTCGCCTTCCGGAGCTCTTCCGTCGGGAAGGGCCGAAGGGTCTTGATCTTGACAATACCAACCTTGACTCCCTTGTCCCTGAAAAGGCGAACGGCTTCCCTTGCCTGCGAAACGGCGGTGCCTGATGCAACCATCAAGATCTCCGCATCAGGATTCTCAACCTCGATCAGACCATCGAGAATCGGAATGGTATGTTTTCGCGAGCGCTCGATGGCTGCCCGGATTTCAAGCTGCCAGCTCGCATGCGTCATATAGCTGATGTAATTGGATTTCATAACGAAGGGATCGCGCATCATGCGAACTGGAGGAACCTCCATGTCCATGCAGACGACCGGGCTCCGGTAAGGATCGTAATGCGGCAGGGCCAGATCCTCCGGAGTCATCATGACCATATCTTTGGTGTGGGTGACGAAAAATCCGTCACAGATGACGCCGATGGGAAGATGAACCTCCGGCTGCTCCGCAACATAGTACCCCTTGAGCATGAAATCAAAGAGATCCTGGGCGGTTTCCGCATGCCAGAGGAGCATTCCGGTCTCCAGCATGAAGGCGATTTCCAGCGTATCCGGCTGGATGGTCAGGGGCGAGTTTACCCCCCGGACCGTAAAGACCACCTGGATGGGGAGGCGGCTACCGGCCCACATCGGAAAGTTTTCGAATGCCCGGAGTGTTCCCGGACCGGCCGTGGTCGTGAAGACTCTGGCTCCGCCAAAGGCGGCTCCCGCGCACTGGCCCATAACGGCGAACTCCGATTCACCGCGCATGTAGTCTCCGACATATCCTTCCGCAAAGAGCTCGCCAACCAGGGACGAGGCTTCGGACTGCGGCGTGATGGGATAGGCAACGGAAAAATCCACGCTGGCACGTCTGATCGCCTCGCGAATGACCTCAGACCCGGTCAGGAACGAAGGGGTTCGGGGGGAAAGGAAGAACATCTCGTTGGGATCCGTGATCAGCTGGCCTTTCTTGTTTCGTTGACCGATCTTTGGAACCCGGGAATTTGTCTCTGTCGCCATCTTTCTGCTCCTTCAAGTAAAAGTGCTATCCCGAGAGAGCCGACTCTCTTCATGATCAAAGAGGCAGGACGGCTTCCTCCGGGAGGCCCGGTTGATCCTTTGAGCATATCCGCAAGGGATCCTGGCATTCGCTCGTACTCATGCCAGGCCCGCGATATTTCGGTGACCTGAAAAACCTCTCAGACCGGACACATCTCCCCGGACCCTCCGAGAACCGAAAGGCCTTGGAGAGCGCGAAATCCATGTCGTGGTCTGGCAGGGACCAGAAGAATCCTGCATTGCAGACCAAGACCGGCAAAGGGGAAACGGTCCGTCAATTCTAAAGTCCGCCGCTAGCTAAAGTCAAGGACATCCTCGAAAAATGCAGACGAAAATCGAATATCATTTCCCGTTTTCCATGGACCAATTGACGCCGGACTAGAGAAAGGCCAGCCCCTGGACATAACGGGATTCGTCAAACGAGTCGCTCTTGCGGACAGATTCAAAATAGAGTTTGCCGTACCATCCCATCAGCGCGTGAAGAGCCTCATGTTCGCCCTCTCCCCGCTCCACGAGGTGAAGATAGGCTTTCTTCACCTCGGCCGGGATTCCCTGCCGGATCTGTCGCCCGACGATCAGATGCAAGGCGACATGCACAAAAGGGTTGACCATTTGCCCGTCGATTTCGAGTGGACGAGCCGGATCCTTTCCGGGATCGTTCCAGATCTCCGCAAACTCCGGGTGCATCTCAAGGATTTCCGCAATATCCCGTTCCTCCCCTGAAAGATCCCCTTCCCGGGCGACCAACCTGATATGCTCGAGAAGATCTGCGTCAAAAAGCATGTCCCGTCCCCTCTGTTTTCATCTTCGGCTCAAGGCGTTTCGGTCACATGAATTCTGCGACCCCTCGAACCCATTCCGTAGACATTCACGACTTTTTTTCCCTGGCGCAGGTGATAGGTTTCCCATGCGGGAGACACTCCGTTGAGCGAAGCGGTCGGATCCTCTCCTCCCGCCCTGAAATAGTCGGGATAGGTAAGGCCCGCATCCCACACATCCTCAAGGAGACATCCCGTCACGAAGCCTTCCCCCGAAAGGGTAACCCCCTTGAGGATTTCCTGAATTTTCTCAGGGTCGTTTATTTCGACCGGATCCATACCTTCAGTCCCTCCAAACATGCATCCTTAGCCCGTCAATCCTTATTTTTCGCCCCGGGCCATTCCGCAGTATTCCTTCAGAATGGCGTAGGCATCAAGAATTTCTCGCATTCTGGCTTCCTGACTCCTGTCTCCGGAGCGCATGTCCGGATGCAGCTCCTTCAGAAGAGCCCGGGCTTTCTTCCGGACCTCCTCCCAGAGGGAGGAATCTGGCAGTCCCAGCGTGCGATAGGCCGCCTTCAAACGATCCTCGCGTCCGGACTCAGGATTTTGTCCCCCGTCCCCCGCTCCCATCCGGAAGAATTTCTCCCAGGGAAAGGCCGCCCTTTTTCGGCGGGGACGATTTCTGAGCAGGCTGTCCATCTCCTCGAAGCGGTCTTCCAGAAATTCCGCCTTCCGGGCGATCTTGGCCAGACCGGAGCGCGACGACTCCCGGAGAACCTCTTCCAGAAGTCCGGAGAAAAGGCGGTCAAGTTCGGTGAACCGCTCCTCCATTTCGCCGAAGCCGCTTACGGCCCAGTCCATTTCGAGGGAGCGCTCGAGAGAAAACCAGGAAGATTCCTGGCATCGGCAGACCATCCGTTCGATGTGGCCCACGAGCTCCTGCCTGATCTCTCCGGGGGTCCTCTCCAATCCCGCGCTCCTTCCGCATTGAAGGTCCTGGAAAAAATACTGGGAATGTTCATTTTAAAGGCAATCTCCCCGATGTTCAAATCGACCCCCGTAACAAGTTTGCATTAAAACTAAAATCATGCAACAATGAACTGGTCATCGCACTCACGATGCGAAATGCGTTAGGCTCCACCTAACGCATGCCTCACAACTTTCATCCAAGGAGATTTCCATGCGCCTAACCCCCGGGATTCGGAAACCCCGCGTGATCGGGACAGCCACCGCGACCTTGCTCCTCCTTTTCCTCGTTTTCAACGGCATTCTCCCCGCCTGGTCGGCCTCCTACAAAAACGGAACCGGAGATCCCTCCGGACTTTACAGAATCGACCCCGACCACACCTCGGTGACCTTTACCGTGGGACATGCGGGGGTGGCCACAGCCGTCGGGCGCTTCGATACCATCAGCGGACACTACCGGCTCGATTCCGGAAAAACGGATGTGGTCATCAACATCGCCACGAACAGCATCGACACCGACCATCCCATGCGAGACAAAGATCTGAGGGGGCCAGACTTTTTTGACGCCAGGACCTTTCCCACGATCCGCTTCGTTGCCACCCGCTATAAAAAAACAGGGAAAAAAACGGGCCTTCTGACCGGAAAACTCTCCCTTCATGGAAAAACCCGCACCGTCACCTTAAAGGTTCATGAGGTCGGAGCCGCCAATGTTTCAGCCCTCCCGAAACCCTGGGGCGGATATCTGACCGGATACGACGCCGAAGGGGCGGTCCGGAGAAGCGACTTCGGAATCACGACCTATCCGGGCATGATCGGAGACAAGGTCCAGCTCTACATCAGTGTCGAAGGAATCAGAGAGAATAAGTAATCGTGAAAAGGGGGGCTTAAGCCCCCCTTACCTCACACCATCCCGTCCTCCACATTTTTCATCCGTTCCCGGAGAATACGCCCCATGGAAACACTCTCCATCGCCCCGGCCGTGGCCTTGATGTATCCGGCCGCCATTCCGTTCATCTGCGTTCTGCTCCTTCTTTCGTCCATACGGCTTCTTCCAAAAAAATGGCTGAAAAGCCCCCTTCTTGTGGCGGATCTCGTCATCCTCTCGGGGATTCTTCTTGTCTTCGCCGTGTTCGATCCCGGCTCGATCCGCCATTTTTTTGATCCGGATCGGCCAATGGACTGGATTCCGCTTCTCGCCTCCGCAATCTTCATTTTGAGACACCTGTTTCCGGGGAGATCTCTGTTTCCCCTCGAGTCAGTCGGGGTGATTTTGGGCCTCCTTCTTCTGACCCTTCCGATTCTCAGACAGGACTCCCTGTTTCAGGGAGCCCTTTCTTATATTTCGACCCTCGCGGTCTGGCTCGGAATCCGTTTCAGCTACCCTGTCGACCGCATCAAGGGACTCGATCCCCTTTTCCTTCTTCCCCCTTTTTTCACGGCCGCGGCGCTCGCTGTCTTGTCCCCCCTCTCGGGAAGCCTCCTCGTCGGACAGCTGGCGGGGGGACTTGCGGCCGTTTTCGGGGCCATGCTTCTGTCTGCCTTTTTCGGAACCCGCATCTCAGGGGTCGAACCCGGATGGGTGATCGGGGCCCTCCTCGTCATTGGACTCAGGTACGTGGACATTTCGCCGGTGGTGATCAGCTCCCTGGCCGGGGCCCTTTTGGTCGGGGGGCTGGCCGGGCGAGTGTCGTCATTTGGCCGTAAGGCTGGAACGGGGAAAAGAACCCTTATCGTGGCGGGAGTGTCGATCCTTCCCCTGGTAGCGGCCATCATCGTCGCGGTCAGGAGTCTCAAGGATCAGGGAGGTGGATACTGACAGGAATTTCAAAAGAAGTCGATCACGGGCATCGGCAGAATCCATATCGGAAAAGGGCGTCAGCCGCCCCCCCTCAGACCGAAAAAAAAGCCGATGGCCGCGCCTACAGCCGAGGCGGCCGCCGCAATGATCCAAAGCTTTTTCCAGTCACCGGCCATGGCCGCATCCCGTCTTTAGTCGAAGATTCCGAGGATGTCATTCAATTTCGGAAGATGCCGAAGAAATTTAAGGAGCAGACGAGTGGACACCCATCGATGCCGGACAGATCCGCCCGAAGCTGCCCCCTTGCATTATTGATCCCGACGTCAAGCGATTCGCGTCAGGGTCCTACCAGGTCCAGCTTTCCTTTTTCTTATGATAGGCATAGGAATAAATGCCTATCAGCGCTCCTGCGATGGTCGAGAGAACCATGATCCAGTAGATCCAGACATAGGACTCTCTCCATGTTTCGAACCGGTGGGCCCCAAACCATTCCTGGAGGCAAAATCCCACCACCGATCCGGAGCCGACCGCAGAAAAAGCCGCGTTGAGCCAATAGCCTACAAATCCTTTTCCACCCATCGATAACTCACCTCCTTTGGGTAAAAAAACCTGATTCCGGCATCTTGTATCATGACGCAAGAAAGATACCATTCCCTGGACGATCCGCAATCCTGATCCGTATACAATTTCAGACACCGGCCATTGAGGCACGCCTCATTTTTGTAACACATCAGAAACATAAGCCAGTGAATCGGCTATTCTTTCCCCGAACGAGGCGCGCAACAAACCGGAAACATTTCCATCCGGACTGAAAATATGATAATCTTCGATGTCTTCGTCGTCCTTCCAGGGATGGGCAACAGCGAAAACTCTCACCCTCACATTCGGGAGCGTCCGATTGAATTCTGAAGAAGGTTTCAAAAAAGCCTGCGGGATCTTTCCCGGTGGCGTCAGCAGTCCGGTCCGGGCCTACAAGGCCGTGGGAGGCCATCCCCCCGTCATTCGCCAGGGGAAAGGCCCCATTATCACCGACATCGACGGCAAGGACTACATCGATTTCGTGCTTTCCTTCGGCCCCCTCATCCTGGGCCACGCCGACTCCGATGTGCTGGCGTCCATAGGGGCCACCGCCTCCAAGGGGCTATCCTTCGGAGGTCTCTCCGAAACGGAGATCCAGCTGGGGGAGGCCCTGACCCGGGCCGTTCCCGGCCTCGACCGCATCCGGTTCGTCAATTCGGGAACCGAGGCCGCCATGTCGGCCCTCCGGCTGGCCAGAGCTTTTACGGGACGAAACAGGATCGTCAAGTTCGCAGGTGGCTACCATGGCCATTCCGATGCCCTTCTCGTCAAAGCCGGATCCGGAGGGGCGACCTTCGGGATACCGACCAGCGCCGGGGTCCCGGAGGCCGTCATCCAGGATACTGTTGTCCTCCCCTACAACGACACACAGGCTCTCCGGGATTTTTTCAAACGTGAAGGCAAGACCGTCGCCGCCCTCATTCTGGAACCTGTCGCCGGTAACATGGGTGTCGTCCCTCCCGACGAGGAGTTTCTTCTGGCGGCCCGGGACGTGACGGAAGGGAACGGAGCACTCCTCATTGCGGACGAGATCATCACGGGATTCCGTCTGACCTACGGTGGAGCCCAGGTCCTTTTCGGAATGGAGCCCGACCTGACCCTTCTGGGAAAAATCATTGGCGGCGGGATGCCGGTGGGGGCCTATGGCGGACGAGAAGACATCATGAAGATGGTCGCCCCGGAGGGGCCGGTTTACCAGGCGGGAACGCTCTCAGGGAACCCGGTGGCCATGGCGGCAGGGCTCGCGACCCTCGCGAAGCTCAGGACTCCCGCCCTCTATTCGTTGCTCGAGGAAAAAAGCCGGATTCTGGCCGAGGGCATTCTTTCGACCGCCCGCCACCTTGGTCTTCCGGTTCAGCTGAACCGGATGGGATCGATGATGACCCTCTTCTTCAGCTCCCACCCGGTGACCGACCTCGAAAGCGCGGAGCGGTCCGACATCCGCCTCTTTTCGATCTTTCACCAGGAAGCCCGGCGCGAGGGACTCCTTCTCCCTCCCTCCCAGTACGAGGCCCTGTTCCTCTCGACCTGTCACGATGACAGAATTGTGGGCGAGGCGCTGGAGCGCTTCAAGAGGGCCCTGGAAAAAACCCGGGCGCAGGCCTGAAACAATTCACTTCGGAGCCATTTCCCATGGACAATGCCACCCTCTCCTCCAGAATCGAATCGATCTTCAGGGACAGCGTCCGCACGAAGGAAGACTTTCTGAGGGGGTCCCTTCCCCTGATCGAAAAGGCGACCCACATGATGGTCGAGACCTTCCGAAGCGGGGGAAAGCTTCTCATCTTCGGAAACGGGGGCTCTTCCACAGATGCCTCCCATATCGCCGGAGAGCTCGTCAGCCGTTTCTACATCAACCGGAAGGGTCTGCCCGCCATAGCCCTGGGAACGGGAATGGCCACTCTGACCAGCATCGGAAACGATTACGGCTACGAACACATCTTCGCCCGCGAGATCGAAGCCTACGGGCGTCCGGGAGACCTGGCCATCGGAATCAGCACGAGCGGGAACTCCAAGAATGTTCTGCTCGCCCTGGAAAAGGCCCGGAGTACCGGTCTTGCGACCATTGGGTTCGGGGGCGGGACAGGCGGACGGATGAAAGAACTTGTCGACCTGGCCTTCATCGTTCCCTCCCCTTTGACCCCGCGCATCCAGGAAACGCACATCACCCTGGGCCACGTCCTGTGCGAGATGGTCGAAGAAATCCTGTTTCCCCGCACATCCTGACCTCCGGATCCGGACAGACGATGGCCTCCAGCATTCCTTTTTCCGCGACCTCCTCGAAGATTCTCGATCCGAAATCCCTTCTCCCCGTCCTGGACCGACACAGGTCCAGGGGGGAACGGATCGTCTTCACCAACGGGTGTTTCGATCTCCTTCATGCCGGCCATGTAGAGGTCCTCGAAAAGGCCCGGGAGCTGGGTGAGATCCTCGTCGTCGCACTCAACACCGACCGTTCGGTGGCGACGCTCAAGGGACCCCGCCGGCCCATCGTCCCCGAGGACAACCGGGCCCGGGTCATGGCCTCCCTTGCCTGCGTTTCTTATGTCACATTCTTTGATGCCGATACGCCGGAAGAGCTGATACGACAGATTCTTCCGGACGTCCTTGTCAAAGGTGGGGACTGGAGCCCGGACAGGATCGTGGGAAGCGATCTAGTTCTCAAGAGGGGGGGAGAGGTCCGCTCCATCCCTCTGGTGCCGGATTCCTCCACCACCGGTCTGATTGAACGGATCATCGACCGATATTCGCAGAACCGTGGCTGACGAGCCGCTCTTCCACCCTTTCCGCCGCACCCTCGACGCTCTCCGGACACGAATTCCGGCCACCGGAGCAAGGCAGACCTCGGGGCGGATCGAGGGCGTGAACCGGGAGGCCTTTCCTTTTCTGCCGGCCCTGCTCAGGGAGGCTGGACGGAAAGAAATATTCTGGGTCCTCACTGCCACCCCCGAACGGGCTCTCAGACTCTATGAGGAAATCAGGACGACCGCGTCGCTTCTGGACCGGCCGTTCGACGGACTTCTCTTTCCGGAGGAGGAGACCCTTCCCTACGAACGGGAGAGTCCGGCCGACTTCATTCGCGCCGAACGCATTCATGCCCTGGACCGGATGGCCGGCCCGAATCCCCCCGATTTTGTCGTCTCCCCTATCGCCGCCGTCCTTCGCAAAACCCTTTCTCCGGCCCTCCTCCACACCACGAAGCGGCTCCTCTCGGCCGGACAGGAAGAGGATCCCCAATCGGTCATCGACACCCTTCTCGCCTACGGGTATTTGAGGGTCCCCCAGGTGACGGCTCCCGGAGAATTTTCGGTCCGGGGCGCCCTGATCGATCTGTACTCGACGGACCGAAGACAGCCGGTGCGACTCGAGTGGGACGATCTTGAAATCCGCTCCATCCGTCTCTTCGACCCCGGAACACAACGCTCGGTGGGGTCCGTTTCTTCGGTCGACCTTCTCCCGAGCCATGAATGGCTCAAACCCGTTCTCAAAAAAGGGCAATCCCCGGAGGAGGAACAATGGCTCCTCCAGAACACCCTGCCTCCTTTCTCCCCCGGGATCGAACGCCATTTTCCGACATTCTTTCCCGAAGCCTGCTCTCCCGTCTTTTCACGGGAGGACATCCTGCTCCTTGTCGACGACTGGGCCCCCCTTCTCGCAAGGCTTCAGGACTGGACGACAAGGATCACGGAAGGATGGGAGGCCCTGTCCGAGGAGGAGCGAAAATGGATTCCGCCTCCCGACAAGGCATTCCTGACTCTTTCGAAAAAAGAGGAATGGGAGAAGGCCCGTCCCTGCCTCTCGCTTCCGTCCATTCCTGACGAACCCGACTCACGCCTCCTCATCCCGGCCGGATCCCGCATCGACCGGAACCGCTCCTGGCTCCCCGATCTCGAGGAGCTCTCCCGCACAATGAAGATCGTCGTTTTCTGCCGCACCCGGGGCCAGCGGGACCGGATCAAGGATGTCTTCGAGGCCGGCGGCCTCTCCTTTATGACAACCTTCGGGGACGATTCCGGAGAAAAAGGCCGGCAGCCCATCTCCCTTCTCCTCGGAGACCTGGAGGAAGGGTTCGAGTCCGTCCGCGACAACCTTCTCGTCCTTTCGGACACCTGGCTGTTCCGGAAAACCGTCTCCCGCCCCCCCTTCCGCTCCTTTTCTACCCGCTCCCAGGCCTATCGCAGGGACCGCCCCGTCTTCGCCGAAGGAGACTTCGTGGTTCATCTCCATCAGGGCATCGGTCGCTACAGGGGACTTCGGGAGGTGACGGTGGGATCCTCCTCCGGAGAGTTCTGTGTGATCGAATATCAGGGTGGAGACCGCTTTTACGTCGCAGTGGACCAGATGGACCAGGTTCTGCCCTACCAGGGCCCGGAGGGGATCGAGCCCCGTCTCGACCGCCTCGGAGGAAAGTCATGGACCGCCACCCGGACAAGGGTCAGAAAGCAGATCGAAAAGATTTCCGCGGAGCTTGTCGAGCTCTATGCCCGACGGAAGACAGCGCAGGGATTCTCCTTCTCTCCCGAATCGCTCATGACCCGGGAGTTCGACCAGGCCTTTCCCTACGACCTGACCCCAGACCAGGAAGAGGCGGTCCACGCCGTCATGCAGGATATGGAATCGGACACTCCGATGGACCGCCTGATCCTGGGGGACGTGGGATTCGGGAAAACGGAGGTGGCCATGCGCGCCGCCTTCCGTTGCGTCGCCGACGGAAAGCAGGTGGCGGTGCTGGTCCCCACCACCCTGCTCGCCCTTCAGCACCACGAAACCTTCCGGAACCGATTCGCGGGCTTCCCCGTACGGATCGAAAGCCTCTCCCGGATGGTTTCGGCTTCGGAACAGAGGTGCGTCCGGGAGCGTCTCGGACGGGGGGAGACGGACATCGTCGTGGGTACGACGGGCCTCCTTTCTGCCTCAGTTTCCTTCCGCGACCTCGGCCTCCTGATCATCGACGAGGAACAGCGGTTCGGAGTCCGACAGAAAGAACGGCTGACGGAACGGTTTCCGCATGTCGACCGCCTGACCCTGTCGGCGACCCCCATTCCCCGGACGCTCCAGATGGCCATGTCGGGACTCAAGGGGATCAGCTTCATCATGACCCCCCCTCCCGGCCGGAAATCCATCCGGACCTTCATCATCCGCTTCGACCGGGAACGCATCCGGGAGGCCATCGACCGGGAGATGGCGCGGGAGGGTCAGGTCTTCTTCATTCACAACCGGGTCTCCTCCCTCGGACGATGGGCCCGCTACCTGGCCGCCCTCTTTCCGGAGGCCAACGTCTCCTTCGCCCATGGCCAGATGGAGGAGCGGGAGATCGAGGCAGTCATGTCCCGCTTCATTCAGCGCCAAAGCCGCATCCTCGTCTCGACAACCATTGTCGAGGCAGGGCTGGACATCCCTTCGGCCAACACCATTCTTGTCAACCGGGCCGATCTTTTCGGAGTCGCCGAACTCTACCAGATGCGGGGGAGGGTGGGACGGAGCGGGCAACAGGCCTACGCCTACTTCATCACGGGAGCCGAAGACAGCCTGAACGATCTGGCCAAGAAAAGGCTTCGCACCCTCCAGGAACATTCGGGCCTCGGATCGGGATACCAGATCGCCATGAGAGATCTCGAAATCCGGGGGGCCGGCAGCCTCCTCGGCCATCAGCAGACAGGCCAGGTCGCCATGGTCGGACTCGATCTCTACCTCGAAATGGTGGAGGAGGCCATCGGCCACCTGACAGAGCTCCCCGACACGCAGCAAAAAACCGATCCGGCGCGCGTCGAATGGAAGATCGAGGCCAGGATCCCTGAAGATTACATTGACCATCCCTCGGAAAGAATTGACTTTTACCGGCGCCTCGCTCATGCTGACACTCTTGAGGCCATCGACCGGATAGAGGAAGAGCTGGGCGACAGGTTCGGCCCTCTCCCCCGCCCGACGCGCACCCTGTTTTCGGGGGCCCGGATCCGGGTTCTTGCAACGAAGGCCGGATTCGCGGAGGTTTCCCTTCGGGAGCGGGAAGCCGTCCTTAAGGAACGGGCCGGAATCTTTTCCCGGGACCGTCTGTCAAGGGCCATGGATCTCTTTGGAGACCGGGTATCCTTTCAGGCTGACGGATCTTGGAAAATCGTCCGGACACTTCCCGGGCCCCTGATCGATGGCCTGAAACGCTTTCTGCACCCTCCGGACCGGGAGTCCGACCCCAAGTGACAATCGAGCCCCGGAGGATCCGTCCGATCCTCCCAAAATGTTAAGGAGTCCTTCTTGAACCAGCCATCACACGCCGGACAGTCTTCCGCACGGGCAACCACGAATCCCGGACAGGCTTTTCGAACCGGGATCTTTCTCTCCCTTGCCCTCTCCCTCCTCTCCGCCTGCCATAAAACCTCCGGATCGGGAATTATCGCCACCGTCGGAGAACAGCAGATCTCCCGGGAGGAACTGGTCCGCTCCATTTCGGCCATGAAACTTCCCGCACAGGTTCCGGCCTCGGTCCCGAGCGATGTCCTGAATCGTCTGATCGACCGGGCCCTGATCAACCAGGAGGCTGAACGGGAGGGACTCGCCAACGATCCTTCCCTGAGCCGCAAAATCCGGAACAGCCGGGAACGGATCCTTCGCCAGGCGCTTCTGGACAAGAAGGTCGATTCACAGGTCCATGTCACCGACGCGGATGTCAAAACCTATTACGACCAGCATAAAAGCGAAATCCGGCAGCCGGGATATGTCTTCGTCCGCCAGCTGATCCTTCCGGATGCAAAAACCGCCGGGACGGTCGGAAAATCCCTGAAGAAACGTCACGGATTCGCGAAGGCGATCTCCCGATACTCGGGCGGACCCGTCGGAAAGATTTTCGAAGGGACAGTTCCCCCCCAGTTCGCCAAGTTCTTTTTCAACCTTCCACAGGGATCGGTGACCGGCCCCCTGCCTCTCAAGGATGGTGTCCATTTCTTCAAGATCGACAAGGTTCAGTCCGGAAGGCTTCTTTCCTTTGATGAAGCCAAAAGCGGGATTTCCCAGTTCCTCACCTCACAGCAGAAGCAGGAACGATACCAGTCCTTTCTGAACTCCCTGCGGGCAAAAACGAAGATTTCGATCGACCAGAAAGGACTGGGCGAGGTGATGGGAGCGTCGAAGACCGCATCGACCGGAGCGACCTCCGGAACCAGATGATCTCCCGAAGGCTCCTCCAGGCTCTTTTTTCGGGACTGATTTTCATAGCACTCCCGGCCTGTCAGGGGAAGCCCCCGTCGTCCGAGGGGGTCGTGGCGACTCTCTCGGGAAAACCCATTTCATCGAATGACCTTCGGGAAACGGCCCGTTTTATCGGCCTTGACGCCCTGGCCTCCCGACCCCTCGACTCCTGGTCCTCCTCTCAGGCTAGCATCGTCCTTCGCGAAACGGTTTATGACCGTCTTCTGGAGGAGAAAGGGAAGGAGTTGGGAGTGGAGGTTTCCTCCGATGAGGTGGCGGCGGAAAAAAAACGTCTGGAGGAGACGGGGGCCCCCTCCCCCGCCCACTCCCCCTACAGCCCGCCGGATTCCTTCATTCGCCGAAGGCTCATACTGGAAAAGACCTCCCGGAAGGTCGCCCCCGCTCCTGACGTGACCCTTCGGAAGCTCAAGGAGGACTACAAGAGCCATCTGGCCCACTACACCCTCCCTGAGCGGGCTGAGGCCAAAGACATTGTCGTTCGCTCGGAGGACGAAGGGAAGGCGATCCTCGCCGCCCTTGCAGCGGGAAGCTCTTTTTCCGCCCTCTCAAAGGCCAAGTCGCTCTCCCCCGAAGGAAAGAATGGCGGACTCCTGCCTCCCTTCGCCATGGGCGAGATGCCCTCTCCCTTCAACCGCCTCTTCTCGATGAAGCCCGGAGAGGTAAGCCCCCTGATCCCCTCTCCCTACGGATATCACATCCTGAAGCTTGTCAGGATGATTCCCGCCCACGTCCGGAAGTTTGCCTCCGTGAAGTCCTCGATCCGGAAAAAGATTGTCAGGCGGGCCCGAAGAAAAGAGCTCGAAGACTGGTTTTCAAAGGAAATGAGCCGGAACCCGCTAGTGGTCCTTCCACGATACCGTCCTTTCCTCTCTCTCCAGGAGCCCTGATCTCAACATTCCCCGTAGGAATGTCCCCGACAATCATGTATGATTGAAAAATGACAAATTCCTGAACGTTTTTTTTCGAGGATTCCCTTGGCCCAGATCCGCCCGATTCCTGACCGATTCTTCCGAGGCAGCCTCCTGCCCTTCACTCTTTCCCTACTCCTTCTTTCGGTACCCGGAGTGACAGAGGCCTCTGCGGCTGACGGGATCCTGATAGACAGCGTCATGGCTGTCGTCAACCATCACCCGATCACGAAGAGCGAGATCGACAGGGAGCTCAAGCCCACCTTCGAAAAGCTCCACGCCGCCTATCAGGGAAAAGCCTACCGCCAGCTGATCTCCTCCCTCGAATACAATGTCATGATGAAAAAGATCAACGAGAGGCTCGAGCTTGAGGAGGCCGACCGGATGGGGCTTTCCGTCACCGACGACGAAGTGGATCGTGCCATCAACGACATCATGCAAAAAAACAATATCTCGGCCAAATGGCAGCTCGAAAACGCCCTTGCCTCCCAGGGTCTGACCTTCCGCCAATACCGGCACAAGCTCAAGAAACAGCTGATCGTGCTGAAACTCGTCAACCAGGAAGTCCGGTCGACCGTCGTCATCAGCCCGGAAGAGGTCCGGGATTACTTTCTCAAGCACCGCAACGACTACAGGCTCCCCTCCCACGTCTCCCTGGCCGACATCTTCCTCTCCATCCCGGACGGAGCGACGCCTGCCCAGCTGGCCGAAATCGAGAAAAAAGGCCAGCATATCCTCAACCAGATCGGACGCGGCGACGACTTTGAGATGCTCGCAGGCTCCGAATCCCAGGGCCCCAACGCCGAGTCGGGAGGACTGCTGGGGGATTTGACCAAGGATCAACTTCTTCCCGAGCTCATCGGTCCAGCCTTTTCCCTGCCTGTCGGCAAAGCCAGCGGACTGATAAAGACCTCGCGGGGATTCTATATCATCAAGGTTCTGAAGCGGGAAAACCAACCCTACCAGAAGTTCGACGACATCAAGCAGACCATCCTGAACAAACTGACAAAAAAAACGACGGAAAAACGGATACGGCTCTGGCTCGAGAAACTCCGGGCTCACTCTTATGTCGCCATCTATGCGAAACGGAACAACGGAACCGGGGTCACCCCGGGGGACATCCTTCCCCGATAGCCTCCACTCCGGGCTCCTCGAATCCCGAAAGAAGTCTCCCTACAAGCTCGGCTACCGCCGGAATGCCTTCTCCGCTTCGGGCGCTGACGGGAAACAGCCCCAGAATCCCGTCTGCATCCTCCTCCTCGATCCAGCGTCGCCAACTCCTGATGGGCCCCGTCCGGCCATTTCCCGACAGGGTGTCGAGCTTCGTCAGAACCAGGGCGACTGGAAGATTGCGTGAGAGAAACCATCGCGCCGCCTCCTGGTCAGCCGGAAGGAGGTCCCGCCGGATATCGATGCAAAGAAGGATCGCCGACAGGTCCTCACGGGACTCCACCAGGGCGGTCGAGACATCCTGGGAGGTTTGCCGCGTCCCCTGGCTCCGGTTCATATATCCATAACCGGGAAAATCGAGAAAGTACCCTCCCGACTGGATACGGTAAAGGTTGGGATAGGTGGTGGCCCCCGGACGCTTTCCCGTCCGGGCGAGACGGTGGGCCCCCGCAAGACGGTTGATGAGGGAAGACTTCCCGACATTCGAACGTCCCGCCAGTCCGATGATCCCGGGCCATCCGGGGGGAGGCATCTGGGAAGGCCGGGCAACCGACAGGAGAAACATGGACGACAGATCCGGAAGGCCGCCACTTCTTGCATTGGGTTTCATGTGCGGGACCTCTCTCGATGGAATTGACGGTTCTCTGATTTCCGTTGAAAAGGGGACGATCCGACTGCTGGCTTTCGAAGAATCCCCCTTCGAACCAGCCTTCAGACAGGATATGAAAGACTGGATTTCAGGCCGCGATCGTCTGGAGGACCCCTCCCGTTTCATGCCGGACATGGCCAACCTTCTCTCACGGAAGGAAGTCCGGCTCGGAGAAATCCTTCTCGAAAAAGCCGGACTCCCCTCCGACCTCCTATGCGCCGTCGGAACCCATGGAGTCACCCTCCGGCATCATCCGATCGCCCACCGGCTGAGCTTTCTTTCCGATGCCCCCGAGGTGGGGGGGGTCTCCTACCAGCTTGCCGACCCATTTCCCCTGGCCCGTGCCTTCGGCGCTCCGGTCGTCTCCCAGTTCCGGGGAGCGGATCTGGCCGCCGGAGGATGCGGGGCGCCCCTCGCGCCTGTTCTCCACCGGGCCGTCTTCACTGCCGGAGAGCACCGGGCCTTCCTGAACATCGGAGGAATCGCCAACATCACCTTCCTTCCCGCCTCCGGGAGCGGCATTCCGGTCACGGCCTTCGACACCGGACCCGGCAACATGCTTCTCGACCTCGCCATCCTCGCCCTGACCGACGGACGGGAGGCGATCGACAAAAACGGAGAACGGGCCCGGCGTGGGACGGTCCTCCGGCCTCTACTGGAGATCCTTCTTGCCGACCCCTATTTTTTCAGGTTCCCCCCCAAATCGACGGGTCGCGAGGAGTGGGGCGAGGCCCGGCTGGAGGAGATCCTGAGTTTCCTCCGATCCATCGGGCTCGATCCGCATGGCCGGATCGACGATCTGCTGGCCACCCTGACCGAACTGACCGCGGAAGGGATCCGGAAAAGCCTTCGATTTCTGGCCTCCCCCCCGCGGCTCATCGTTGCGGGCGGGGGAGGGGTCCGGAACCGCTTCCTGATGGAGCGGATCGAAGTCCTGACAGGGATTCCGGTCCAGGAATCGGGCGAATTCGGCCTTCCCTCCCAGTCGATCGAATCGGCGGCTTTCGCCTATCTTGCCCTTCTGACCCTTTCGGGCTGTCCCGGCGCGATCAAGAGCGTGACCGGAGCCCGGGAAGAGGCGGTCCTCGGGCAGATTACCCCTCCTCCCTCCGGTCTCTCTTCCGACCGGATCCAAAATGTTCGAGAGCGCGCCGATATCCATCTTCCGTTCCCAGATCGACCCAGAACGCGCGGGTGAAGCTTCCCCGGATCCGCCTCCCCCCTCTCCGCATCCGACGATAGAGATCGATGATCGAGGGAGCCCCTTCGAGGCCGAACCCCTCGAAAACAGAAGGGCGGATGAAATGGATCCCGAGAAAGACACCGGACCGGGTTCCGGCAAGCCGCTCGTCCCCCGTGAGCCAGAGACCTCCCCCAGGCTCCCGGCCGATTCGTCCCCTTTCGGTTTCGGGGCCCCGGGGGGAAAGCACCAGGTGGATATCGGAGCGGTCCGCGATCGCCCGATGGAGGAACCGTCCCGGCCTGAGATCGGTCAGGATGTCCGCATTGACCACCACCAGCCAGTCGAACTCCCGAAACCACTTCCGGGCGTTCAGGATCCCACCGCCGGTTCCAAGGATCGTCTCCTCTTCGGAGAGGACCAGCTCCATCCCCCCGGGAACGAGACCGGGCAGAGCCGTCCGCATCATCTCCCTCCGGTAATGGGTATTGACGATGACCCGTGACGCTCCGCACCCCTCCAGAAAAGACAGCGGCCAGGATATGGCAGGACGACCGGCCACGGGGATCAGGGGTTTCGGAAGATCGGGGAAAAGGGCGCGAATCCGCGTCCCAAGCCCCGCGGCCAGGACAAATCCACAGATCTTCACACCTCCTGCTCCCCGGATGGCATCCGGAGAAAGGGACGGATTTCTCCGTAGACCGGAGCGAGGTCGGGAAGGGCGCTGGCGAGCCGCTCGAGATTCCGGTGCGTGCCGGAAACCGACCGGAGGAAGGACGGATTTCCCTTGACATCGGCGATATAGAAAAAACGCCCGCAGGCTTTGAGGTTGCGCTGAAATGCGTGCCGGAACAGGGAGGCCGCGGCCAGGTCCGGAGAGAGTGTGGCCGGAAGGACCCGCGCTTCGACCGCCTGTTCGCGATAGCGGACGAGCCATCGTCGGACCTCCTCCATGGGAAGGGAGCGGTAGGCGTCGAACAGGAAGGAGGCCAGGTCGTAAAAGGGCGATCCCAGAAGAAGATCCTGGAAATCGATGAGGCCGAGGCTCCCGTCCTCCCGGACCATGATGTTCCGGGAGTGGTAGTCCCTGTGGACGAGAACCGGAGAGGTCTCCTGCGCGAGAAGGTCCGACTCCTGGTCGAAGGCCTCCCGGATCCGGGAGAGGGCGGCTTCGGGCGCTCCGGCAAGACCATATTCGACGAAGTGCTCGAACTCCCAGCGAATCAGATCCCGGCTGAATCTCCGCCCGGAAAGCCAGGAAAGATCTTCCTCCCAGGAAATCTTCTGGAGGGCGACCAGGAGGGAGAGGACCTTTTCCGTCAGGGCCTCCGTCTCCTCCGGGTTCCGGGAAAGGCGCCCGGCAAGGGTGTGGTCCCCCAGATCCTCCTGGAGAATGAGCTCCCCGCTTTCACGAACATGATAGAGGGCCGGGACGGGAATCCCCCGCGACAAAAGAAACCGGGCGATCAGAATGAAGGGGTCTCCCGGGGGGCCGGTGGCTCCACCGGATACGGCCTCCTCGGATTTTTTGAAACCCTCTCCCGCGTTTTTCTGCATGAGAATTGCCGGAGGCAGGGATCCTTCCGAAAACCGGACACGAAAATACCTCCGGTTGGAGGCGTCTCCCGCCAGAGCTTCCCGATCAAAGCCCCCCGGCTTCCCGGACTTGCCCATCCATTCGCCGACGAAGCCCTTCCAGTCCCCGTCCATTCGCATTCCTTTTCTGTTTGATTAGAAATGTCAATGCCGTTCCCGTTCCCGACCCGTTACAATAGGTATCGTACATGGCCACGCTCCGGGTTCCAACACCCAATCCCTTTCCGAAGGATTCCGCATGGAGAACAATCCCTCATCCCGCATCCTCCCTCTTCTACCTGGCATCCTTCTCTCCGTCGCTCTGGCCATTCTGGCCTACGGCGGAAGTCTCCTGTCCCGGCACCTCACCGGAAGCATGCTTGTGGGCCCCATTCTCCTGGCAATCCTTCTGGGGGTCCTCGTCCGAAACCTCTTTCCCGTCCATGGCCGCTTCGAACCCGGGATCCACTTCTCCTTCCGCCGGCTTCTGCGCCTTGGGGTCATCGGCCTGGGATTCGACTTTTCCGCCCGCGAGATTCTCTCCGTCGGACTTCGGGGGCTTCTCCTCGACCTTCTGGTCATCTCATTCGTCTATGGGGCTGCGGTCTGGCTCGGTCGACGCAAGGGGCTTCCGGACAGCCTCTCCCTCCTCCTCGGAACGGGAACCGCGATCTGCGGGGCTTCGGCCATCGTCGCGGCCAACTCCGTCATCCGGGGCCGGGACGAGGAGGTCGCCTTTTCGGTGGCAACCGTCACCATTTTCGGAACGCTCTCCATGTTTCTCTTTCCTCTGGCCAACCGCCTCATCCATTTGCCAAACTCCGTCTACGGAGCCTGGGCCGGCTCTTCCATTCACGAGGTCGGACAGGTGATCGGAGCGACACTCCCCTACTCCCACGAATCCCTTCGGACCGGAACAGTTCTCAAGCTGACACGGGTCGCCCTCCTCCTTCCGGTCGTCCTCCTGCTGGAAGCCATGATTCTCCTCAGGTCTCGACAAGGCGAAAGGGGCCACGGGGATCATGCGCGGCATTTCCCCTGGTTCGTGGCCGCATTTGCCGGAGTGGTCCTTCTGAACTTCCTGATCGCGATCCCCCCCCACTTTCTATCTATTCTGCAGAAAATCGACGCCGGAATCCTCGCGGTCGCCATGGTGGGAATGGGACTCGAAACCCATCTCTCCCGTCTGGTCCGTTTCGGCTGGAAGCCCGTCGGCCTCGGATTTCTGTTGTGGATTTTCGTGAGCGGGGTGGGTCTGGCCCTGTCGGTCCTTCTCTATGGCCATCATGGATCGGCTGGGGTATGATCGATCTAAAGAAAGGACTCTCCCTCCATGCCGGAACTTCCCGAAGTCGAAACCTCGAAAAGGGATCTCGAGATTTTTTTTACCGGAGCCCCCGTCGCCGGAATAAGAATTCATGAAAAAAGGATCAGGGTGGGAGCCCCCCCCCAGGATCTCCCCGGCTCCGGATGGGTCGGAGCCGGAATCGGTCGTCACGGAAAAACCCTGATCATGGGATTTTCCCGCCCCGGGACCAACCTCCCGGCGGGAGAGAGTGCAGCCGACCGGGGAACCCTTTTCCTTCTGTCCCGCTTCGGGATGTCGGGGAGTTGGAGACGCATCGACTCCCGCACAAACCCTCCACACAGCCACCTCGAGATCCGATTTTCCGACAGGAGATCAAGACTCGTCTGGGTCGATCCCCGGCGGTTCGGGCGGATCGAATTTGCAGGGGACCCCCGAACGGCCCACCTGCTGTCCCAAGTCGGGCCGGATGCTCTCGCCATCAGCCCGGACGACCTTGGGACCCTCCTCTCCTCAACCTCCCGGCCCCTCCGGGGGGCACTCATGGATCAGCGCCTGTTGGCTGGAGTCGGCAACATCTACATGGCCGAGATCCTTTTTGCGGCGCGGCTGTCCCCCTTCCGGGAGAGCCGCTCCCTTTCGTCCAGCGAGACCCTGGCCCTGTGGGCCGCCCTGCAGTCGGTCCTCGAGGCAGCCATAACGGAAGGCGGATCGACCATCCACTCCTTCTCCCGCGAGGACGGTCGGGCCGGAGGCTATCAGAGGCACCACCTGGTCTATGGACGCGAAGGACTCCCCTGCACCGGGTGCGGTCTTCCCGTCCAGCGCACGACCCTCGAAGCCCGTTCCCTTTACCACTGTCTCTTCTGCCAGCCGGGGTAAAGGCCAGACACCCGACACGTTATGAGATCCCGAGCGGGACGGGCAATCCGCCCTTTCACGGCGACATCGGTCCGAAACTGCAGGAGACTTCCCGTTCCCACCGCGCTCGGATCACCCTGTCCACGACCCTCCCTCCTCCTTTCGCGTGATCCCAAACACAATTCCCTCCTGAAAAATATGCTATGATGAAAACCTGCACCTCTGGAACGTGGCTGTTCTCCCCGGGATCCGGAGGTGGGAGAGCTCTTTTTCGATGATCAATTCCGCTAATCCAGCACCACCGGGAACGAACAAAACTAGATTGGAGGTTCCGTTGGGAGAGGTCCGGCAGGGGAACACCCCAAAATCAGCGGAGACTCTGATCCGGATGCTCGGCCTTCCATTCAAGGAAAGCCTCCGCATAGAAGAGGCCTTGACCCATCGCTCAGCCTCTCATGAACGGGGTCGAAAAAAGCCCATTCCCAATTATGAGCGCCTTGAATTTCTCGGAGACCGGGTTGTCGGGCTCATTGTCAGCGAATACCTCCTCAACATGTGGCCTCAGGCCACGGAGGGGGAGGTCGGGCAGGTTTTTTCCACAATCGTGAGCACCCAGACCCTTGCATCGATCGCCCGACGCATGGATCTCGGGTCCTACATGATTCTTGGCAAGGGGAGCCATTCTTCAGGAGAACGGGAGAACCAGTCCCTTCTTGCCGACACCTTCGAATCGCTTGCCGCGGCCATTTACTGCGAATATGGACTGGAGACCGCTCGCCAGATCCTGATCCCGTGGTTTGCCCAGCCGCTGCAGGAGATTCTTCGCGCCATCGAGTCCTCCCCCCCACGGGAGGTCCGGCGTCTACCTGCGGCTTCTCCGGAGCAGGACCTTCCAAAGACCCGCGAACGAGGGAAGAACCCTCCGAACTACAAGCTCCTGATCCAGAAATGGGCCCAGCAGCATTTCGGAGGAACTCCGGAAATCCTTCTGGTGGAAGAATCCGGGCCGTCCCATCAGCGCCGATTTGTCATGGGGGTCTTTCTGAGAAGCATTCTGCTCGAGCAGGCGTCGGGGGGAACAAAAAGGGGCGCTGGCTTTGCGGCCCTCGAAAATCTTTGGCGGAGGATCCAGGAAGGTTTCATGCCCGACATTCCTTCCAAATCTCCCCAAGAGGAGTCTTCGTCTGCGGAAGAGGTCCCGGCAGCCAGCCCAGACGCAGTGACGTCCTCCATTCCGGAAAGCCACTCCCTTGAGGAGTCCGGCATTGCGACTGCGGAATCTCCCGCTGAACCCGTCCTGACCCTTGTCTCGGGACCGCAACATCCAGAAGGTTCTTCCGGGTCCTGAAGAAGGAACCGATCAGACCAAAAAAAAGGGTAGCCTTCCGGCTACCCTTTTTTTATCTCATTTCGAAAAAAGAATCACCAAGAACCCATCCAGTGATTCTGGAGCATGGAAATATGGTCGAAGACGGCGATAAGCCCGAACCAAAGACCAGCGACCATTACCACCGCCAACATTCCCTTGGACTCTCCACGATCGGAAATCTTCTTCATAATTGTCCTCCCTTTTTTTGAGACCCTTCGGTCCAGGTCAGGAAAACCTTCTCTCTCAGAAATAATCCTATTCGGGAGACCCCCAAATCCCCCGCCCTGAGACCATATCATAGAATTGATAGTGCTTCAATATTGAAACACGAATGTTTCACTCGATTCGGAATACCAGAGGAATCAGCGTTTTCCATCCCGTGCTTTTCAATGGTAGAATAGAATCAAAACCCGGAAATACTCCGGAAAGGAGTCCTTCCATGATCCAGGTCTTCGTCAGGGAAATTTTCTTCGACGCAACGAACCAAGCCTATATTCTGATCCTTCAGGACGAAAGCCGGGAATGGACGCTTCCGGTGTGGGTCGGACCTTTCGAAGCCCAGGCCATTTCGATGGGCCTCGCCCGTTCTCACCCTGACCGGCCGCAGACGCACGATCTTTTCATTTCCCTCCTGGCTTCCATCAATGTGAAGCTCTTGTCCGCCGTCATCAACAGGCTCGAGGGGGAGACATACTACGCCACCCTTCATCTGCTGTCGGACAGTGCGGAGTTTTCGATCGACTCCCGTCCCAGCGACGCCGTAGCCATCGCCATCCGGGGGCAGGTCCCCATTTTCGTGAAAGAGGGAATTCTTAAGAAAACCCCACCCCACATGGACTTTTCACAATTAATGGACAAAACTGATGACCCTGAAAAACCAAATCCGTAATTTTGCCTTCCCGATCCTTCTTTTATTGCTTCCTTCCTGCGCCGACTCGATCAACAACCTCTCCAAAGAATCCTACATGGCCGACGGCTTTTCCCCCGCAACTCTCACCCGGGACGGGGTCGCGATCACTCCCACCGTGGCCGGATCCGGAACAGCGAAGGATGCCTCGGCCATCGGGGCTCTGATCGATACTGAGATGAATACCCGGAACCCCTCACCCGGCAACCTTCTCCTTGAATCCCAGGTCGGACAAAGACTCGGGAAAGACAGCTCGCTCGCCTCCCTCTGGAACCAGATGGAACCGCACATCTCGGCCCACAGCATTCGGGGCATGACGGCCGCACGGACCTTTGGAAAGCGCCTGGGAGTCCGATACCTGCTCGAGACACAGATCCAGATGGCCGAAATTGCCGGTGGTGCCGAACAGGTTCGTGTCTATGCCAGGATTTACGACATCCGGCAGGACCGCATTGTCTGGGAAGGTGTGGGGGAAGGGCGTGGATACGAGAAGATCGTTTTCCCGTCGACTCCCGCCACATTCGATGTCGTCGCCAGAGTGGCGGTTCGTGGTCTCGTCGACAGGCTCTACGGACACTGAAACCAGAGAAGGGAGCGTCCATGCCCTCCGTCAAGATCATCGAACTCGATCGTGAAATAGAGATTCTTCCGGGGCAGACCATTCTTCAGGGAGCCATGGCCAACGGAATCACCTTCGGCTTCGTTTGCGGTGGGAATGCGGCCTGCGGGACCTGTCTCGTAAAGATCGTCGAGGGATTGGATTCGCTGGGAGCCCGGAACCCCAAGGAAGACTTTCTGGCCAAGGCCATGATGCTCGAACCCGAATACCGTCTCGGCTGCCAGACGGAAGTTTCGGAGGCTCCACTTGTCTGCTCAATTCTCTCCCTTTCCCGGGCCCGGGAAAGACCCGCCCGGGGATAAGGACTCGAAAAGGGAGCGCTTGCCGAAATGCCTACTGACCGAGGGGGATGAGCTTTTCTCCGGGGACGGGAGGCGCTTCGACATCCGAAGCGGACGCCTTGGCGGAGGAAAGGGCCAGATTTCCTTTCTCCCAGAGGGAGCGGAGGCACTCGGTATGAAAGGCGTGCCCCCCCCGTCGGACGACGAAACGTCCGACCACCGGGCGGTCGAGCAGCCTCATGTCTCCCAGAAAATCAAGAATCTTGTGGCGCACAAACTCGTCCGCATAGGTTTGCTGATCCGGGTTCAGGAGGGCGTTCTTGCCCATCACAAGAGCGTTTGAAAGACTCCCTCCCCTGGCCAGTCCCATGGCGCGCATCTTGTGGATGTCCGATTCGAAACAGAAGGTCTTGGCGCGGGAGATGTCCGACCCGTAGGAGGATTCGCTCAGGGTAAAGCGATACCTTTGAAGAAGTTCTGGACCGAAGTCGATCTCGTAATCCACCTCAAAGCGGTCGGATGGTTCGATCGCGAGATATTTGTTGCCAGAGACGAACTCTTCGGACCGGACGACACGATAGAATCTCTGGGTCTTCTTCTGTTCTACGATTCCGGCGGCGGAAATGGCGTCGACGAGAGGGCGGGACGACCCATCCAGGATGGGAAGCTCAGCGCCGTCGATCTCGGCGACGAGATTGTCGAGGTAAAGCCCGTTCAAGGCGGACATCAGATGCTCGATCGTTTGAACTGTCGCCTGGCCATCAAAAAGGACGGTCGAAAGCGTCGAACGCTCCGCCGAGACGAATCGGACATGCGCCGGGATATAGACGCTTCCCAGATCGGACCGATGAAAGACGATCCCGTGGTTCTCGGGGGCCGGATGAAGAAGCAGAGCCACTTCCCTTCCGGAATGCAGGCCTGTCCCCCGGATCTCAACCGGCTTCGCCAGCGTTCTTTGCCATCTCATCCTCATTCCCTCCCCCCACTTGGGAGCGTTGATTCCGCCTTACCGGCTTCCCGGTGATCTGCATCCGGATCGACTGACCGTTTTTCCATATCCCTACGACAAATCCAAAGCAAGGCGGATGCCAAAAAAATAATATTTTAAAAAACATGAAATAATGATGACTTGAACTGCACCATTCCTGCTAGGCCGATGGCTCGCAGAGCAGTAAGTGTCGCATTTTTCCCCGGGATGTGGAAAAAATGCCCCCCTGCCCGAAGGGCCGGGAAGGGGTGGAGGTGTGTCAGGGATAGGATGCGGGAGGCTTTGTGAACATTGTCACGATGGGCAGGACCCCGACAAGAGTCAGAAATAGGATGAGAATCGATATAAGAACCACAAAAAGCCAGGTGGGAACCTTGAAGTCCTCCTTTTCCTGCCATTGCTTCCTGAGGATGAAGACAACGAAGGAAACGAAGAACAGGAGCGCCACGAAGGCGGCCCCCTTCATCAAGGGGTCCTTGACGGTGTAAAGGACCCAGGAAATCACAATCATAACGACCACCGGCATGACGAGCTTTAAAAAAAGCCTTTTTTCAAGGGACTTGGCCAAGAAGACTCTCCTGAAAAATCATCACTTTGACGACCCGACTATCCGAGGGATCTTCGAAGAAGCGCCGACTTGAGAAGATAGTCGGAAAAGTCCTTCTCTTCCTGCATCAGAAAATAGATGCTGGAGACGAAGTTCCTGTGAAGGTAATGCTCGACCGTCACAGGGCCCAGTTCGATCTTGAAAAAATCTTCCACGAGATCGATATCCTCTTTGACCGCCATCCATGCCTGGTTTTCCGAGGCGAGAAAGTTGAGGTTTTCCTTGTTCAGATAATGCCCCGCATCCTGCATGTCGTCCTTGAGGCGGCGATAGAAGAGCGAAAGGGTGTCCCCGTATCCTTCCCGGATCGCCTGGGCGATCCCCCTCCCGGTCCCGATCAATTCAGGGGGGATCCCCAGGGAATATAGGGAGGCGGTGAATCCGATCGCACGGGGGAGATGCTTCTGTCCGATTCCCCGGGAATATCCGAAGAGCCCGATATGAAGCTTGCGCTCCCGGCGGGGAGGGATGCTGCTCGAGACTTTGTTGATCACATCCGCGACCTCCTCCACCGTCTTTTGATAATGATTGGAGAAGATGGAGACCAGCCGCTCGCCCGCAGAAACCTCGTCAGGAGTATAGGCCAGAGGCACGGTTCCCGGGAGGGAGCGATTGAGGAGATTGATGGCTTCCCGGACATCCTCCTGGGGATAGTCGTACCGGAAGGCCGACTGGACAGTTACCGTCCGGACCCCCGGGTATTCTTCGATGAAGTGAGGAACATTCCAGGGAGAGAGGCCGCCCCGGAACGGAAGAGATCCCACCCCCATGATGGGGAAGACCGGTATCCCGGACTCCTCCTCGAAGCGGAAGTATTCCGAGAGGGCCACCTTGGCCGCGATGGTGGCAGGAACGATTCCCGCGTTCAGGGCGGGATCGGACCGGGCGATGAAAGGGCGAAGGTAAAGAGGCTTCGATCCGTATTCCGCGGCATGGAGGTCGACGTAATCGTGCAGGATCTTGCGGGAGACGGTCAGTTCCGAAACCCCTTCCACCAGGGGAATGACCTGCAGATAGGAGGGATCACGGACCGCGCCCTCCTCGTCGAACACCTGGTGCTTGAGGCGGGCAATCTTGCGGAATGTTTGCTGGAGATAGATCATTTTCTGCCCTTCATCGGTCATGGGCAGAATGACTTCAAACACTGGCGGGGTCTTGACGCCCAGATCCCGCGCCAGATCCTCGAATGTCAGGATCCCGATGTAGGCCCGGGCGATCCGGTATTCCTTTTCGTACCAGATGTTCGGAAGCCGGAAGGTGAGAAAAACGTCCTTTCCGATCTGATTTTCCTTGAAGTAGTCGAAATGCGAGGAAAAAAGTTTTTCGACAACCCCTTCGTCGACGTATTTCCCCTCCCAGTCCCACATGTACTCCTGGCAGCCGATGTCGATGTAGCTCCGGTAGCACTCCTCGATCTCGTCGAGAGTGCTGATGAAGGGCTCCTGATTGGCCTTCCAGTAGGGGGCGGCCGCATTGTCCGGATGCTGGGTCGCCATCGTCGTGGGAATTTTCCGGTCGGCGACATTTTTGGGACGGTCGTTCTTTTTGAGAAAATACGCCAAGAAAGCTCCTCTCTTTGGGTAGGGGCGCGAATTGTCCGCGCGGAGCTAACGGAGGATCAGTAGTCCGAAAATGTTCTGGAGAACAGCGGCCCATAAAAGAACGAAGATGCCGAGGACGACGTTCAGGTTCCGGAGAAGCCCCACGGTCTGGCGCAGCCGGCTCTTCTTTTCCTCGAGCTTCAGGGCCTCCTGGGAATCCGGGCCCGTCGCCAGCTGTTGCCGGGTCGTCGTCCGGATCTCGCCCGACATCCGGGCGATCAGGATTCCCAAGAGGGCGATTCCGCCGACGAAACTCAGCTTCAGGAGCCAGAAAGTCTCGTAGGAGTTCTTGTATGGGAAGACCATGTTCTCAAGAGAGACGAGCCTATCGAAGATGACGAAAGCCCCGGTCATGATGAGGAGTGAAAGGCTCACCCAGAACACCGGGAGATAGAAATCCGTCGCCTTCTTCGCGAGCTTGCCGCGAATCGAGGGATCGACCCAGGAAAGGAGCGGGCTCACGACAAAAAGCTGGAGGACCATCCCTCCGACCAACGCCGCCGCCCCCACAAGATGGAGCCAGCGAATAAAGGTAATCGTTACAAACATGACGTGCAGCCCTCCTCCCCGATGTCAGGGTTCATTTTTCCATTATCGTACAAGATCCCTCTCTCTGGATAGCCCCATCCCTTCCGGGCGGGATCGTCCGATGGAAATCCGGGCGGAATCTGCTAGGATGGGCGAGGCGCGAGGCGACACGCTCTTGGTTTCCGGGCACAGATGGGAGGTTCGATGAATCAAAAGGATGCAGACAGATCCGGAGGAGGAATTTCCTGGCCCCCCGGAATTCTCCCCGGACAAATCGCCGACACGGCCCGGAGAGCGGCAACTCTCGCATCCGGAATCCTTCTCGAGGGAATGACCCGGACGATCGAGGTGGGATACAAGGGCCGGATCGACCTCGTCACGGAGATCGACCTGGCCTCGGAACGGGCCGTCATGGAAACCATTTCCCGGGACTATCCCGACCATGGATTCCTCGCCGAAGAGAGCGGAGGAAGCATGCCGTCCGGAGCGAGCCCCCACCGATGGATCATCGATCCCCTCGACGGAACGACCAACTACGCCCACCGATACCCCTGTTTCTGCATCTCGATCGCCTTCGAATCCGCAGGATCCCTCCTCTACGGCCTGGTGGTCGACCCTCTGCGGAGATTGCACTTCGAGGCGGCGGCCGGTCGGGGAGCGACCCTCGACGGACAGCGACTCTCCGTCTCCCGGGAAAGCCTTCCCCAGAGGAGCCTTCTCGCCACCGGATTCTCATACAGCCACGCCGATACCCCCCGACTCAAAAACATGGCGACTTTCGAAGGCTTCTCCCGGGAGGTCCAGGGAATCCGCCGTTCGGGATCGGCGGCACTCGATCTCTGCCATGTGGCGATGGGGGTGCTCGACGGATTCTGGGAGAGAGGACTGTCTCCCTGGGACACGGCGGCAGGCACGCTGATCGTTCGCGAAGCCGGCGGGACGGTCTCCGACGGATGCGGGAGCCCGTTCCGTCTCGAGGCCCCCCTGGTGGTCGCCAGCAACGGATTCCTCCACGGCTGGATGGTCGACAAGATCATGCAAATCGCAGAGGAACGGGAACAAAAACCAGAATCTCGATGACAAGGGCGGCGACTCCCCAGACAATCCGGGACACAGGAAGCCGGCCTCCATCCCCGGAAAGCTCCGGATGGGACACCCCCATGAGAAGAAGAAGAGCCGCCCAGATCCACCAGCCCTTCCATCCCCGGAAGCCCAGGTAAAGGAGCAGGGGAAAAATTCCCCAGAGGAGGCCTCGGGCCCGGGCCCCCAGGAGCGCCCAGGCCAGGTGGCCTCCATCCAGTTGCCCGACCGGCATCAGGTTGAGCGCCGTCACGAGCAGTCCGACCCATCCCGCGAACCCGACCGGTGAGAGGAGGAGGGTCGAGTCGCCGGTGGAACCGGTCGAAAAGATCCATTCCAGAAAACGGAAGAGGAGAGATTCTCCGATCTCCAGGCCCGTTCCCGGGTGACTTCCTCCCGGAAGGGACGTGGAAAGGTGGATGCCGACGGCGAGGGCGACGATGGACGGAAAAAGTCCTGCCATAGGACCGGCCAGAGCGATGTCGAATAGGGCGAGCCGGCTTCCGGGAAGACGGGGCAGCCGGATCACAGCCCCGAAAGTTCCGATGAGCGTCGGTGCCGGAATGAACCATGGCAGGGGGGATGCCACGCCATACCTCCTCGCCACGAGGTAATGGCCGGCCTCATGCGCCGACAGGATCAGCATGAGGGTGAAAGAGTAGGGAATTCCGGAGGCCAATCCGCCTAGGGAGGACAAAGGGTCCTTGCCCGCCAGGAGCGCTCCTGCCCCGGTCGTCGTGAGGCAGGTAAAAAAGAAAAGGAACGAGGCCAGAATCTTTCCGCGGACAGTCTCCACCCGTCAGGGACCGGAGAGATCGGCGGACTTTTTCCTGTTCTTGCGCCGGGGCCGGATCATGAAGACATAATAGATCACAAAAAATCCCCCGGCCAGATAGGCCCCTCCTCCCACCGTTCCGAAGTCGAAAGTTCCCCTCTTGTGGGTGTCACTGAAAAAGGTGTTGATGTTCTGCCCGGTCCTGTTCCCAAGAATGGGGAGCGACAGGATGATCGCGGTGGCGTAGACGATGACGATCAAAATGACCATCCACCAGGGAATCGGTCCCTGGCTCCGCTCGATCTCCCGTGCGATTTCGTTTTGCTGGATTTCTCGTGGATCTTCTCGCATTCTCGCCCTCCATAGCATCCCTTCCATCCTAAACGCCCCGGGAGGCGAAATTCAAGGATCGATCCAATCCCTCCCCCATAACTGCCCACAGAACAGCCCGTTGCATTCCTCCCCAGATCAAATGATATAATTGACACCTGTGAACAGAATAATGAACGGAGCATCCGTAACAGACGGGAATCCCATGGCTGGCCGAATAAAACTCTTCACCCCGAAACCGCAAGGCTTCCGGGAGGCGAAGAGCCTTCCGCCCCGCCCCTTCCATCCATGACTCCCTTTCCTGATTCTCTCGACACAAGCCTGCTTGTCCTTCTGGCCTGGGGAATGACCGGCATCCTCGGCTTTTTTCTTCTGCGGCGCTCCGAAGGCCTTCTGGGACCCCTGTCTCTCCTTCTTGCCGCGGGAGGGGTCGTCCTCGCATTTTCTGGAATCCGGGGGCTCGTACGGGGCACCGAACTTCAAAGAGTTCTCTCCGGAGGCCTTCCCGGGCTCCCTCTCCACGTCCGGCAGGACCCCCTGTCGAGCTTTTTCCTCCTGATTCTGGGAGGGGCGGCCACCGGGATCCTTCTTTTCTCGGCCGGCTACCTCCGGAGCCTTCCTCCCCCAAGGCTCCCGGCCTTCTTTCTCAGGACCGCCCTATTCCTGGCCTCCATGGAAGGGGTCTTCCTCGCCGACGATGCCTATATCTTTATGGTCTTTTGGGAAATCATGGCCCTCGTCTCCTATGCGCTGGTCGTCACGGAAAACGACCGTGAGGAGGTCCGCAACGCCGGCTTCCTCTACCTTCTCATGGCCCATTTCGGAAGCCTTCTGATCCTGGTCGCCTTTTTCGTCCTGGCCACCCACGAGCCGTCCAGCCTGTCCCCGGGGCTGTCGTCCTTCACCTTCGACGCCATGCGCACGAGCGCTCCCCCGGCCGGGACCGCCCTCCTCGTCTTCGTGTGCACCCTTCTGGGATTCGGAGCCAAGGCCGGGCTGATTCCCCTTCACGTCTGGCTTCCCGAGGCCCATCCGGTCGCCCCCTCCCCGGCCTCGGCCCTGTTGAGCGGAGTCATGCTCAAGACTGCCATCTACGGGATCCTCCGGGTTTTATTCGGGCTCCTGGGGCTGGATCATCTGAACTACGCCTGGGGCGTACCCGTCCTCCTGGCCGGAGGACTCATGGCGCTCTTCGGCATTCTCCATGCCCTGGTCCAGTCGGACCCCAAAAAACTGCTGGCCTATTCATCGATCGAAAACATCGGCATCATCTTTCTCGGGATCGGCCTCGCGATCCTCTACCTGCGTTCGGGCCATTCCATGGCCGGAGAGATCGCCCTGGCGGCCTCCCTCTATCACGCCATCAACCACGCCTTTTTCAAAAGTCTCCTTTTTATGGGGGCAGGAACGATGATCCACGCCACCGGAAGCCACGACCTGAACGGAATGGGAGGGCTGCTCCGACGCATGCCGGTGTCGGGGGGCTTCGTTCTGGTTGGCGTCCTCTGCATTGCCGGGCTCCCCCCGGGAAACGGCTTCGTCTCCGAGTGGCTTCTGCTTCAGGCGGCCCTCCAGGCGGGAAGTCTCTCCGGAACTCTCCTGAGAAGCGCGGTTTTGCTGGGGGGCGCTCTCCTCGTCCTGGCCTCGGCCCTGGCTGCCATGGGGTTCGTCAAGTTCTACGGGATCGGATATCTGGGACTCCCCCGCTCCGAAGGGGCCCACAACGCCCGCGAAGTCTCGACGGCCGAAAAGGTCGGGATGGCCTGGATGGTGGGGGGATGTCTCCTGCTCGCCCTCTCGCCCGTCCGGATGCTGTCGTGGATCGATCAGGCCCTTCGGCCCCTGACGGGCTCCCCTCTTCGCGAAAACGCTTTCCCCGCGGGATGGCTGTGGCTACTCCCCCTTCCTCCCCGCGGGGCAAGCTACAGCCCGGAGATCCTCCTGGGACTTCTGGCGTTTCTCCTGCCTCTGGCGTTCCTGCTTCCCCGCCTTTTCGGAAAGTCTTCCATCCGTCAGAGCCCCGTCTGGGGGTGTGGCTACGGGACAAGAACCTTCCGCATGCAGGATTCGGCCGGCTCCTTCGCCCAGCCCATCCGCCATTTCTTCGCCAATTTTTTCCTCATGAAGCGCCACCTCCCGGAACCGGAGGAAAAGAGTCCAGTCTTCGATCTGACCGTCGAGGATCCGCACTGGGCCTACCTTTACCGTCCGCTCCTTCGTCTTTTCCAGGCGATTGCCACCCTGGCGGAAAAGGTGCGGAGCGGACGCATCTCCGTTTATCTGGTCTATAGTTTCGGGACGCTGATCTTCCTTCTCACGGTGTTTCGATGGATGTAGGAGATCTTTCCCTCCCTTCGGCCATCCTTGTCGAGGGCGTCCAGATTGTTCTCGCCCTCCTCGCGGCCCCCATCCTCTCCGGATGGATCGGATTCTGCCGGTCCGTCCTTTCGAACAGGTCTCCGGCGGGAATCCTGCAGCCCTGGAGGGATCTTGTCCGCCTTTTCCGGAAGGAGACGATCGTTCCAGAGGGAACCTCGTTCCTGTTTCGAGTCGTTCCCTTTCTCGTCTTCGCAGCCCTCCTGTCATGCGTCCTCTTTGTCCCCGCGCTCGTCACCGATCCGCCGCTCGCTCCTGTGGCCGATGCGGTGGTCCTGGTCGGGCTCTTTTCCCTGGCCCGGATGCTGATGGCCTTTGGCGCCATGGACGCCGGCACTCCCTTCGGAGACTTGGGGGGGCGACGGGAAATGATGGTGGGATTCCTGGCGGAGCCGGCCACTCTCATGATCCTTTTCACGGCCTCACTCTGGTCCCGGTCGACGGCGCTTCCGGCCATCCTCCATTCCCTTCTCGGCGCATCGGCTCCTTTTCACCCGAGCCTGCTGTTCGCCCTTCTGGCCTTCATTCTCGTCCTTCTGGCGGAAAACGGGCGCCTTCCTATCGACAACCCGTCCACGCACCTCGAACTCACCATGATCCACGAGGCGATGCTCCTCGAGTATTCGGGTCCTCTCCTGGCCATGATGGAATGGGGAAGCCAGATCAAACTTCTTCTCTATCTTTTGATCGGAACGGACTTCTTCTTTCCGGCCGGGCTTCCGGCCTCCCTGTCTCCCGGCTCACTGGGGGCCGGCCTCCTGTTCCTTTCCGCCAAGCTCCTGGTGGCGGGGGCAGGGATTGCCCTGATCGAAACCCTGTTCGCGAAGCTCCGGATATTCCGGGTACCCGAATTCACGGCCCTGGCCTATCTCCTGGCCACCATGGGCTTTCTCATCCATTTCGTCCTCGAGGTCTAGCCATGTCCCCGCCACTTCCGGCGCACCCCTTCGCGAACGACCTCGTCCAGTTTCTGGGAAGCGCCCTTCTCATGTCGGCTTTTGCGATGCTGGCTCTCCGGCGCATGACCTCTCTCGTCCGCATCTTCGCCCTCCAGGGGGTCCTCCTGACCTTGAGCACTCTCGCCGTAGCCATTCTGTCCGCCGAGACACATCTTCTTTTTTCCGCCATTTTCACCTTCGCGTTCAAGGTCGTCCTGCTTCCCGCCATCCTGTTCCGACTGTTGAACAGGCTCCGGATCCAGGGAGAGGTCGAGGTCCTTGTCAACGTGCCGTCGACGATGGTACTGGGCCTTGCCATCGCGGTCTTTTCCTTCACCCTCGCCGGCCCCATTTCGGAACTTGCGAGCACCGTGTCGAAAGGGCTGATCGGAGTCGGCCTCGCATCCCTTCTCCTTTCCTTCCTCATGATGATCTCCCGCAGGAAGGCCCTGACGCAGGTGATCGGATTCCTGGGGATGGAAAATGCCCTTTTCTTTTCGGCCATCAATGCAACCTACGGCATGCCCATGGTCGTGGAGCTTGGCGTCGCCTTCGATGTCCTTGTCGGGACCTTCGTCTTCGGCATTTTTTTCTTCCAGATCCGTGAGACCTTCGAAAGCCTCGACCTGAAGCACATGGACACAACCTCGATGGAGTGACCCTTGATCCTTACGGCCATCGTTCTCTGCCCGCTTCTCGGGGCACTCGTCATGGGGATAGTCGGACACCGCAAGGGGGCGGACGCTCTCAATGTCCTCTTCTCCTTTCTCACTTTCGGCCTCTCCCTTCTCCTGGCCTTTCGGGTCTTTACGGATGGGCCTGTCACCGGAGGAGCGGAGCAGCTTTATTCGGACGGTTTTTCGGCGATCTTCGTGGTCATCACGGGGGGCGTCGGAGCCACGACCTCTCTCTTTTCCCTCCGGTACATGGCCATCGAAAAGGCACACGGACACCTGGGAGCGGAACGGACCCGCCTTTACCTGGCTCTCTACCAGATATTCATCCTGGCCATGCTGGCCGTCCTCGTCAGCAACAATCTGGGAATCCTCTGGGTCTCCCTGGAAGGGGCCACGCTGGCCACCGTCCTTCTCGTGGCCTGGACCCGGAAACCCGCGAGCGTCAAGGCGGCATGGAAATACTTCATCCTCTGCGGGGTGGGTATCGCCCTGGCGCTTTTCGGAACCATCCTTCTCTATTTCGCCTCCGAAAAAACCCTGGGACCCGGTGGAACCGCCCTTCTCTGGACCCACCTGAACGGGGTCAAGACGACGCTGGAACCCACCGTCATCGGACTGGCCTTCATCTTTTTCATCGTGGGATACGGAACTAAGGTGGGTCTCGTCCCTCTTCACAACTGGCTTCCGGACGCCCACGCCGAAGGCCCGACCCCCATTTCCGCCGTCCTTTCCGGACTTCTCCTGAACGTGGCCCTGTACGCCATCCTCAGGATCAAGGTGCTAGCCGACGGATCCCTTCACAACCACCTGACCTCCCGGCTTCTCCTGGGGTTCGGTCTGGTCTCGGTCCTTCTCGCCTCCCTTTCGATGTGGAAACGACAGGACATCAAACGGCTCTTCGCCTATTCCTCCATCGAACACATGGGACTCGCAACCTTCGCCTTCGGACTCGGAGGGCCTGTGGGCGCCTTCGCCGGACTTCTTCACATGACCTCCCACAGCCTGATCAAATCCGCCATCTTTTTTGTGGTGGGCCACGTTGTCCAGACATCGGGATCCCAGAAGATCCCCGAAATCCGAAATCTCGGAGAGAGGACACCCGCACTGGCCAGGGCCCTGACGATCGGAGGCCTCGCCATCACGGGCCTCCCTCCCTTCGCCATCTTCGCCAGCGAATTCCTGATCCTCTCGACGGCCGTCTCCCGGGCCCCCTGGGCGATCCCCCCTCTCCTCCTGGCCCTCCTGATCACATTCGCGGTCCTGTTTCGAAGAATCCAGGAGATGACATCAGCCTCAGAGGCGCCGGCATTCCCCTCATCTCCCACCCCGACCCTGACCTTTTATCCGGTCTGGATCCACTTCGGCCTGGCACTGGTCATCGGTCTGTTCTTTCCGGATTCCCTTGGCCGGCTGTTTCACACCGCACTTCTGTCGATCGGGCTCACGCATGGACAATGACACCTTTCCGAAACGGGTGTCCCCGGGATTCTGCCTCATCCCCCGGGAGGACGGGATTCCGCGCGCCATCATCCCCCAGGAGACTCCGGGGGATTATTTCGAGGAGGCACGGATCCTGGCCGCATCCGGGGGACGTTTCCTCGGTCTGTGGGCCGCCGGAGCTCCAGAACCCCGGATCTGCACCGCCTTTCTCCTGCGAGAAGGCCTGTTCGTCCTTGTTCTCCCCCTGTCTTCGCCAGAGGGTCGCCAGACCTTTCCCTCTCTCTCGTCTTTCCTTCCTGCCGTCGACCGGTTCGAACGGAGCGTCCGGGATCTCTTCGGGTTCACCCCCGAGGGTCTGGAAGACACCCGTCCCTGGATCAGCCAGGGACTCTGGTCCGTTCCTCCCCTGTCGTCTCCTCCGGGAACATGCATTCCGGAGACTCCTCGGGCGGATCTTCGGGAATACCCATTCGTCCCCGTCTTCGGTCCGGGGGTTCACGAGATTCCCGTGGGACCCGTCCACGCGGGCATCATCGAACCTGGCCATTTCCGCTTTCAGGTCGTAGGCGAGAAGGTTCTCCGTCTCGAAGAGCGTCTCGGATACACCCACAAGGGCGTGGACGGCCTCTTCCGAAGCCGGGATATCTCCTCAGGCGCCCGTCTGGCTGCTCGCATCTCGGGAGATTCGACCGTCGCCTGCTCCATCGCCTTCGCGCAGGCGGTCGAGCAGGCATTGGACTTCACTCCGGCTGCCGGCGTCCGCTTTCTGCGGGCCCTCCTACTCGAGCGGGAACGGATCGCCAACCATCTGGGAGACCTGGGGGCCCTTGGCAACGATGCCGGCCTCGGATTCGGCCTCTCCCAGTTCGGTCGCCTCAAGGAAGATCTGCTCAGAAGAAACCGGACCCATTTCGGAGTCCGATATCTTTTCGACCTGGTCGCACCCGGAGGGGTCCGCGCCACCCTCGACGACACCGCCATCCGGGATCTTCTCGATGAAAACAGGATTCTCTCGGCGGAGGTGGCGGAGCTTCAAAAAATTTACGACGACCATGGCGGTCTCCAGGACCGATTCCAGAACACGGGAGTCCTTCTGCCGGAGGTCGCCCGCCGGCTCGGTGCCGGAGGAGTCGTCGGTCGTGCCAGCGCCCAGGCCTGGGACCTCCGGGCCGACCATGGGGGAGACCCCTATCGGCGATTTCCTCCGGCGCTCGCCCTGGCCCACGAGGGGGACGTCGCGGCCCGCGTCCTGATCAGGTTTCTTGAAATCCAGGAGTCTCTGGTTCTCGCCAGGGCCCTCCTCGAACATCTACCCGAAAACTCCATTGCCGAGCCCCTTCCCGACAACCCGGAAACAGCCGAAGGGCTGGGCATCGTCGAAGGCTTCCGGGGAGAGGTCCTGGCCTGGGTCCGGCTGTCGCCCGGAGGGGTGATCCGGGCGGCTCACATCCAGGAGCCTTCCGCCCTCCTCTGGCCCGCACTGGAGGTCGTCGTCCCGGGCAATCTCGTGGCCGACTTCCCGTTGATCAACAAATCCTTCAACCTGAGCTACAGCGGCCACGACCTTTGAGGGAGACGACGCGCAATGTGGAAGCTTCTCGTGAAAATTTTTCGGACCGGCCGGCTCACTGAAAAGAGGTCCCGGCCCGTCACACCGCCCCCCACTCCGGGCTTCGGGAGGAGTCTGGCCATCCGGCATGTCGACGCAGGATCCTGCAACGGCTGCGAACTGGAGCTCTTCGCCCTGGAAAACCCCTATTCCGCCCTCTCCTCCGATGGGGCAACATTCGTGGCCTCTCCCCGGCATGCGGATCTTCTCATCGTGACGGGACCCGTCACGAAAGCCATGAAAGAGCCCCTGACGAAAACGCTCGAGGGCATCCCGGAGCCACGCCGCGTCCTGGCGTTGGGAGACTGCGCCTGCGACGGGGGGATTTTCCGCGACAGCTATGCGGTCTTGAACGGAGCGCCCCAGGTGATCCCGGTCGACCATCGGCTTCCGGGGTGCCCTCCGACCCCGGACGAGATCCGGCGGGCAATCCTTCAATCCTTCACCCTCGCGCGTACCGGCCGGGAGTGATCCGGGAAAAAACAACGGATCACCTTCCTTCCCCCGTATTCCCCCATTTTCGGGTTGCGTTCGCCTTCGACACGTCGTAGGATCAAAAGACCACCACAAGAACGACGATCTTCGCCTCATTCGCATACGGCCAATCGCCGACAACGGTTCGGATTCCCACACGGCCCTGAAAGGAGCGCATCCCTCCATGGAACACCCTGATTCGAAAAAACAGCACACCTCCCGGGATATGGATCTCCTGGTCCGGGAGATCCTGACCCGGTCCCGCCCGACACTCTATCTCGGCTCCAGCCCCCGCTGGGGCTGGAACGACAGCGATCCGCACCGCCAGCGGCTCCTGTCGAGACTTCGCGATCTCGTCCCCGCCATGGACCAGGCGCACATTCCGGACTGGAAGCCCCTGGATTCCCTGCCCTTTTCACCCGGAATCTCGATTCTCGCGGGAGTTCCCAAATCGCGGCTTGAGGCGGTTCTCGCCCACCTCGACGCCGAAAGAAGTCATGAAGGGTTCGTTCTCGTTCTTCACGACAGCGATGCTCCCTCGAATCCCTGCCAAGGTTTCGACGTCGGAGACCTCTCGCTCTTCGAGGCCCTCCTTGACCGTCTTGAAAAAGCCCTTGGGGAAGGGTCCGTCACACCCTGGGGCCACACCCCCGAAGGGAGGGATCACATCGAACACCTTCGAAAAGGGGCCTCAACCAAGCGGCCCGACTGGAAGTGGGATGAGACGCGATCGGTCAACATTCCTGAGGAATTTCGCCATGAGCTGGCCGCGGGCCTGGACGAACACGCTGAGTAATGCATGCCCATTTCCGTTTGACTTGATTCGGAAACTGATGATAGTGTATTGGGAATTCGGGAATGATTCGAAGTCGGGCTACCTCTCTGCCTCCTGCGTCCACAACCATGGAAGCGGAGCTGTCCGGACCGCAAGCGTCCAGCCTCTGGACCTGTCGGGAAGATCGTCTTTATGTTTTTCCGGCATTTTTATACAACTTTCCTCACCTAAGGAGTCTTTCAATGTCTGATTCGGCAGGAGTCAAGGATGTCACGGCAGAAAAGCCGGCGGAGACGAAGGAGGCGGTGGAGCTGACCGCAGGGGACCGCCAGAAGGTCGTGACCCCCGAATACATGTTCTTCGA
>DAHWGX010000025.1 GCA_027335985.1 Nitrospirota bacterium | reverse complement strand
AGGGAACGATGGACGGCTCTCCGGATCGCTCCTGATGCGTCTTCTGTTTTTTGCCTCGAACGGATTGGGAGTCGGGCACCTGACCCGGCTCCTCTCTGTCGCACATGCCGTCACCCGGCATTCGAAGGAACACGAGATCCTGTTTCTGACCAATTCCGAGGCTTCCCCGTTTCCGGAGGAGTTTCCGTTTTACGCCATCCGGCTGCCGGGCCGGAACCGGGCCCGGTCGGGAGGACTGACCGCCAAGTCCTATCTTCAGACAGTCCGCCCTCTGGTACTCCAGGCCATCTCATCCTTCGACCCGCACATTCTCGTGACGGACACCTTTCCGGAAGGTCCGGAACGTGAACTTCTGCCGGTCATGGAGTGGCCGATCCTGAAAGCCTTCATCTTCCGGGAACAGAATGCCGAGCGATCGCAGGATGCGCTGTTCCGGGAGGCGCTCCGTCCCTATCACCGCATTCTGGTCCCCCACGACAGGGGGTCCATTCCCCTTCCCGAGCGTTTTCTGGAGGATCCCAGAATCCGGTGGACAGGACCGATCGTTTCCCCTCAACCCCACTTTTCCCGACAGGAAGCCCGGGAGCGCCTCGGCATCCTGCCGGAATCTCCCCTTTTTTTGCTCTCGTTCGGGGGAGGAGGAGATCCCCTCTCCCGCCAGCGCGCCCTGGAAACGGCAAGCCTCATGCGCCATCGAAAAATCCCGTTCTTCTACGCTTCGGGACCCCTGACCCGCAATCTTCCCCCGGGGATCCATGCCCGGGAATGGCTTCCCGTCTGGCCGATCAAGCCATTCCTGCCCGCGTTTGACGGCGTCGTCGCCTCGGGAGGATACAACACTGTCCACGAACTCCTCGAGGTCAGGATTCCGGCTCTTCTCCTGAGCTTTCCCAGGGCGCTCGACCCGCAGGACAAGAGGGTCGAACGGTTCGTCGCGGAAGGAAGAGGGGTTTCGGCCTCGTCCGAAAATGCGGAAGCGTTCAAGAAAACGCTCGAAACTTTTCTCGCCTCCTGTCAGAATTCCCCGGAGTCAAAAAATCAGTTTTTCCCTTTTTCCGGAGCCGCATGTGCCGCGAAAGAGATTCTGGATCTCGAACAGCGGCGATCGACGACCCCGTCATGAATGGCAGAAGGCAAAAGAATGATTGAACGGAGAACAAAACAGGACATGCGCATCTCTTCCTCAACCGCCAGACTCCTCCTGACATTCTGGGCAGCGATGGTCCTGATGCTTTCAGGCGTTCCTTCGTTCTCCGCCGCTTTTGGAAAAGACCTCGATCTCCCCGGAACGATTCAGCGAGACACCGAGGGAATCTATCTCTCACACATTCCCCATGTCTTCTCCCTGTCCGTTATCGCAACCCGACCGGGAATATTCTATTCCGGAACCATTTCGGATCCCGGAGGAAAAGTCCGCATCCTGACCAGACATGCCCCTCCCAAAGAACTGGTCCTCGAACGGGTTGCACCCGACCGGATCCGGTTTACGCTCGCCCCCGTCCAGAAAGATGCCCCCGACATGATCTCGTTCCAGACGGAAACCGGCTGCTTTACCCTTCTTGTCTGGCAGAGCCCCCCAAAAAAGCTTCCGCTCATCCATCTGAACGGCTATACGCCTCCCATCCGGAAAATGCCGGTCATCTTCTGCGGACAGGGCCATCATGTCCGTTACGAGTGGCAAGGCCCATATCCCGGCAAATAAGCAGGAAGGGTCGATCGCCATCTTGAGAATCGCCCCTCCTTGTGGATATGATCTGTCGGACCAATCCTTCCCCATGCCGGAGTGGCGAAACAGGCAGACGCAAGGGACTTAAAATCCCTCTCCCGAAAGGGAATACGGGTTCGATTCCCGTCTCCGGCACCATTATTTTAAGCCATTCTTTACTTCTCCAACACCCGTGATAAAATAAGTCAAGCGAATTATTCCGACACTTTTCCGACACTCAGCGAAATAATTGAGAGGAAAAAATGGCAACCTTCTGGAAACGTGAATTGAAGGATTCAACAGTATGGGAAGCGCAAATCCGACGGAAAGGATTTCCCGTTCAAAGGCGTTCCTTTGACAAGCGCGAGGACGCCGAAAAGTGGGCACGAGAGATCGAGTCCTCTATGGATCGGGGAATCTTCAAATCGACAAAAGAAGGCGAAAAGACAACATTTAAGGACGCATTGGACAGGTATCTCGAAGAAGTCTCAAAACACAAGAAAGGACACAAACGAGAAAAGGGGAGAATCGAACAATGGAAAGCTCACCCTCTTTCCTCCCGATATCTGGCCTCAATCGGCCCCAAAGATATTGCAGAGTATGCTTCAGAAAGAAAATCCGAAGGATACTCTATGCGGACGATCCAACTGGAACTTGCGATTATCAGTCATTTATACAACTATGCGGCCGCCAAATGGGGTATGCGTGCTCTAGAAAACCCCGTAGCCCCAACCCGAGTGAAGGGAACCGATCCTCACAGAGGACAAAACTACAGGGGAAGGAACCGAACATTATCTTTGTCGGAAAAAGAAAAGCTATTTGAACATTTAAATGAGGAAATGCAACAAATCGTGACCCTTGCGTTTGAAACTGGAATGAGGCGGGGAGAACTCATGTCATTGACTGTTTCAAATGTCGATCTGACCAAAAAGATTGTCAAGCTGGAAGAGACAAAAAACGGAGATTCAAGGGAAGTCCCCTTGTCCCCTGTGGCAGCCGATACCTTGAAAGCTGTTCTTGGAAAAAAGAAAGTCGTTGGTTTGGACGGAAAATTATGGACTCTGGGACCGGACCGGGTCACTTCCGTTTTTGCCAGTGCAGCCAAGGAAGCCGGACTAAAAGACATTCGGTTCCACGATCTCCGCCATACGGCAGCCACAAGACTTGCCGGGATTTACCAAGCCCACGAATTGGCAAAAATTCTTGGACACAAAGTCTTGAATATGGTCATGAGATATTACAACCCAACAGGTGAGGATCTGGGGAGAAAAATGTGGGATTTGGAATCTACCACGTCAACAACCAAACATTAGGGTGAGCCTTTGAAAAAGAAAGACGCTGCTGCCAATCTTTCTCTTCAAGAATTGCGAAAACAAATCGTCCTTCTCACCGCAGAGCAGAAGATTCTGGCCCACGATCTCTACTTTGCAGAGATTTCCCAAGCCGCTGGGGTCAAGATTTACTCTGAAAAAACAACCTACAAACTGCTTCACAGACACTGGGAAAGCCTTTCCGAAAACGGACCCCTCTCCCAACTGAAAAATCTTCGGGAACAACTTGTTTCCCTTGAGAAGACCACCTCCTTGCCGGAC
>DAHWGX010000018.1 GCA_027335985.1 Nitrospirota bacterium | reverse complement strand
GGCTATAAGAACTTGGTAAATTTTTCTGGATGAAACTGATTGTTGAGACGCATCAGCCGCCTTAATGGATCCGGCCAAAAGAACGATTCCGATAACCCCTGCAATCAGCGAATTTCCGACAGTCCGTCGTCCCATTTTTTTTCTCCTTTTTGTTTTCGGTAAGGCTGTGGACGGCTTTTCCTTCCAGTTCTCCCAGTCTCTCAAGATAGAAGTCCCACAGCGTGTCCAGCGCGTCCGCCCCGATCTTTTCCGCATGTTCCAGGATCCGGTTCCAGGCCTCTTTCAGCTCCCGGCAGCTCGAAGGCATTGCCAGGACATCCCAGAGGCTCAGAAAGTCCCAAGAAGAAACAGGGCCGGTCATTGGGAGCTCCCTTGCTTTATCCATGACTTCCGGACCTCCTCCCTTCCTTGCTCCTTCCGCTTGCGACACCGGGACTCGTAGGGTCCCCGTGCGCGGCGCTGGTCCTCCGGACCCGGCGATTCGTCCGATTCGGATGTCCTTGATGGTCATTTCCATTCTCCTGTCTTCTATCGCTTCCACGCCAAAAGCGTTTCGGGATGTCCATGAAGGGCCATTCCGAAGCCCATCAGGATCAAACCCGACAGGATCCAGAGGCAGACCCGGACCAGGTCCGGATCATATGATCCGGCAGGCTCATGGGGCGCATTCAGATGAATAACGATCTCCTCAGGCGTTTTCATCGGGCACTTGTCCGGAAGTCTCGTCATGCCTGGATTTCCGTTCCGGAATCATTCCGCAGACCCCTTCGTCCTTGCCTGTTTCGATCCAGGCCATGCAGTCCTCCGGAACACAACGGGTCTTGAACCAGACTCCGCCCCGGTATTCAATGAGTATCCCCAGGGGATTCGTGAGGGTTGAAAACGGGCACAACTTCTTCTTTGCCTCTTTTATTTTCAATTCTGGCCTCCTGAGATTTTTTCTACTTCCTTCTTTTCCGCCAGGTCGATGATTTCTTCCGGGGTGATTTTTTTGTCGGCGAGCATTCTCAGCACGATGGCATAGGCGGGATTGGACTGGGCCAGTATTTTGAGTTCGGAAATCGGAACCCTTATGTCATACGAGCGGAGTTCTTCGGAGGAAATTCCAAATGCTTCGGCCATTCTTTCGAGGACATCTTCGGACGGGTCGCGTTGTCCGAGTTCGATGTCGGACACAAAGGGGGCGGAAAGATTGAGTCTTTTCGCAAACTCCCGGAGCGAGAGACTCTTTTCTACTCTCAATTCCCTGATGTGTTGTCCGAGCGTTTTCATTTCCTTTTTCTTCCTCCAAAGATCTTCTCTAGAATCTCCGCTTCCGGAGCCGTCTCCAGCACGCGGCCCTCGAAGCATTCGAAACAGACCGGGCCGCCGAATTCGGACCGTCCCTTCGCCAGAAACTCCGGATCTTCAAGCTCCTCCCGGATCAGAATCTCGCCGCACTGGGCGCATTTCCGAACCATCCTCGTGCTCCTTTGCTGACGTCCGATCTCCCGTCTCCCTCCTGGTCCCCTTGATACCAGGCTTTTGGGCTGCGCTCCGGCAGGGTGAGGTGATCTGAAAGAAACTATATAGGAAAAAACTATATATGTCAAGATAGACCTATATAAAATAAAAAGTCACAAAAATGCCTAGGGAAGGAGAAGGGAGGGGAAATAATTACTCAAGAAAAATCCTCATACTTGATGATGTAGGAACAATTTTCTTCTTCTGTTCTCTATAATAATTTTGAGAGGCAAAAAGTATGAATTTTCAGGAGGAATTCGGATGAGGGAGGCATTGAAAGATCAGGAAATGGATCAAATCCGTCAATCATTTCTGCGAGGAATAGACCTGCGGTGTCCGCGATGTGGAACGGGTTTGGAGGTATGGGAGGAACAAGGCCCTCTTTTTCTCGACCAGGTTTTTGAGGAGCCGGGGTTCCTGTGGTTGATGGTTGAATGTTCCAACGGACATCATGGAAGAACGGTGTTGGGACATCCATGAAAAGACTGGTCAGAAATCTGCATGCTGACCGAATGAGCGAAACTTTCAAAAAAGAGAGAAAAGATGTTTACTCTTGAGGATCTGAACAATCTTGTCGCCTTTCTGCTTGAGGAACAGGGTCCTCTGACGCCTGTAGAAATCCGCCAATTTTTGGATCGGTTGGCTGAAGAACACTGCAAAATTTCACCGAAGGGAGCCACCCAATTTCCTGGGATGGGAGCCACGTGATTTCCTCGTAGGGATCCACCCGATTTCCTGATTGGGATCCACCCCGGAGCGTCAGCGACGAATTTTATCTGGTTTTTTCTTCTCCTGCCATTACTTTCTTACCCCGATACTTGCGATAGCTCTCTCCCGTGATCCGAATCGACAGGGCTGGGCCTTCCAGACGGTCGATGATGGCCTCGGAGAGAACGGGATCGGGAATGACTTCCGACCAGTGGTCAAAAGGAAGCTGCGTGGTCAGGAGCAGGGATTTCCCGAAGGAGCGTTCTTCCAGGAGCTCTCGGAAGTCTTCCGACTCTTCGGCGGTGAATTTCTTGAGTCCGAAGTCATCCAGGACGATCAGGTCGGGCTTGACCATCCGTTTCCGGAACTTCAGGACCTGTCCGGTCCGGTGAGCCTCCTGACGTTCATCGAGCCATTCCGTGACGGAGAAGTGGAGAACGGTCTTGCCGATGTGACAGGCCTGGGCTCCGGCGGACTGGGCAAGGAAGGACTTGCCGACTCCCGTCTGCCCGATCAGGACCAGAGGGCGACCGGAGTGGAGCCAAGAGAGACTGGAGATCTCCTTGAACTGGACCTTGGTCAGGGAACGGGGAGCGGTGAAGTCATAGTCCTCAAAGCGAGCCTGTCCCTTGATGCGGGAGGCCCGGAGACGGGTCCGGATGCCCCGTTGCCTTCGAAAGTCGCTCTCGGCCTGGAGCAGGGCATCGAGCGCTTCTTCAAGAGTCCAGTTGTGGCGGCGGACTTCATCGAGCACCCAGTCGAGCCGGGCGTTCATGCCCTGAAGTTTGAGGTCAGCCAGCAGGGATCGGGTATGGGACAGGGTCATCAGACAGTCTCCTTGTGAAGTGGGGTGGGTGTTGAGCGCAGCATGGGATTTCCGGGCCTGCGCTGAGGCGTGCGGTCCGGAAGAGCGGGAGACTGGGTCCGGAGGCTTTGGAGGAGGGTCTGAAAGAGCCGGACCCGGATGGTTCCCCGGGAGCGAAGAAGGGTGACGGCCTGCTGAAGGACAGCGTCAGCCCGCTCGGGACCCAGGAGATCCCGTTCGGTTCGGGCGGTGCGGAGGAGACCCTGAACCCGCCGGAGGTGGGCCAGGCTGTCTTCCTGGAACAGCTCATCGACCAGGGCGCCCAAGGCCGGGGACAATCCCTGGGCCTGTGAGAGAAGGTGTTGCGGCGTCGCTTCCCGATAGGCCTGGGCATTGGGGGGAAGATGGACCGGATCCACGATCCGGTGGCCGGAATGGCCGAAATAGCGCCCATGGAGGGCAACCCGTTCGGTCTCGACGAAGATCTCGATCTGGCGGGAGGTGAGCCGCACCCGGACCTCCTTGCCGCGATGGAGAAAGGGAACGGAATAATAGGCGCCCTCGAGCGCGATGGTCGAGTCCGGATGGACGCGGCACACCTTCCAGTCGATCAGACTGTAGGGTTCGGAGGGGAGAGGCTTCAGGGCGGCTTTTTCGGTTTTCTCGAAGCGTTCCCGGCGGGAGATCCGGAATCGGGTGTGCGGACGGTCGTTGATCCGGGCGATCAGGACCGAGAGGGCCTCGTTGATCTCGGACAGGCTTCGGAAGCGGTGGTCCCGAAAGCTCCAGCGGATGTGCCGCTGAAGGATGCCGATCGCGCCCTCCACGAAGGATTTGTCACGGGGGCGACCCGCCCGGGCCGGAACCACGGCCGTTCCGTAATGAATGGCCAGATCCAGATAGGCGGGGTTCAGATCCGGATCATAGAGATGGGCCTTCAGGACCCCGGTCTTGGTGTTGTCCGGGACGGTGACGCGGCTCACCCCGCCAAAAGAGGCATACATCGTCTGATGGGCCAGGAGCCAGCTGGCCTTTTTCTGGTCGACGGTCGCAAGGGCAAACAGGAGTTGGCTGTGGCAGAGAATCCCGACAAAGATCTGGGCCTTCTGGGGGCGGTTCCGTTCGTCCCACCACAGGACCGGATCGCCGGAATAATCGACTTCGCAATGGCC
>DAHWGX010000014.1 GCA_027335985.1 Nitrospirota bacterium | reverse complement strand
TCTGTCGCCTCGATGCCCTTCCAGGTCAGGTAGCTTCTGGTCAGGTTCTCCTGGACGATCTTCTGGAAGGCTGAAATACCCTGGGCCTCGATCCGCCTTTTCTGGGCCGTCTTCTGGGCCACGTCAAGCACGTATTCCATGCGCTGGTAGTTCTGTTCCTCGGTCAGCTTGCGCTCGATCGCCACCCGGATGATGCGGGGAAGACGCACGTCCCGGATCAGGAAGCCTTCGACGGTGAGGGGGTAGTTCCGGAGTTTTTCCCGGATTCCCTCGAGAATGAGCCGTTCGATCGTCTCCCGCTGGCTCGAGTAGATCTGGGAGGGGGTGAACCGCCCCACGATCTTGCGTGCCTCGCTCATGACGTAGGGGGCGATCAGGACATGATAGTAGTCCGGACCGACCTTTTCCTGCAAGGTGGGAAGGGCCTTGCCCTGGACCCTGTAGAGGACGGAGGAATCCATGTCGATGGCCAGACCGTTGACCGACAGGACATGAAGGGAAAGGCGGGCCTCCTGGGTCCGGAGGTCGTAGATGTAAAGTTCGTTCCAGGGAGCGATCACCTGGACACCCTCCCGGTAGATCGTCTTCGTGTCCGTCCCCTGGCTGATGGTCCACAGGACGGCCGCCTTGCCAGGGTCGATGGACTCGATGCAGCCGGGCAAGAGCAAAAGGGCGAAAAGAGACAGGACGGCCACAGCCGCACGCCCCCTGGCCCTTGTCCGGCTGTCTTCGCAAGAAGGATTTGAGGATGCGAGTCTCGGGATCGTCTCCATGGGACATCTCCTTTGATGACGAAGTTGGGTTAAGGACCGACCTTGATGAGGTTCAACACCTCTCCGGTCTTCGGGATCTTCCGGGAAAAGAGCCCAAGCTGCTGAGCGCCGGGAAGGGCCAGCAAGCGGGACTGGATGTCGATGGTCTGCCCGAGATCGGTATAGGTTCCGACAACCAGGACGTCGGCCCCCACTTTCTGTCCGATCTCCAGGAGGCTCTTGGTATCGAGAAGCCCCTGATCGATCCCCATCTCATGGAGCGCTTCGTAGACCTGTCCCGGGTCTATGAGAAGAATTCCCGAATCCGATGACAGCCGTTCCCCGATTTTCTGGGAGAGATATCGGCCGAAGGTTCGGGAGGTTCCCGAAGGAGTCGTGTAGCGGATCACCGCCACGCGGACTTTCTGGCCGCCTCGAAGCGAGACGTCGTGGAGAAGCTTCTCGATGTCGGTGACGATTTCGCGGAGGGGGATACCCCGTTGGACGGGGATTCCCGGAGAGGGAGGAACGTAGTTCACGGCCGGCGAAGTCTGGCAACCGGCAGACAAAAGGGCGAGGGCGAGCAGAAACCCCGTGGGAAGCGCGCGCGCCTGAATGAATGTCATGGAACAGTCTCCTCTTCAGACTTGACCTTTCGGGCCTGCCTGGCCCATACGGATTCCCTTCTACATTTTACACCATCGCGCAGAAGGAATCGTCAAGACCGGGCCGACGACCTCGGGAAGGGCCTCAATGGGAGGCCCGGAATGGGCCGAAAGGGGATGGGAGATGGCGGCTGCCCTATCGGGGAAGGAGGTGGTCCTGCCCTCCCTGAAAGTAATACCAGAGGGAGAAGTTCGGTGTGGTGGCCAGGTACTCGTTGTTGCCAAAAGCGGGAAAGAGCACCCCGAAGGAGGCGGCAAGACGAGGGGTGAGGTTGTACTCGATCGTGGGCTGGACCCCCATGAGATTGAACGAGGAGGGGTGAGTATTGACGGGAAGGCCGTCCACCGAAAAGGGGAGTCCCGAAAGCCCGGCGATCTCCAGAATGAATCCCAGTCCGCGCTTGTCGTCCACCACGTCCTCGATTCCGATCCGGTACTGAACCAAGTCCCCGAACTGGGAAAAGACCGGCGCATCTCCGGCCGTGGCGGAGATCGTCCCGGGGATGGACAGGGTGTAGTAGAGGTCGCCGATCAAGCGAAGGGGCTTCATGTTCTTCCGGAGCATGGCAATTCCGGTGAAGGCCGGGGTTCCGAAATGGGTGGAAGGAACGACATTGATGGGCGGAAGCCCTCCCACGGGAACCGGGGTTCCCAGCCAGGAGGTGGTGGGGAGTGTCACGAGGAATGCCGTGGTGAAGCTCGGGCGCCCGGTGAAGGGGTCCTGGATGATCCATCGGTGCTTGATGCCGAAGCTGAGGTCATTTAAGCCGGCGCCGTTCAGGGAGGTTCCGCCCTGGGTCGAAAAGGTGGTGATGACCGAAGGGAGAAAGACCAGTTCGGTGTTCAGGTCGAGACCGTAGAACATGGCGAAAAGATCAAGCAGCTGGGTCTGGCTGTACCCGGGCGGAAGCCCCGTGATCCCGCCGGAGTCGGAATACTGGGCCTGAGTGAAGCGCCCGTACATGAAGAAGCGGACATTGAACTCTCCCTCCGGAAGGGTGTCCGCCTGGGGCATGAGGTCCGGCCCGGATGTGAGCGGGTTCCAGGCGTTGCGGTAGGCGGCGATGGCGTCCGCCCCGTTGAGGGAGAGGGGGCGATGGTGCACTGGAACTGCCGGCTGCGGGGGTCCGGGGAGCGAAGGCGTCCCCTTGGCGGCTGGAGGAAGCGCAGGGGGCATGGTCCCGCTCTCTGGAGGGGGAGGTGAGGATGACGAAGGAGCCGGCGTGGGGGTTGCGCTATGGGCAACGGGTGGGACGGAAACGAAAAAAAAGACGATCATCCCAAGGCAAACGACGTTTTTCACCAGACTTTTTTCCGTTCGCTATCAGAAATATGAAAATTTCTTCCCCTGTTCCCGCAAGACAGCCTGAAGGAGCGTCGCGGCCCATCATGGGAAACCGCAGGATCGCACTTTCGTCCGGTTATTATTTCATAGGGCTGGCGCGTTCGTCATGATCGGAATCATATTGTCCCGTCGATGCATCCTCTCACGCTTCCCTCAAAGGCTTGCCAGAGGCGGAAGTCCATTGGCTTAATGGAAGGAGGAAACGGAACGAGGTCTCAAGGAAACTGGATCGGGAAATCCTGCCAATAACTAATAATAGGGCCCGCGGGCAGAGCGACTGCCCCCGGGGCCCTTGAGGCTGAAATCCCAAGATCTGGAATCCGGGGGTCTGATCGCCCCATTCGCTTGAGGATGCGGAAAAAATCCTCGGAAAAGCTGGCCCGGACAAGGTCTTCGAGACCCCCCCCTGCCGTGCTCTCCCGTGCCACTTTATCCGCAAAGGGACATCGGCTGTGATCGCCGGACCGAAGAGGTCGCTGTCGATGGGGGGCACTCGCCCCCCTCCGCGCCTTTGGAGAAAATCAAAATCCCGAGGCGAAGCCCAGAATTTCAAGGGTGACATTCTCCTCTCCGACGCGGGCTTGGCAGGCCAGTCTGGATTTGGAGCCCACCCCCACTACAGCGTCGAGTCGTTCGTTTTCGACGCGATCGACCCTGGAAAGGCTCTTACGGCCTTCCGTCACGAAGATATGGCAGGTGCCGCAGGAGGCCTTTCCTCCGCATTTGTGGCCGATCCCCTCCTCCGAGGAAAGAATGGCGTCGAGAAGAGACGTTCCGGCGGGAACCTCCAGTGTTTTTCCGGAAGGCATGATAGTCACCGTTGGCATCGCAAAATCTCCTTTTGAATCCGCGGACATGGCGCGGGTCTCATGACGGGTGATGAACGTTTTGGGGGATTGACGGGACTGCATCGCCCCGTGTGAAGATTACGAGAAAAAACGACAGAAAGAATGGTGCGGGGATAATGACCATCCTTACTGTGGATTTTAATGGACACGGAGGGATTTCGTCAACGCTGTTCCCCCGGACGACAACCACCCCCCCTTCCTTTACGGGGGACTGTTCTGGTGGTAGAGTTGAACCATCGTTCGTTCCACTCCGCATACTATTCTTGCATCCATGGGGATTCGCAGAGAGCATGGATGATAACGGGAATCATTGACTTCATCACGAGGAGGACACGATGATCCATGAAAAAGGCATGTTTATGAAAGCTTCAGCCCGGAAGCCCCTTTCTTCCTTCTTTTCGAACAGACTGACGATGGCAGCGCTGGCCGGGTCGATACTCCTCCTTCCGGTTTCCCCTGCCTTTGCCAAGACCACAATCAAGATTCTCTCGCCAAAAAACGGCGCGACGGTTTCCGGAAAGGTCCGGGTCAAGTACGCCTACCACAAGGAAGGACGGGCCAACCATGTCCACATCTTCGTGGACGGAAACTTTCTGGAAGCGACCCACGACGATCCCGTGACCCTCAAGCTGCCCAGCGGACACCACACCATCATGCTCCGGGCCGCCTCTCGCCATCACGACCTTCTGAAGGCCCGCGCCTCGGTC
>DAHWGX010000005.1 GCA_027335985.1 Nitrospirota bacterium | reverse complement strand
AGCACAAGATCGTAGAGTGTCAGTCCCATTGAAACAAGGAGAAGAGAGATCTCTTCGGTCAATCGGTCGGGGGAGGGGGGCAAAACGGGGTTATCGGACATATTCTACAGATCTCCTTTAATAAATCAACCCCCTGCCCCGTGTATAAGGATGAGACGTCAATCGCCATCCCTGTCAATGCGTTTCAACGGGAGTTCCCAGGGGCGGCTTGTCCGCATAGGGGACAAACGAGTTGGCCCCCCCCAGCTGTCCGGGAAGGACCGAAGGTGAGGTTGCGGTTCGAGAGGGAGAAGGGGTAGAGGCCTCCGGGACCTCTGCCGTTTTTGATGTCCCCGGAGAGGAATGGCAGCCTGCCATCACAAGCAACCCACAAAAAATGACAGCCCGAATCTCTTTTCTAAAGCATCCCATCGAAATCACCTGCCTAAAGATGGAAAAACATGAGGAAACCGTTGACAAAAGCCAATGTTCCCAAGCCTCCAAGCCCCAAACTGACATACCAGAGGGAATTTCTTCTCAGCATGACGGCCATTGACGAAAGGACGATACTGATCTGAAAACAGACAACGCTGAGGGCGAAGGCATGATGGTGAGCCAGAGAGCGGTCCGACAGCGCATTCATCCGATCACGCTCTTCCTCGAACCCCATGGCCTGTTTTTTTATTTTCCCGACCTGTCCCTTGTATTTCAAAATCAGTTTTTCCAAACGGTCCTTTTCGCTCCGAGACGAATGGATAAGATCCACCAGGTGAATTTGATTCTCGGACATATGGAGCTTGATCTTTTTTGCCTGATAGAAAGACCACTGGTCTGAGGCCTTGGCCTGATAAAAGATGGCCGAGTTTTTCAGCATGATCGCTTCCGAGGTTTTCTGCTCGGATTCAAGATTTGACAAAGCGGCAAAAACAGCCAGGATAGAGGTGGTCAACGCCACCTTGATATTCCACTGATCTCTTTTTTCTTCGCGCTTTTCGATGGACTCACTGAGCGACTCCATCAGGTCATGGGCTTCAAGCGATTCCTGACTCATGGCCTCTCCACAAAACGTGATGCCAAACATTTACCGGCATCAAAAATTCTCCCCAGATCTTCCTTTTTCTATTTAATCACAAAAACGAGACAGATGTCATGGACCAGACACGACCCAAACCCCTGTCGGCGCATCATGTGTCCTGAAGAAAATAAGAATAATAGAGGGGAGTAGTCGAAAGCTGGAGCTCCTGCTCGGAATTGAACCGAGAACCTTCCGCTTACAAGGCGGGTGCTCTGCCAATTGAGCTACAGGAGCAACTATCGGAAACAAAGATGGCAAATCGTCAAAAGGCTACTCCATTCAGCACCTCGATTTCAAGACTCCCTTCCCTCCATCCTCCAAGGGAAGATTGAATCTTTACCCCCCGTTTGCTAGCATCGTTAAGATGCGGTCCAAAAACCGATCCGGACATACGCTTCTCCACCGCCGTCCCTCACCAATTCCGGGCCTGATATTTCTCAAGGACTCCGATTCTGGCCAGAAGGATATGTCCCGAAAAGTTTTTTATGTTCAGACCCCGCTCCACTCTATGCCGATCTCGACGATAGAGATCCCCGATACCGGGAACAGGGGAAGGACATTGCCAGCCCCTGGCCCCTTTCTAATGAATATGGGACGGATCGGGAAACACAAGAATCTGGTAACCATAGAGAGACCATAACATGCCGTTTGCCTTCTCAAGCAGCTTTTCACGGAGCGGATTTTTAAAACGCGTTTTCGCTCGAGACCGATCCCTTGTTTTTTGGGTTTTTTTGGGACTCATGGTCTCACTTTCCGGAGGCGTTGACTTCGGCAAAGCCCTGGCCGCTTCCCCTTCGGGGCCATCCCCTTCAGTGCAATCTCCCGCAATCTCGAGTGCGCCGGTCTCAGACGACCCTGCAGCGCTTCAGAAACGATTCCAGAAGGTCATTCTCGATTCCCTGGCCCGCCAGCGCATTCCCTACCGTGATTTTTCCTGGCTCGCCCCCAAGGCAGTCGACAATGACATTCTGGCACTTCCTTTTTCGATAATCGTCGGAGCTCAAAAAATTGTTCTTCCTGTCTATATCATCAATCATCGCTATCTCGTTACGACGCCCCTTCTCGACATTACCCAGCACTATGCTGTCGTTCCAAGCATCCCTCCCCCGCAACCCGTCTCCCTTTTTATCCCGTCATCAACTTTCCAGATGGACAAGTTTCCCTCCACAGGACCTGGAAACGCTCCTCACTCCCTGATCATGTTCGGAGACGAACAATGCTCGGTCTGTCGTCGCTGGAACCGGGAGGTTCAGGACAAGGTCGCGTCAGATTCCTCCATCCGTTTCACATATATTCCCTACCCGCAGGTCACCATCCACCGAAACTCCCTGGACGCGGCAATCTTCGAAATGTGCGTCTATAAAGAGAAGCCGGCCGCCTTCTGGGCGATTCACAATCAGCTTGACCAGCGGGTCGACCTCAAAAATATCGACAAAGCGGGCCTTAAGCCCATCTTTGCCGGATTCATGGTCCAGGCGGGAATTCCCACTCCCAAGGTCCAGGCATGCATCGACCAAAGTCGCCCACTTCCCGACATTTCGAAAGCCGGCGATACATTGACCTCTCACATCGGGGTTCCTTCGACACCGGTGTTCATCGTCGATGGCCAAGTCAAGTCTGGCTATCTTTCCTATGACGACATTAAACAGATTTTTGCCCAGGAATCGCAAAAAGCTTCCCAGCCAAAAACGAACTGAAAGGATTGATCGAAACAATCCCCCGGATTTATCTTAAAATAATTTCGAAGACAGACGTGGGCCGATGGCCCAGAAATCAAGGAGAACAGACCCCGTGGCATTTCGCCCCTGGACCGATATCGACAGATGGACTGAAATCGACATTGAGAACATCGTCGAGCAATCAGCCGCTTTGACAAACGACACGAATAAGGACTCCATCAAGGATGCGATCCAGACCATCAAAAACTCTCTTTCATTCCTTGAAAAGAAAAAGTCCACCAAGGAGGAACGAGACCGGATGACCAAAGAGCGGATCAACATCCTGCTCCGTCTGGGCTTTCAGATAAGACTCAAGGACCCTTCCCGGGAGGAGTCGGCTCCCAAGCCTCAGGAAACAGGGGTTCAGAGTTAGATCCACCCTATGGGTCTCACGTCAGGAGACATGCCATGACCAATCTCCTGATCGGTCTTTCGGCACTGCTTGCCGGCGGTATCTGGGGAAGCTTTCTGGGGGTCCTGGCCGTTCGGATTCCCCAGGGACTCTCCATCGCGACTCCCGGCTCCCGGTGCGATCACTGTTTTACCCCTCTTGGCCTCTCTGAACTTCTCCCCCTGGTTTCCTGGATGCGTTCGGGAGGACGATGCAGACGATGTCATCATCGCATTCTCCCTGAAATTCCGATTTCAGAATTCGCAACCTCCTTTTTTTTTCTTTTTGTCGTTTTTTTCCCAGCATCCATCGAGGAACGGGTTGCGCTGTTCCTTTTTTTCTCCTTTGCCCTGCCCTTGACCCTGATCGACGTGCGCCATCATCGCCTTCCCCATCTTCTCACCTCTTCGGGAATCGCAACCGGACTTGCTTTCTCCACCTTCACGATGGGCTGGAAGGGCCTTCTTGGCTCTGGCGAAGGAGCGCTCATTGGCTTTATTCCCGTGGCGCTCGTCGCCTTATTTTATAGCCGGGGGATGGGGATGGGAGACGCCTTCTGGCTTGCCGCCATCGGGGCATTCACCGGTCCCCGGAACCTTTCCCTCGTCCTTCTGGCGGCCTCCTCCACCGGCATTCTCGCCGCTCTCGCCGTCCACTATCTCAAGCCGCGCGGCAATCGGGGGGCTCTTTTCGGAAAGGCCCTGCCGTTCGGGCCCTTTCTGAGTCTGGGAGGATTCCTTGCCCTGGCCTTCCCGGGCCTCGTCCACCTCATCAACAGTCATATCCTGGAGATACCTTTATGAATATCACCTTTGTGGGAACGGGACACATGGGAGAGCCCATGGTCGAGCGCCTCCTGGCTGACGGATTTCCGGTCACACTTTTCAACAGGACCAAGAGCCGTGCGCTTCCGCTTCTCGAAAAAGGGGCCATCTGGGCTGAAACTCCGGCATTGAGTGCGGCCCGATGCGACATTCTCGCCACAATGGTCGCAGACGACACGGCACTGGAAAGTCTCCTGGTCACGGGAGGAATTCTTGACGCCATGCCTGAGGGAGCAATCCATCTCTCGTTTTCGACCATCAGCGTCGACTTTTCGGCCTCTCTAGAAAAAAGACACGCCGCCCACGGCCAGGGATTTGTCTCGGCCCCGGTCTTCGGCCGGCCGGATGCCGTGCGGGAAGGTCGGCTCCGCCTCCTCTGCGCCGGGAAAGCGGAATCGGTGCAAAGGGTCATCCCCATTCTGAACACGCTGGGATCGAGAGTTTTTCAACTGGGAGAAACACCTTCGACCGCCAATCTGGTCAAGCTGTCCGGGAACTTCATGATCGCTGCCGCCCTGGAAACCCTCGGCGAGGCCTTTTCGCTGGCCAAGAAAGCGGGAGTCGACCCGTCCCTCTTTCTCGAAATCGTCAACGACTCCCTCTTCCATTCTCCACTTTACGGAAACTATGGGCGGATCATGGCCGAAAAAAATTACAACAAGGCCGGATTCACGATGGATCTCGGCCTCAAGGACATCAACCTCGTGCTCGAGGCTGCCAATGGCCTGAGAGTCCCTTTGCCTCTCGGGGGCATTCTTCGGGACTCCTTTCTTTCGGGCCTCGCAAAAGGGAGACAATCGCTGGACTGGTCGGCGGTCATCCTCTCCCATTATGAAAGGGCCGGAATCCCGGAGGGATCCTACCAAGGACTTCCAGCCTCATGAACACCCCCGACGCCGATCCCACCGCCGGTCGGGGAACCAATCTCATCCTCAAATAACACGCTCTTCCAAAAAGGGGAGCCCCGGTTCCCCCTTATTCTTGCCCGATCTCGCCTCGATCTTTCCTCTCCCTTCGATCGCAGGGCCTTGCATTGACAAACCGATCCCCGGGGGTATGTTTACAAGAACCTCGCGACAATTCTTTTTTATTTCTTGAAGATTTGGAAATTGTGCGTGTTTTTGACACTTTCTTGTTTGTTTTTGAAAAAGCGAGGTCATCCCATACAACTTCAGATAGCCGGCCGAATCAACCGAACCGGCCCATCAAGAAAGGAGCAACATGATGCAACGAGGACGATGGATCCAGGCAACTCTGGGAATCTCTATGGCCGCACTGTTTTCCCTGCCGGCCCAGGCGGGAGAGCTTGACATTCTGAAACCCAGGGTTCCCGCAGACCAGATCGCGGCGGCCAAGGCCATGAAACCTCCTTTTTCAGTTACAGCCGACACGATCGCCAAGGGGAAGGATGTTTTCAACGGGGCAGGCACCTGTTATACCTGCCACGGAGCCTCAGGCAAGGGAGACGGACCGGGGGCAGCAGGAATGGATCCAGCTCCCCGGAACTTCACAAACCACAAGTTTGACCAGGTCCGCACAGCGGGGGAAATGGTGTGGGTCGTCACAAACGGCTCTCCCCTCCAGCCCGCAATGGTCGGGTTCGTCAGCGCGGGTCAGATCACCGACAAGCAGGCCTGGGAAGCGGTTATGTACGAACGGAGCCTCGGCTGCGGAGGAGATATGGATTGCGTGAACGGTTCGGCGGACTGGGTCGCCAAACAGCCCATCCATGAAGAATCCGCCACGTCCTCCTCGCCGGCCGAATCAACGCTTGCTGTAAGCTCTTCCCCGCTCGACCTGTCCCTGCATTGAGATTCCATCGGCGCGGACAGTCCTGACCGGGTTGTCCGCCCTTTTCTTCTCCCAAATCGGGGGATTGCCCTTCGCGGGTGATTGGATCAACCGCCGCAAGATATGATATTCTGGAGCGGCTTCATTCCGGGGTCTCCCGGAGCCACCGACGATCACTGGGAGTCGCCCATTCATGTCCTGCTCCTTTCGGCGCATACTGTTTCCATCCGATCTGTCCCCCCTCTCGCCGGAGCTTATAGGCAAGATACGGGACATTGGCGGAACGGATCTTGAAGAGCTCCATCTGGCCTTTGTCCTGGAGGCCTTTCACGAAATTCCCTCAGACTTTCCCATTCCCGGAGTCTCCCTTGAGCCTGTCGCCCGGGAGGCACTGGAGCGACTCGTTCAGATTGCCCGCTCGCTCGACCTCGCCCCGGGAGTCGTCTCTGCCGGCGTCTATACCGGGAGAGCGGACCATACTCTTTCCGCCCTGGCTGTTTCGGGTGGGTACGATCTCCTTCTCATTCTTTCCCACGCCAGGAATCTTCTGGGACGCCTCATGGTCGGATCGGTCTCGACTTCCCTCATGCATATCTCACCCGTCCCGGTCCTGGTTCTCAAGGAGCCCTCCGCTCAGAACTCCCTGAAAAAATCGGCAGAGCTCCACATGGCTGACAAAAACGCCCTCCTCCCGATGGCATTTACCCAAGATATCCGGAAGGGCTGATGGCAATTCGTCAGAACCTCGACCTTCCTCCGAATCTGGACACCGCAGGATTTCTGGGTGAGATGAATCGCCACATCCACCTCTTCGAAGAGGCCTTTCATCTTCGAATCTCGGTCAACGGACCTGTCCTGACGATGGTAGGCGAAGAAGAGGATGTCGGACAGGGGTCCCGGGTCATCAACGACCTGACCTCCCTCATGGCCGCAGGGTACACGATCCGCGAGGAGGAAATCCGCCAGGCCATTTCCGTCTCCCGCAGCTCGCCTCATCTCTCCCTCAAGGATCTGCTCTCCGAGTATGTGCCCATCAACAGCAAGAAGAGGGTCATTTTCCCCAAATCCCTCCATCAGCTCGAATACATCCGGGCCATGAATAAAAAGGATATCGTTTTCGGGATTGGCCCGGCGGGAACCGGCAAAACCTACCTTGCCGTCGCACTGGCGGTCCACCATCTCTTGAAAGGGGCCTTCCGGAGGATCATCCTGGTCCGTCCGGCGGTCGAGGCTGGGGAGAGACTGGGGTTCCTTCCGGGGGACATCGCGGAGAAAATCAACCCCTACCTCCGCCCTCTGTATGACGCCCTCTTCGACATGATCGACGTGGAAAAGGTCAACCGGATGATGGATCGCCGCGAAATCGAGGTCGCGCCCCTGGCCTTCATGCGGGGCCGAACGCTCAATGACTCCTTCGTCATTCTCGACGAGGCCCAGAACGCCACCGTCGAACAGATGAAGATGTTTCTCACCCGGATCGGCTTCAACTCCAAAGCGGTCATCACGGGGGACACGACCCAGATCGACCTCCCCCAGGATCGCTACAGCGGACTTCTCGAGGCACAGGAAGTCTTGAAGGGAATCGAAGGAATCTCGTTCACCTTTTTTTCGGACGTCGACGTGGTCCGCCATCGTCTGGTCCAGGAGATCATCAAAGCCTACGAACGCTACGAAGCCCCCCGGAAAGAGGAGTCTTCTTCCGGCCCCGACAAGACGGAAAGACCGCGTTCTAAAACACGCCCGCGCTCTCGCGGCTAGGACGATTCATGGCCGTTGTCCTTCTTGATCTTCAAAGAAAGCTGACCATTGACCGGGACCGGCTCGAGCGCCACGCTCTCCGGGGTCTCCGGTCAGCCCGGAAATCTTCGGCTAATCTGACGATCGTCCTCGTCAACGACCGAAGGATGCGGGCCCTCAACGCCACATACAGAAGCAAGAACCGGACGACGGACGTTCTCTCATTCGAAGCGGGCCCCGCCATCCCTGGCACCGGGCCCCGATCCAGATTCCTGGGAGAGATCGTCATCGCCCTTCCTCGGGCCCTCGATCAGGCAAAGAGGCTGGGAATCACCTTCGACGACGAGGTCTCGAACCTTCTGATCCATGGACTTTGCCACCTTCTCGGATATGACCACGAGAAAGGCGACCGAGAGGCTCTGGAGATGAAGAAGGCCGAAGAAAAGATGGCCAGGGCCATCCGAAAGAATGAGCCCGGGGGTGGGACTTCGACTTCCATTTCCGGAAAGATTCCGGACACGTTTCTGAAGGGAGGGGATCAAGACTGATGGGTTTGTTTGAGAAGATCAGGGAAGGCCTGTCAAAGACGCGCACGCGCATCGCCTCGGCGGTCGAGGTCCTTTTCAACCGGAAGGATCCCGCGTTCTACCGGGATCTTGAGGAGCTCCTGATCACATCCGACGTAGGGCCTGTCGTTGCCCGGGCCCTGGTCTCCGATCTGGAAGACTGGGAGAAACAGCATCCCAGGGGAACTCCCGAGGAAAGCCTCTCCCACCTTGAACAAAAAATGGCCGAAGAATTCGCTCGAACCCCTCCCCTTTGGGAGGCCCCTCCGAAAACCGGGCCTCTCGTCATTCTCATGGTTGGTGTGAACGGGGTCGGGAAGACAACGACAACCGGCAAGCTGGCATCCCACTTTCTGGAGCAGGGCCGCACGGTCATCCTTGGGGCAGCCGATACCTTCCGCGCCGCCGCCATTGAACAGCTCAGAAAGTGGGGGGACCAGCTCGACATCCCCGTCGTCTACCAGAAACCGGGGGCCGATCCCGCATCGGTGGCCTTCGATACGGTCAAGGCGGCACGCGCGAGGAAGCTGGATGTGGCGATCATCGATACGGCGGGGAGGCTCCAGAACAAGCACAACCTGATGGCCGAACTCCAGAAAATAGGATCCGTCATCCGGAAGGACGATCCGGAGACTCCGGTGGAAATCCTTCTGGTCCTGGATGCGACCATCGGACAGAATGCCCTCTCCCAGCTCGAGGAGTTCAGGAAGATCGCCCCACTGAGCGGCCTGATCCTCACAAAGCTCGACGGAACGTCAAAGGGAGGCGTCGTCGTCGCCCTGGCCCAGAAACATCATCTTCCCGTCCGGTTCATCGGGATCGGGGAAAAGGCCTCGGACCTCCTCCCATTTGACCCGCTCATGTTTGTCCGGTCCATCCTGAGACGAGGGTGAGCCGCTTCTAATCAACCTCCCGGAAGACAAAGCGGTAAACCACCCAGACCAATAGTCCGATCAGAAGAGAAACCCCTCCCGCCAGAACCCCTTTTGGTCCGGTGGACATCATGAAAAAGAAGAAGACTGCAACGAACAGCCCCCCGAGAAAGTACCGCAAAAGGCCGAACCATTCCTCTTTCTTCATCGGGACATTCTCACCCGGACGATCATCCGGATCAGGGAAAGGAGAATGATCCATTCCATGATTATCTTCCATCAGAAACTCCTTTGGGAGCAGACAAACTGACCAGAAACGATCCGGTCCGTCCGTCCCTCTCCATGCTACACTGGTAAAAAAGGTCGGAAGGTCCTGAATGAGCCAGAAGCATGGACCCGTCCTTCCATTATAGGAGACACGCAAGCCCACAACAATATCGGGATCTTTCATCCCGGGAGTCGCCTCTTTGGACATTGCACAAAGCTTTCCGCAGAACCTTGAGGAAAAACTTCGGCTGCTCCCCGACTCACCCGGCGTCTATCTGATGAAAGGAGCGGAAGACGAGGTCCTTTATGTCGGAAAATCGAAGTGCCTGAAGGACCGGGTCCGATCTTACTTCCAGAAAACCCGTCCATCCTCCCCCCGCATCCGAAAAATGACCGAGCGCGTCATGAACATCGAAACGCTCGTCACCCGAAGCGAACTCGACGCCCTGATCCTCGAGAACACCCTGATCAAGAAATACCGTCCCCGGTTCAATGTTCTTTTCCGGGACGACAAGACTTATCCCTATCTCCGCTTTTCCTGGTCAGAAACCTATCCCAGGCTTACCGTGACCCGTCGCGTCCGACCAGGAAACGATCTCTATTTCGGCCCCTATGCCAATCCCGGAGCCCTCAGGGAAACCCTCCGGTCGATCGCAAAGCTCTTTCCACTGGCGACCTGCACTCTCGATCTTGGAAAAACGATCGAAAGACCCTGCATCGAATACCAGATCCAGCGCTGCCTTGGCCCCTGCGCCGGTCTGGTCTCCCCTGGCGACTACCGGAAAATGGCAGAGGGGGTCCGTCTCTTCCTCGAAGGCAAAAATCGGGACCTGGAAAATCATCTTTATGCGGAAATGGCCCGTTTCGCCCGAGGCCTAGAATTCGAAAAGGCCGCACAGGTCCGTCGACAGATCGAAAGCGTCCACACGGTTCTCGAGAGGCAAACGGTGGAATTTTCAGTCCGCCACCCTGTCGATGCGGTCGCTCTGGTCTGTGACGGGCCCTGGGTCCAGATCCAGCTCCTTTCGATCAGAAACGGAAGGATTTCGGGAAGGAGGGAAGCCCATCTCCGGAATCCCGACGGAGAGGCACCGGAAGATTTGCTCCTGCTTTTTCTCGAGCAGCATTACTCCCCAGAGACCGTGGTTCTCCCCCAGGAAATCCTTCTCTCCCATGCCCTGCCTCCTTCGGCCCTCATGTCCCTCGAATGGATGACCGAAAAGAGAGGAGAACGCGTATCGCTGCTCCATCCAAAGCGGGGAGAAAGGAAAATCGTGCTGGAGCTTGCCATCGACAATGCGCGGGAGGCGCTTCGTGAACGGGTCAAAAGCCAGGAGGACCGGCAAAGGACCCTTGACGAGGTCCGGGAGTTGCTCTCTCTCCCCGCCACGCCCCGCTCCATCGGATGCGTCGACATCTCGAATACGGGAGATGCCTATCCTGTTGCATCTCTCGTCGTCTTCGTCGAGGGACTCCCCGAAAAATCCCTTTACCGGCGATTCGGAATCCGGTACGGGAAGGGCCAGGACGACTTCAGGATGCTGGCCGAGGTGCTGGAGCGGCAGTTCGACGATCACCCCCTCCCCGATCTCCTGCTGATCGACGGAGGGCGCCCCCAGCTCAAAGCCTCGCTCGAAGCTTTGAAAAATATGGGGAAAAAGCCGTCTCCCTTTCAGGTCATGGGTCTCGCAAAGGAAAGGACCAGAACAGGGCATCTGGAGAGAATCGTGGCCGAGGAGCTACCCGAACCCCTCCTGCTTCCACCCCACAGGGCGGCCACCCACCTTCTCCTTCGTATCCGCGACGAAGCCCACCGCTTCGCGATCACCTACCACAGGAAGGTGCGGGAGGAGGCACTGACCCAGTCGCGGCTCCTCGAGATCCCCGGCATCGGACCCTCCAGGGAGCGACAGCTGATCCAGACTTTCGGCTCGATCGCATCGCTCAAGGCCGCCGATCCGGAAGAAATCGCGCAAAAATGCTCGATACCGGCGACGCTTGCCGGAAAGATCCTGGCGGCCCTGAACGGGGACATGACAGATGGCGGGGAGACCTCTTGATGCTGCAGCCGATCATCCTCATGCTTGTCGGGCTCATCTGGGTTTCGGCCTCGCTCTTCTTTCGCCGGGAGATAGACCCCATCAATGACCAGTTTCCCCTGATGTCCACCCTTGTCATCCTTCTTTTTCTTCTCATGCACGCGGCGGTTCTGGCCGGGATCGGAAAAAATCTCGGTCGTCCCTATCAAGCCGGGAAAAAGAAGCGGGGCCCCAGGGGAATTCCCCCCCCTTCCCTTCCCTTTGTGGGTACATGGAGCTTCGTCGCCCTGGTAACGATCGGATCCGGACTCTTTTTCCGAACCTCTGTCCCGACGCTGGCGCTGACGCTCTGGATTCTCGGAGGGGTGACCCTTCTCTCCGCCCTCTGCTTTCTCCTGATTCCATCCCAGGTCCACTCTGAAAATTCCGATGGGGATATCGTCTTCAAGCCGAACCCGGTCCGGATGGCGCCCAAGGCCATCTATTTCTGGAGTTCCTCGATCGTTTACGGGGGATTTTTCCTGATCTCAGGTGCCGTACTGAGGTCTTCGGCGACCATCGGATCGATGATCAGCATGGGAACCGGCGCCGGGTGGCTTTTGGGCGCCATGATCCTCTCCCTGGTCGCGCTCTTTCGCATGGGGCTTGAAGACGAAGCGAACGCCGTTTCAAAAACAAGGCTTCTGGTGCCGGGAGAGGACTTCAAGCAGATCGCAGGAAATCCGGGGATCAAGGGCGAGCTGTCGCAAATTTTCTATCAGGTCGCATCCGCCCAGAAAACGGTCGGAGCTGTTCCCAACGGAATCCTTTTGACCGGTCCTTCCCAGCTCGGGCGCACCATCTTCGCCCGGGCTCTTGCCGGAGAATATAAGCGTCCTTTTTACAATTTCTCCCTCGAACCCCTTCTTTCGATCGACGGATCCGCTCTGGACAACTACTGGAAGGGCTTTCTGTTCAAGATCAAGCCCTTCAATCCCCTTGTCATCTACCTCGAAAACTATGGGAAAACCATCTCGGCGGCCGCCCAGACCAATCCGCAGGGACTTCACAATATCCAGATTTTCCTGGGACGGCTCGCTCGCAACCGGACTCATCTCCTCATCGCCTCGGCCGAAAATGTAGAGGAGATTCCGAAACAGTTCACCTCTCCCCCCATCATCCACTGGATCCTCTCCGTCCCCTTGCCGGATGTGGAGACAAGAAGATCCCTCCTGGCCCGCCTTCTTCTTGAGGAATCAAGAAAAAACGAGATTCTGCCCGGAAACGTTCCTCTCCTGACCCCCGACATGATCGAAGGGTTCGACCTGGGTAAACTGGCCGCAATCATGGAGGGATTTGCGCCGGAAGACATCCGGGATGTCGTTCTCCACAGCAGCGATTATGCGCGGAAGCTGCGTCGCTCGCTTCGGCAGCTTGACGTCGATGTGTCCATCCGGCGCAAGGCCCAGAACTGGAAAGATCCGACGGCCGGCCCTATGGAGGTGATCCGATCGAGACTGACAGACCAGACGATGGGTCCGATTCTCGTCAACCGGGCCAACGAACTCTTTTCAAATCGGCAAAAGAAATCCCACGAATCGATTCTGATTATCGGAAGAAATCGACCGATCCGCCGCATGATCGCCGAAAAGCTGGCACAACAGGCCGGAGTGTCATTTCTAATGACTCCGGATGACAAAAAACTTGACGGAACGGAATTCCGGAATCTGCTTCTGAAAAGTCGAAAAAATCGTCCCTCAATGATTTTCGTGGACCCTCTCGAAGAATTGTTTCCCAAGGTTCAGCTCTCCAACTACGGGTACCATGGAGAAATCTACAACCAGAAGGTGATGGAGCTCGCCCAGGCCAATGAGGACAAAGGTGTCTGGCTCATCGGCGGGGCCGAAGACATCAACAAAATCGACCCCTTTATCGCACGTCGCTTTTCCTCCCTTCTGGACCTAGCGGAACTTGGTCGATCCCTCTTCTCGGAGCTCGAAGAATTTGCCCTCAGCCGGATTCTCGAAGGAGTTCCGGCAGAAAAGATCGATTTTTCCGAATTCGACGAACCCACGCAAATTCCGCAGGAGACGGGAGAGGCCGAAGAAGAACATCAGGAACATGGTGCCATTCTGATGGCTCCGCCCGAACCTGCATCCCTTCCGGGATTTCCGGGTCGTCCCGAGTTCCAGGACGAGATCCGATCCATTCTTGATGCCGCAGGCTACGATATCAAAAAGGGAGGAGCGGCCGTGATGGGCGCATTCCTCTTTGCCGGACCGAGGGGAACCGGAAAAAGGGAGGCGGCGCAGGCCATCGCGCATCACCTTGATCCCGGCAAAGGACGACTTGTGGTCCGGGACATGGGGCTTTATGCGGATCGCCTATTTGCCAGCATGATTCTCCAGCGCCCCCTTGGATCGACAAAATCCAGCCCGGTTCCCGAAGGGCTCCGCACGATTCTTGAGGAGAGGCCGGACGCCGTCCTTTATCTCGACAACATCGAACAGGCCCATCCGTCGGCCTGGGATTTTCTCCCTGACTACCTGAGCTCGGGGGTCATCACCTCGGGAGGAAAGTCTCTATCCGTTCCCAGAAGCACCCTCATTCTCGCCACGTCACTGTTTTCCGGCGACGACATGGAGATCGCTCGCCGCGGAAATCGTGCGGACCTGATCCTTGACACACTTTCCAAAAAAAATCGACGGCTGGCTTTTCTGCCGGTCTTCAGCAGGGAGACCCTTGGAGCGCTCGACCTGATCGTTCCGTTTCCCGCCTACACCGATTTGGACATCACCGATATGTCCCGCCGGACGCTTTACGAGACCCTGTCCCGCTTTCTCGAGAAACATCCCTTCAGGGGAACGATCGAGGTCGATCCGGAAATTCCCGCCTTCATCACCTATCAGGTCGATCCATCCACAATCACCGCGTCCGAACTGACAAGGAAGATTCAGTCCATGCTTCTGCCCGTCCTGAAGGATCTCGAAGGGCAGACTCACTCTCCGACCTCCGGAAGCGTCCTCAAGGTCGGCATCATGGACAATCGCCTCGAACTCGTCGAAGGGACTCCGACTGTCGCGGCGACACAGTCTCCGCCGGGAACGTCCTGACCATCACCTCCCCTGTCTGAAATACCCCCAGAAACACCCTCCCAGGAGTAGTATTCCCAGAAAGGAAAGCCATTCCCCCGGAAGAAGCACGCCCGAAATACGAAGAACCCCGACAACGGAGAGACACAAAAGGCCAAGAAGTCGCCCCTCCCTGCCGACTCCCGCGCCGGCCAGGAGAAGCGCTCCCCCCGCGAAGACGGCCATCGATCCCGAGATAAGGGTGTTTTGAAGAATGAGGATGAGCAACAGGAGAAGCACAGCGGTGAAAAGCAGAACGGGAAGCTTTCGAGCGATCCTGCCCTCCGTCCGAAGCCAGAAGAGCGGAAACAGTCCGAGCCCGGCCCCCAGGACTCCATGGGCGGCTATCATCGAAAAGGGAATGGGGTCGACGGCCGACCGGGCCAGGACGGCCCCGAGGAGGACGCCCAGGGTGGCCGCACCGCAAAGAGCCGTCCAGTAAAGGAATCGCCACGATCCTGAGAAAAGCGTGACACCCGCCATCAGGATTCCGGCGGTGACCATCAGACCGCCCTCCTCCGGAAGGGCGGAGCGGGGGTGAAGGAGGAACCCCGTGATCAAGACCAGGTCGCCGGTGGCAATAAAGAGCCCCGACACACGAAAGAATGGGGAATCCCGTCTAAACCTGTCGAGGAGAAGCGGGACAAGGGTGCCCACAACCAGGGCATGGAGGGCTGCGAGCAGTGAAAACTCGAACAGGGGGGTCGAAAGGGACGGGCGGGTCATAGCGAAAAGGATGCCGGCGAAGAGCGTATTTCCCAAAGCGAAGAAACGAAGAAAAAGACGATATCCATTCGTTCCGGCAATTGTCAAAGGGAACGAAACCTCCTAGAATGAAAGCTCTCCGAGCGAGAGTGGCGAAATGGCAGACGCACCAGACTTAGGATCTGGCGGGGAAACCCGTGGGGGTTCAAGTCCCCCCTCTCGCACCAACACATTTCCATCGGCTGCAACAAAAAAATGAACCAAATTTTTTCTGTCACCCATTCGTCGGTTCATTCTTCATTTTTCTCTCCAAACCCTTCGCTTTCTTCCTCCGATGAATCATCGCCAGGGGTCTCTCGCCGGTACCGTTTTGAGTTAACCGGTTCGTTTGCAAGAAGCGCTGGGTGCAAGCCTTACGGCATTCGGCCGGCCAGAACCCGGAGAAGTGCCCCGGACTGTCGTTCCAGGCCGGCCAGAACCCGGAGAGAGGTCATGAGGGTCAGGGAGAGAAGGGATGCCTCTTGTCCAGACCATATTTTTGCATTTTTCGCCAAAGAGTGATCCGGCTCATGGAGAGGATCTTTGCGGTCTCAGATATGCGGCCCTGATTGTCGGCAAGGGCTCTCTGGATCATCTTTCTCTCGACCGAGGAGAGGGTCGCCCTCATGGGCTCGCATTCCTGTTCCTGGGACGCGGTTTTTTTTAGCTCCTCCCCAAGAGACGGACTCTCGGACAGGATTTTTCGGACAGGTTCCGGAAGATTGAATTCCGTGATTGTCTGATCCGAAGACAGGGCCAGGCAAAGATCGACGAGATGCTTGAGCTCGCGAATGTTCCCCGGAAAGGCATACTTTGCGAAACAGTCGATTGCCGAACCATCGAATTCGGGAACCGGTTCGCCATACTTTTCTCCCCATGCGATCCTAAAAGACCGGATCAGAAGGGGAATCTCCTCTTTTCTGTCCCTGAGGGGCGGAAGGTCCACAGTCATTCCCCGAAGCCTGTAATAAAGATCTTCCCGGAGCCTTCCTTCGTTAAGAAGCCTGACCGGGTCCACATTGGTGGCGGCCAGGATGCGGACATCAACCAGGGTTCTCTGATTCTTGCCGATATGCTCGATGATTCCCGTCTCGAGAAAGCGGAGAAGCTTTGCCTGGACAGGGAGGGGAATGTTCTCGAGTTCATCCAGAAAAAGCGTCCCCTTGTCGGCCTGAAGCAGCTTGCCGGTATAATCGGCGGTTGCCCCGGTGAAGGATCCACGGGCATGGCCGAAAAGGGAATCGTCGACGAGCGTTTCCGGAACGACAGAAAGGTCGAGAACCACGAAGGGCCGCTCCCTTCGTGGACTCAAGCTGTGGATCCTGTGAGCCAGAACCTCTTTTCCGGTCCCGGTTTCTCCGACGAGCAGAACGGGAATGGTGGTCCGTGCGACTCGCAAAAGGGTGGAGGGGATGGAGGTTTCGCATGCCCCTCCCGCCTCGAAGAGGCTGCTTTCGAGATCCGTATCGTTATCGGCAGATTCTTCAAGGATGCCGGCTTCCCGGGGAACGATCATTTTCAGGAGGCCGACAGAGGATCCTTTCGGATCCCGAAGAATAGTATTGCGGATCTGGAAGGAATCCAGTCGTTCCTCCAGACAGAAAGGCCCGAAGGGATTTCCATTCTGTGCGGGAGAGATCATCTCCCCGGCCTTGAGGCAACGGGCGGAGCACACCCGATCTTTGAGGACATTCGCGCAGAGCTTTCCCACGACAGTCCCTTCACCCTCGAACAGAAGCTTCCTGACGGGGCGCGAGATCCACTGGATGCGGTAGTCGTTTCCGATCAGCAGAAAGGAGGAATCGGTCTGTTCCGCAATGCGGTGGGACAGTATCCGGTACATGTTGTTCTGAAAATTCTGCTTTAAAGGCAATTTGCTCCCCTTTGTGAGGCCCGCGAATAGCAGGGCGAATCAAAACCCTCAAGACCAAGGTGAGTGAGGAGCCGGCATCCGCCCCGAACCGGGTCCGGCGGCGAACGCAGGGGGAAGCGGCTCATCTTGCCGGAGAAATCCCTCCGAAGTCCTGTTCGTCCATATACCTAACAAATCCCAAGAATAAAATCCAATCACGTACCCTCCGGATATCCCCCCCAACCCCCTTGAATGACCTGAACACCGCATACTTCTAGAATTTCACGCGTCTCAAGAAAAGAAGCCGGCATATGTCGGAGCGGGAGATCGAAGCGACCCTCCCCGGGACCTCTCCCCATCCGGAAGCTCAGACCCGGGGGGGAGTGTGCATCCGGTTGTCGACCAGAAACAACCCGTTTCCATTTTATTCGGGAACCCCAAAGGAGCAGGGGAGTGTCCACTCATTTGCCGTGTCATGCAAGAATTCGAAATACAAAGATAAATCCCGAATCAACGGTGATGGCACAGGGATTGCTTTTCAAGGCGGGAAGGCCTAGCCAATACCCGGCATTGGGAATGGGAAGCGAATGCCGGAAGAGTTGGAAATTCGGCCATAAATGAAGCGCCGCAGAAAGGCAAACAGGATGGTGAAGGGGGGATTATGATGGCACCAGGAAAAGGGAAAGAGATTCCAAGCGGAACCGCGGCGAAAACCGCCATCATCTCGTCGGTATTCTGGCTGGCGATGGGAACCACGCTCGGGTTTGTCACCTCGCTCAAGCTGGCGTATCCGGATGTCCTGAACGGAACTCCCTATCTGAACTTCGGCCATATCCGACCCGTCCATGTGATGACCGTGATCTATGCCTGGATATCCATGGCCTTCGGGGCTGCCATGTACTACATGACCCCCGTCCTCTGCGGGACGAAGCTCTGGAGCGAACGGCTCGGTGTCATGAACATCTGGCTCTGGAACCTCGGCATCACCGTAGCAGATATCTCCATCGATCTGGGCATGACCTCCGGCCGCGAATATTCCGACTTCATCTGGCCGGTGGACGTCTATGTGATCCTCTTTGTCCTCGTCCCCTTGGCCGTCAATGTCTGGATGACGGTCCTCACCCGTACGGTGAAAGGCATCTACCCCACCACCTGGATCATGATGGCCTCGCTGCTGTACCTTGCGACCGTCTATTCCCTGAGCCAGTGCGTGGAGGTCTTTCACATCACGGGGCTCAACGAGGCCCTCGTGACCTGGTGGAACGCCCATAACCAGCTCGGGATTTGGGTGACGCCGGTTTCCATGTCCATTGCCATGTATATCATTCCAAAACTTACGGGCAATCCTCTGTACAGCCACAAGCTGGCGCATCTCACATTCTGGGGGCTCTTCGCCTTCTATTCCACCCCCGGGGCGCACCACATGATGGGAGCTCCCGTTCCCGAGTGGCTGAAATCCTTCGCCTCGGTTTCCGGCGTCCTCATCCTGGTCCCTGGAATGGCCTTTATCGCCAACGCCCTCCTCACCATGCAGGGCAAGTGGAAACTCTTCGTCGAAGTGCCGGCCCTTCGCTGGGCGATCACCGGAACCCTGATGGGCATTCCGTTGCTGTTCCAGGGCGGCTTCCAGCAGACCCGGGCGATCAACTGGTACGTCCACGGGACCCACTGGATCGTGGCCCACGCCCATCTGGCCCTCCTCGGGTTCTCCTCTTTCATCGAGATCGGCGCCATGTACTACGGTCTGGAACGACTCCTGAAACGCAAGTTCAACCCGACCCTCGAACTCTATCACTACTGGCTCATGACCATCGGATTCATCATCTTCTGGACTTCGCTCACTGCGGCCGGACTGATCCAGGCGGCGGCCAAGGTCTACGAGATCCCCTACGTGGCTTCCGTCCAGGCCGCTCACCCCTACATGGTGGCCCGGGCCTGGGGAGGATTCATGATCATCGCCGGACAATGGATCTTTCTCTACAACATCTATCGGGTGGCAACCTCCCAATCTGCCGAGCGTCTTGTCGCCCCAGAAAAGGTGACTGCGTAGGACATACGACAGTCTGCCCTGTTCTCGAAAATCACCGGATCCCCATGATCCGGTGATGAACGGGATTCCGAGTTGGAAGCCGGAATCCCCCTCTCGTCCCAGGGACGGTGCATCCGCATCGTCCCTTTTATTTTCTGATGAAATAAAAATAAATGAAAAGCTCGGCCGAAATGAGGGAGAGTGATCATGTGAATCCCCGAAAACGGGCAATCTCTCGGAAATTGTCCTCGCGATTGCGGGTTTGCCGGGGCAGGAACTTCGGCACCCTTCCGGCACTTCGAGCCCTCCCCCGGATCGAAACACTTCTGCCGCTTTCGGAGCGGAACGCGATGAGAAGGAACCGTTGGAGGGCAACCTTCGGAGCCCCACCCCGAATACAGCTCCGGAAAGTCCAGCGGGAAAATGCACCGAATCATCTTTCCCTTTGCAGGATGGGACTCTCTCCCTGAAACGACAGCGCGGAAGGACAGAGAGTCTCTGCTGCAGGATCCGAACTTACGTATGGGGGGGTTCCTGAGAAAACACCATGCAGTGCCGTCGGGGAAACGTCTTCGCGCCGGGAACGTCGGCTTAAACTGATCCTCAATTTGATCGGTTTTCATTGAAAAAAGAACCTGAGGTTTAAGACCACACAAGGATCCCATTTCAAGAGGTCCGTCATGAAGATGCTCATCAAGAAAACTGTTATCGTGGTCATTCTGATGCTGGGCCTCAACATCGGAACCGGGTACTGGCTCCAGCACCAGGTGACTCTCTCGCTCAAATCCGAATCGGCGCTTCAGCGCGTGGCGGTGGACCTCGCCCTCATGATGGCCTCCGAATCCCGTATGGAACGATCCATGACCGAACTCGGAGAAAATCCGAAAAGCAAGTTCAGCGCGGTGCAGGCGCAGGTCATCCAGATGAAGGCCCTCTCCCATGTCCAGATGATGCGTCTCCGGATCGATGCCCTAAAGGCCTGGGGAAATCTGGAACCGGTCAAGAAGCTGGTCCAAGACAGGAACGAAGCCCATTCCACCTCGATTCAGATCGTGAACCTGGTCAAAAACCACCACGAAAAACTGGCGCCGTTGCTGTGGATGCAGATCGCCCATCCCGCCTTTTCGCATTACGTCACCGAGACCCGCCTCCTTTTTGCCCACATCTCTCGTCAGATCCGGAAGACAGACCAGAGTATCGTCTACCTGAGAAGGCTCCAGACATGGGTCCAGATCGTGACCCTCATGGCTTGGGCCATCGTGCTCTTTTGGGATTTCAAGGCCCTGTCAAAAATGGCAAAACGACTAGGACTAGCCGCAGAAACCGTACGCCTTGCCTCGTCGCGGGATCTGACCTGTCTTTCGAGGGTGGATGGACAGGACGAGGCCGGAGAGGTGGGCCGGAGTATCGACCGGCTGATAGAGGAACTTTCCGGAGTGACCGGTGACCTGAACAATCAGGCCCTCACAATCTCCCAAGAAGCCGACCATCTCTCCCGGGTTCTCTCGGCGGTCTCCGAGGGATTCCGAGAGGCAGTCGGCACTCTTGCCGATGTCCGGGAAAAGGCACAGGGTCTTGCGGAGGAAGCACAACGCGAAAGCAATCTGGCGGTAGAAATGGGGAAGTCCTCAAAGAAGGCGGTCTCTGAGGCCGACAATGGGTCGAAGACAGTCCGGAGCGTTCTCGAATCCGTCCGTACCTCTTCCGATGAAATATCAAGCCTCGCGAATCGCATCGCCGGTCTCGAGGAATCAAGCCAGAAAGTTGGAACCATCGCCGGCTCCATCACCGCGATCGCCACCCAGACAAATCTCCTGGCACTGAACGCCGCGATCGAAGCCGCCCGGGCCGGGGAACAGGGCCGGGGATTCGCCGTCGTGGCGGAGGAGGTCCGGAAGCTTGCCCAAACGACCTCGAAAGCCACCGAGGGGATCAGCACCGCCATCGCGGAGATTCAGACCTCCATCGCAGAAACGGTCTCAGACATCCGCAAGGAGGCCTCAGCTCTGGCAGATTGCGGAGCCAAGGCGGGTCAGGCAGAAAAGGTCCTCGATACCTTGGCCGGAATGGTCCGGACCACCGGGCACAACGTCGACATCATCGTGGAAGAGACGGAGGTGCAGAAGATGTCCTCCGACCGGATCCTGGAGGCGGTGAACGCGCTCGCGGGGATCATGGAAGCCCGGGGCAAGGACATTTCATCCGCAGTACCGGCTGTCGAGCGCCTCCGGGACATTGTCCGGTCCCTCTCGGCCCTCACATCTTCCTTCCGGACAGAACAAGGCGGCAAGCTTTCCTGACTGAGGAATGGGTGGTTTTTATACGGGAATCCATTTGCCACTTTTTTGCGAGAAGGCAGGAGGTATCGAGCATGGAGCGCAAGCCGGGTGGATCCTTCCCGGAATGGAAAAGGAGCCTGTTAACTTGCCGGTTCTGGAACCCCGACTTCCCACGCCTCAAGATCATAGGCATGGGCCTTCATGACCCGGCAATCCACAATATCTCCCGGACGGCCCTGTCCCGAAAGCACAAGGACCTCCCCGTCGATGCCGTCGGGGGCCATTCCCATGATCCGTCCGGAAAGGACCAGATCCGACTGTTCGGAAAGACCTTCGATCAATACCGGCAGGGTTTTTCCTTCAAGGCTCCGGTTTTTCTCCTGGGCGATGGTCGCGCACAGGGACATCAGTTCCTTTCTCCGGCGCATGCGGATCCCGTGCGGAACCTGTCCCGGAAGATCGAAGGAAGGCGTCCCCTCTTCCCTCGAAAAGGCAAAGACCCCGACGTGATCGAATCGGGCCCACTCGACAAAGCGAAGCAGACTTTCGAACTCCTCCTCTCCTTCACCGGGGAAGCCCACGATGAAGGTGGTTCGAAGGACAATTCCCGGCACGGCTTCCCGGATGCGGTCGACCAGCCTCTTCATGAAGTCGACGCTTCCTGGCCTTTTCATTGCGCCCAAGATTCCTTCGTCGACATGCTGCAGTGGAATGTCGAGATAAGGCAGGACGCTTTGGGACTCCCTGATCATCCGCAAAAGAGCCTCGGTAACCAGTGTCGGATAGGCATACAGGAGACGAACCCAGGGAACGCCTCCTTCCCTGTCGATTTTTTCGAGGAGCGATGACAGGCCATCGGTCTGCCCCAGGTCATGGCCATACCGGGTCAGGTCCTGGGCGATGAGAGTGACTTCCTTCACCCCGCGGGAAGACAGGTGCCGCACCTCGTCTAGGATTTCCTCCGGAGGACGGCTGACCTGCCCTCCGCGAGCCAGCGGGATCGAACAGAAGGTACAGGGATGGTCGCACCCTTCCGATACTTTGACATAGGCCCGGTGGGGAGGCGTCAGACGGGATTCGGCCAGCGGAAAAGTCAGACGGGGACGGAAGGATGGGGCAATTCCCCCCACCTCGTCCAGGATTTCGCCAAGACGTCCCTCATCGAAGGTGGTCAAGGCCAGATCCATTTCTGGAATAAGGTCCCCCATCTGGTCCCGGTATCGGGAGACCAGACAGCCGGCGCCGACCAGATATTTCGCCTTTCCCTCCTCCTTGTATCGGGAGAGCTCCAGAATGGCATCGACCGATTCCTTCCTGGCGTCGGTCACGAAACTGCAGGTGTTCACGAGGAGGATTTCTGCCGCCTCCAGATCGGGCACAACGGTATACCCCCGTCCGGAAAGATCGCCGATCATGCGCTCGGTATCGGCGGCGTTTTTCGGACACCCGAGGCTCACGATTCCGACCGTCTTTTCCTTCCACTGGATATTCTTTTTCACGATTCGATCACCCGCTCCAAACAATCCATCCCCGCTCCCGCATTAGGAAGGGGAAAGCCAACATGGTACAATTGGAAGCGATTGGAACCACTTCCATACACTTATTTTCCCAAGGGCCGGCAAATGATGAAAAATCTGTTGATTGTGATGGCGATAGTCATAACCATAGCCATCGCCTACTCCATGGGAAAGAAAGAAAACGGATCTCAGGTCAATGACCTCAAATCCCAGATGGACAACCTCAAGCTTCAGCTGAACGAGCAGGGAAAGAACTTCAGTCAGTCCTACCAGAGACTCCATCGCTCCCTGGATCTCCATATGGCGGAAACGAGCATCGAAGCGGCGGTTCACGATACTCTCGACCAGAATTTCGGTCAGGCCCGAATCGCCGTCGATTCGGCAAAAAAGTTTCTCAAAGGGGCCCCGGGAAACCGGATTTCCCCCGCAGAGATCACGTCACTTTCCCAGGCGCTCGACCAAGCCTCGGAGAAGCTGACTCATCTCGACAGGGATGCCATCAAGGGCCTCAACGAGGCCGATCAGAAGATACGGTCGCTCATCCTCAAGAACTCCCAATAGGATTTTCTGAAGACTATCGGGAGCCCTGAATCCGCTTGAAAAATCCCTGATAGGGAATCTCAGGATTGTTCATGACAACGATCTGCACGAGTTCCCAACCTTCCTCACCCAGAAAATTGAGCTGGTTCTCAACCTGCTCTCGACTGATGGGTGCGACGCGGTATTCCCAGATCATTGCCATCGTCAGCTCTCTTTCGAGGAAGCACCTTCAGCGGGGGGGGACAACCGACGCCTCTTGTTGGCGACTCTCCGAACGATCCGCTTGAGACGCCGGAGCTCTGAATCCGCCTTCCGGTTTTCGGACGGGACTTCCGCTTTCTTTTTCTGAAGCATTTCCTTGGTAAGAGTCAGCCTTTTTCCCAGCTTTTCGATTTTTGCTTCCGACATTCTCCATCCTTTTCGATTAATAGTGAATACCTTCAGTCTGCCTCAACGATAAAGGCGCTCCCGAGATCCGCCTTCACCTCCCGGGCAAATGAGCGGGCCCTTTGGGGGTCTGAAAAATGGCCAACCTGCACTCGAAAAATTGGGTGACCGCCGAAATGCGACCGTTGAATTTTTATGTGGTCGTACCCCCGTAATTTTTTCCCATAATTCACGGCCTTGTCGTAGCTCGAAAAAGAGGCCACCTGAATCGTGTAATGCCCTCCAGGATTTATTCCAGGCGCCCCTGGAACCGAGAGAACGGTCAACTTGACCAAACCCGTCCCTGGACCAATTATTTCGAGGCGGTTGGCGGCCTCCCAGGAGAGGTCGATAATCCGGCCCGATACAAAGGGACCCCGATCGTTGATCAAAACATCGACGGAGCGGCCATTGGCCAGATTGGTCACCCTGACGGTCGAACCCAAAGGAAGGGTGCGGTGGGCGGCCGTCATGGAGTGTTTTCTGAAAATGGACCCGCTGGCCGTTCGTTTTCCATAAAACGTAGGACCATACCAGGAGGCTCGTCCGACCTCCGTCATTCCTACCTTGCCTTCGACCACGGAAAAGTCAGGCTGGCCGAATCGCTCCCTCGATACAACCTCTCCTCCGGAATGCCCCCAGGAGACGGGCGCACCGGAAGGAGATGCGCAGGCGGAAAGCGCGAAAAGGGTCCCGATGGTTCCCGTCCCCGTCAGAAAGGTTGTCCAGCTTCTTTTCCACATAACGGCCTTTTTCACTCGACCCGTCCCCTCCAGGCGAATTTCCCCTGAGTTGCCGAAAATCTGCCCAGATATCGATAATCCCGACGATGCCCAGGATCATGAGGAACATCGGCTGAATCAGGATAAAAACTCCCGATACAAGCCAGAACCATCCTCTTAGCCCTCTCTTCCTTGCATAGCTTAGCAAAACCCCTGCCCCTTGTCCTACATAAAGGACTCCCAGAAACATGACGAGATTGGTTCCCATCACCCGGACCTCGAAAGAGGGAATCAGAAGAAGGGCCATGGAGGCGATCAGGGCAAAGACAACGGGATCGGGGAGAACCCATCGATCGATTCCTGGAAACCCAGCAGAAAGGTTCCTTTTTTCAAGAATTCCGACTGTTGAGGCCCATACGGCCAGCGCAGTCAGGAGGGCGATGCTCGCAAAGAATCCGGGAAGAAGAGCGATGAATGCTCTGTAAATGAGGGGTTCAAGACCCAGAACCCGGGCCTGGTCCGAGGGGGTAAGCGATGTCTGGGAATTCTTGATGGCAGCGTTCATCACGACATCCAGCGCCCCGTGAATGGTCTGGGAGATTTCCGTCCAGATTTGCCCATGGGTTTTCATATATAAGAATAGGGCGATTCCCCCAAGAAAAAAAAGAATCTGGAAAGTGGTTGAAAAAAGCATTGGAAGGATACGAACCTGCCGGCGCAACAGCTCTGCTGTCAGGAGAGCCGGAAGGCCGCACCATCCTACATAGATCAGAACCTGAAGGCCCGGCATGGGATTATGGAGAAGCGATCCCAGAAGAAAGATCAGGCCTCCTGAGGTGATCATGGCGCCAGTCCCCAGAAGTTGGGCCGGGAACTGGATTTGGGCCAGCACAATAGGAACACCGGAAAACATGGCGATAAGGATACCGACCCGGGGAAGGGCCAGCAGCGACAGATACAGCGCCGTGGAAAAGGACACCGTCGACAGAAAAACTCCGACGGGAAATGGAGTGTTCAGGTCAGCTTTCCTCGGCAAAGGCAAGAAATGCAACATTTCTGGCCTGTTTGATCGCTTTCGAAACCGCCCTCTGATGATGGGAGCAGGTGCCTGTCAGTCTTCGGGGAAGGATTTTTCCCCGCTCGGTCAGGTAGGAGTGGAGTGTGACCTGATCCTTGAAATCGATGAGGAGGTTCTCTGTGCAAAACCGGCATACTTTCTTTCTCTGGAACGAGCGAGCCTGACCTGCCATGCGCTTATGTCCTTTCATTTGATCTTATTGCCGTTGAAATTCTTCCCGATAATCACATTAAAAGGGGATGTCTGATTCTCCCTGCCCCATGAGCAGATCCGCGCCAGGATCCGGATAAGAATCCTGACGGTGGGTCATATCGGGTCCTGAGCCGGAAGAACGCTTGGGCGGTCCCACAAAGGTCAGTGTCTGGATGATGACCTCGATCTTTGAACGCTTCTGACCTTCCTGTTCCCAACGGTTTTGCTGAAGACGTCCTTCGACAAGGATCGGCATTCCCTTGCCAAGGTATTCCTTGGCAAAATCGGCCTGCTTCCCAAAGGCGACACAATCGATAAAGCTGACATCTTCTTTTTCATCGTTTCCCCTCACGCGATTGTTGATCGCGAGGGTGAAGGTGCCGACGGACATTCCTCCCCCGGTGACGCGCATTTCAGGATCCCTGGTCAGATTTCCCATGAGAATGACCTTGTTGTAACTGCTCAAATTGCCGCTCCTTCAACCTGCACAGCACCTTCGGATAGGGATTCCGCCCCGGCAGCATGTTCGGCATGTCCTTCGGTGGGGGGAACAAGGAGTTTTTTTCTTTTGAGGATCATCGACTTGAGAACCCTTTCGTCGAGACGGGCGTTGCGCTCAAGTTCGAGCTCGTCCGATGCGTTGGGAAGCTCAATATAAAGAATAACATATTCGGCTTTTCGTTCCTTCTTCAACTCATAAGCCAGCTTCTTCTTGCCGAGCCGCTGAGTAGCATGAACAGTTCCGTTTCTGTCCCCGACAATTTTTTCAAACTTTCCGACCACCGAGGCGGACTCCTCGTCGGAAAGGGTTGGCTTCAACAACAGGACGCATTCATAAAAATTCATCGGAATTCACCTCTCGATTGATCTAGACATGAAAACGGAAATAAACCACATCTCCGTCCTGAATGATGTACTCCTTGCCTTCAAGGCGAAGAAGCCCCTTCTCTTTGACGATTTTTTCAGAACCGAGCCGATCAAGGTCCTCATACCTCATGACCTCGGCCCGAATAAACCCGCGCTCGATATCCGAATGGATTTCCGATGCGGCTCTGGGAGCGGTGGTTCCTTTCAGAACTGGCCAGGCCCGAACCTCCATCTCTCCGGCGGTAAGGAAGGTCACCAGTCCCAAAGAGCGGTATCCCTCGAAGGCCAATCGGTCCAGACCTGATCTTTCCAGACCGAGTCCTTCCAGAAAGGCTGCGCGTTCCTGGGCGGGCAGTTCCGCAATTTCGGCCTCCCATTTTGCACATATGGGGATCAGGGAGGCACCCCTCGCGGAAATCGCCTTTTCAAGGACTTTGACCCTTTCCGAAGGCTGCTGGAATTCCTCTTCGGAAACGTTTGCAACATACAGGGCAGGCTTGTCTGTCAAAAGTCCCAGATTCCGTCGAAAGGTTTCCATTAGCGGCTCCGAAGGCATCTCCCTCGCAGGATGCCCTTCCTCAAGGCCATTCAGGATCGTCGTAAAAAGAGCCCTCTGAGCCTCGGAATCCTTTCCTTCCGACTTCCACTGCTTTTCCAGCTTGGGCAATCGGAGCGTCATCGAAGACAAGTCGGCAAGGAGAAGCTCCGTTTCGATCACTTCGAGGTCCGAGACCGGGTCGATCTCACCATGGACATGAGTGATCTCTCCATCCTGAAAACCACGAAGAACATGCACAACGAGATCGACGGACCGAATATGCCCCAGAAACTGGTTGCCCAAGCCCTCTCCCTGGCTCGCCCCCTTGACAAGTCCGGCGATATCGACGAATTCTACTGTGGCCGGCGTCACTTTTTTCGGGCTGTAAAGTTCCGCCAGACGATCAAGCCTCTTGTCAGGTACAGGCACGATCCCCGAATGGGGGTCTATCGTACAAAAAGGATAATTGGCGACCGGGACGGAAGCAGCAGTCAACGCGTTGAAAAGTGTCGACTTTCCGACATTCGGTAGCCCTACTATGCCGCAGGAAAGCCCCACAGAAACCCCTTCATCAATTCCCGTCTTTCGACATCAGCCATTTTTCAGTCAATTCCAAGGCATTCTCAAACATAAACGGGAGACGCTCCTTTTCCTCTTTTGAAAAAGGGGATAGGACATACCCGCTGATATCCGCCCCCACATATGGGGGTCTTCCAATGCCGACCTTGATCCGGGAGATCTCTTTCGACGCGGCGGAGAGCAGAAGCGATTCGACGCCACGCTGGCCCCCGGCTCCCCCCTTTTCACGAAACCGGACCATTCCGAAAGGGGTGTCAAGATCATCGTGAAGCAACAACCATCGGGATGGATCTCCGGCCCCCTTCATCCGAAGCCATGGAACCACTTTCCCGCTCAAGTTCATGAAGGTCATCGGAAAGACGAGCAGCAGGCGACGTTCTCGCCACAATCCCTCTCCGAATTGAAAATCGGACTGTTTCTTGTCCAGAGGGATGACATATTTTTCAGACAAAAAATCAAGCAGCCGCTTTCCGACATTGTGACGAGTTCCCGCATACTCCGGTCCAGGGTTTCCAAGCCCTATGATCACCAAAGGCAAGAAACCACCTCCACTACCCCGTCAAGCCAGAGTGGAAAAAACCAACTGGCTTAAGCCTCAGCCTTCGGCGGAATAACATGCACGGCCACGGAATTTTCGTCATCAAGGACCTTTACTCCAGGAGGAAGTGTGATGTCCCTCACATGAAGGGTCTGATTGATATCGAGCCCCGAAACGTCCACTTTGATATGGTCCGGCATCTGAAAAGAGAGACATTCGACATGGAGTTCCCGCATCACGAAATCCAGAGTCCCGCCTTTTTTGACACCAGCCGGCGCTTCGCCGATGACTTCAAGAGGAACCTTGTTCCGGATTCTCGCCTTTTCTGAAACCTCAAAAAAGTCCAGGTGGAGAATCGTTCCGGTAATCGGATCCCTCTGAATATCCCGGACGAGCGTCAATGCCGTACGAACTTCCGGGCCCCCATGGATTTCAAGATCAAACAAGGCATTTTTTCCTGCATGCGTATGCAGGGCCCTCTCCACATCCTTCAAGGAAGCCGAAAGAGCCCGGGATTTTCCTCCCCCGTAAACAACCGCCGGGATATGTCCGGTCCGTCGAAGCGACCTCGCCACACCCTTTCCGTTCTTCTCCCTGAGAGACACTTTCAACCTGCTGTGATCCACACCGACCTCCTTTTATACTGTCGGGAGTTTTTACCAGAAACCCCACCACATCTCAGATAAACAATGAGCTGACCGAATCGTCTTCGTGAATCCTTCGGATCGCCTCTCCTAGCAGAGGCGCGATCGAATAGACGCGAAGCTTACGGCATACCTCGTCCTTCCCACCCATGGGAATGGAGTTTGTCACAATCACCTCATCGATCACCGACTTGTTCAATCGCTCGAGGGCCATCCCTGACAAGACCGGATGGGTCGCGACAGCCACAACCCTTTTGGCCCCGGCATTCATCGCTGCCTGAGCCCCCTGCGTAATCGTACCCGCCGTATCGATCATGTCATCGAGGATAACCGCAGTCTTTCCTGAAACGTCCCCGATGATGTTCATGACTTGGGACTGATTCGGCCCTTCCCGCCTCTTGTCGATAATGGCAAGGGGAGCCTGAAGCCTTTTGGCGAAGACCCGCGTTCTCTCGACCCCTCCCGCATCCGGGGACAGGAGGACGAGATTTTGCCCGGATATTTTTTTAAGCGGCTCGATCAGGACAGGGGTTCCATGGAGATGGTCCACCGGTATGTTGAAAAAACCCTGGAGTTGACCTGTATGAAGGTCCAAGGTCAGGATTCGCGAGGCCCCCGCCGTCGTGATCAGATCGGCGACAAGCTTGGCCGTTATCGGAACTCTCGGTTGGTCCTTCCTGTCCTGGCGAGCATAGGCATAATAGGGAATAACCGCGGTAATCCGCTGAGCCGAGGCCCTTTTCACCGCGTCGATCATGACGAGAAGCTCCATCAGATGCGTATTGACGGGATGCGAAAGCGACTGGATCAGAAAAACATCGTTTCCCCGGACATTCTCTTCGATCCTGACACGGACTTCTCCGTCGGAAAACGCCCCGATGGTAGCTGCCCCGAGAGAAACCTTAAGGTAAGACACAATTTCCTGGGCCAGCGAGATGTTGGCGTTCCCAGAAAATATCTTTATCTCCCTCACGACCGTATCAATCCTCCTGAGTAAGAAGCATTCAGTTTTCGCAAGGAGGTCACACCTCCTCCGCACCGGCAAACATGCCGGCCCTTATCACGCGAACTGGCTGGGGCGCCAGGATTCGAACCTGGGAATGCGAGATCCAAAATCTCGTGACTTGCCGCTTGTCGACGCCCCAAGGAGTCCGAAAAAAATGACGAAATAAATGAACTCAAGCATTCCTGGAGACTCAGACTCCGGGTACGGGAGGAGACAGAAGTCCTTCGAAAACGCCGGTCCATCCTCCGAGTGTCCCGCCCATTTCCCGGGCGACTCCGAGCGCCTTCTCTCGTGAATCGAACCGGGCAAAAACAGTCGGCCCGGATCCGGTCATCCGAACATTTCCGGGGCGGAATTTCTCCAGAAAATCTATTCCATCAGCAATTTGAGGACAAAGGCCGATGGCCGCCTTCTCCAGAGTGTTAACCAAATCACCGGATTTCAAAAGACTACCAATTCTATTAGAACGCTCTTTTTCTGTCAATTCGACTGTCTCCTTGTACTCCAGATCGGCCGGGTCGAGAGCGCGGTAGACAGAAGGTGTCGGCAAAGGAATTTCAGGGTTCCAGAGGAGAACGGCAAATGGCTGTGGCGGCGGAAGGGGTACCAGGATATCTCCCCGTCCCACCCCCATCGCCCGTGGTCCTCCCAGGAAAAAAGGAACGTCCGCCCCCAGACCACGCCCAATTTCCCTCATCTCGTCTAGAGAGAGCGGGTGTCCCATCAGCCGGTTCCCGCCCCACAGGGCGATCGCCGCATTTGAAGAGCCTCCCCCCAGACCCGCGCCGACAGGAATGTTTTTGGTGAGATCCGCAGCAAATCCTCCGGAAAGATGCATCCTTTTTTTCTTCGCGCTCTCTACCAGAAGAGTCAAGGCCCGGACGACGAGATTTTTCTCTGGATCGCCATCGACCGGACGTCCGGAAAGCCGAATATGAATTCCTGGATCAGAGACTTTTTCGAGAAGGAGCTCATCAAACAGATCGATCATGACCATCTCTGTCAGGAGTTCGTGATACCCGTCTTCACGCCTGCCCAGCACCACGAGAGAGAGATTGATCTTCGCAGGAGTTCTCAGATAGAGGGTGTTTGTCGCCATCAGGCCGAAACCTCCCTGAGCGGGGCCGCATCAGACACATCATTCATCCAGAGCCAGAATTCCCGGGCAGAAGAGGGAACCGCAACCGTTTTAACCCCGGTGCCGGCGGCGATCTCCGTCAGGGATCCGTCATCGATCAGGATCTCCGTGCCGTCCCGGAGACAGATGTCCGGAATACAAAGAAGGGCCCCCTCCGGCAAGCGTGCTTCCTTGACTGCGGCAATGATGTCACGAGATGAAAGGAGGCCAGCGACCGTCACTGTTAGACCAAGATATCGGTTGCAAACCGGGAGAACCATGAAATCATCCTTTTCCGCCAAATGTGACTGCCTCCACAGATCTGTCAATTCCTGAAGATAGGGGGAGAAGGCCAACCCCGTCGCGAGGACAAGCTTTGCGGGAAGAGATCTCCTTACGGACCGCATTCCTTTTTTCCACTGGCGCTGAAAGAGGGGCACTAGGCCAACCCCGTTTCCAAGCTGGGGGAGTGATCCGTAGCGTGTCAGCGACGGAAAAGATTTTTCAGAAAGAACGAACCACTCATCCGCCGGAAAGACAAAAGGATCCCCCGTTTTCTCAAGTGAAACCTTTTGCATGGCGGCGAGGTTTCTCAACATCTTTGCGGCATATTCCTTCCCTATCAGCGGGAGATCCGGCAAACCCTTCCGGTGCGCGGTCAGGCCGACCGGAACGACGGCCAGGGATCCGACCCCCGGATAAAGTTCAAGCAGATCGCGCCAGGTCCTCTCCAGAATCTCCATGTCATTGACTCCCGGAGTCAGGACAATTTGCGTATGAAGGGTGATGCCTCCCTCCGCAAGCCTCTTCAGAAGCGGAAGGATATCCGGAGCCTTTTCGTTCTTGAGGATTTTCCGCCGAACATCAAGCGCGGTAGCATGAACGGAGATGTACAGAGGGGAGAGCTTTTGCTCCAGTATTCTCTGATAATCCTTTTCAGTCAGATTCGTAAGGGTGATGAAGTTTCCATACAGGAAGCTGTATCGATAATCCTCGTCACGAATGTACAGAGATTTGCGTCCTCCATCCGGCATCTGGTCTACAAAACAGAATTCGCAATCGTTGGGGCAACGGCGGATCGGAGGGGGATCGACGACGATTCCGAGAGAGATGTCGGGATCCTTTTCGATATCGACGAAAAGGATTTCGTCTCCGTTTTTATACTTGACGAGAGTCTCGGAGTCGGACTGGCAAAATTCAAGGTCGATCAGATCCCGGAGAACAAACCCATTGATGGCTATCAACCGGTCTCCCGGAACAATCCCTGCATCCGAAGCAGGACTGTCCGGAATGACTTCCTTGACCAGTAGACCGGGAGCGTTTTTTTCTCCGGCCGAAGGATCATGTACTTCGATTGCTTCCATTTTTTTCCTTCTGGACCCAGGAGAGTCCGCGAAAAATGTAATATCCCCCAGACAGGAATGAAAAGGCCACAGATCCCACCTGCAAGGCAGGAATGAATGCACTGAAGTGAACACCTGAAATGTTCATGACAACAAACCCGAGGTAAAAAATCTGGAATCCCGTCGTTGTCTTTCCAAGGGCATGGGGCTCCACGGGAATCGGACTGTCGACGAGTTTCAAAAGAACAACGCCAGATACCAGAAGAACATCCCTGGTCACAAAAACAATGACGACCCAGCGCGGTATGATGCCGTACCATCCGAGGGAGAGTGCCGCGGAGGAGAGAAAGACCTTGTCTGCCACAGGGTCCAGAGTTTTTCCTAGTGTGGATCTTTGATTCAGCAGACGGGCCAGAAGTCCGTCCAGACTGTCCGTCAATCCACCCACAAAAAAAACCCAGAAGGCCCACGTCATATTTTTGTAGGCGACTAGTCCAAAAAAGACGGGAGCCAGGAGTATCCGCAAAACAGAAAGGATATTCGGAATCGTCAATGGATATCAGTACCCCTTTTGCTCGAGATAGGCAAGCTGATCGCGGATCCAGCGGGAGCTGAACCCCGCCGAAATGGCGAGTCTGGCCGCATGGGCTTCCCCGATGGGATTGTTGTCGGCGCCCATCGCCGTTATCCAGTCCGTATACAGCTTCCTGGAACGGACCCCCATTGCAATAAAATCCCGGGCCTTCTTTTCTGCCTTTTTCCATTTACCCTTTTGCAATTCTCGCATGACCATGGCATGGGCCAGGTAAGGCTTTGGTATGGCTTCTCCGATTTTGTGTTTCCAGATAAAGCGTCGGTACCAGATGTCGGCTTCGTCACCACGGCCCAGACCCGCTAGGCAAGCATAGACCTCTCCGCGAAAAAAAGGGTGCTGCAGAGAGGCATGATTCCTTTTGCTGAAAATATTTATGATTTTCAGGGCCTGCAAGAATTCATCCTTGTCGATGTAATCATCTACGAGTTCTCTCCAGAAAAAATGGTCCTCCGGGTATTGGGAGAGCCCTTCGTACAAGAGATTCCTTTCCTTGTTCATATCTCCTGCATCTCTCGCATTTCTGGCCATTTCCAGCAACAGTTCAGACGAGGCCCGTCGTATCCGGATCGCCTCTATTCCCACACTGCTGGCCATTTCAGGTTTGCCAGCGCTCATTTCGAGACGGTACAATGTCGAATAGAATGCAGAAGAACGGGGAGAGCCCGACCCGTTTTTGAAAATGGTCTCCCCGCGACGGAGGGCGAGGTCTATTTTTCCTTCGTCCACAAGCGTCCGTATTTCTTTCGCGGCTCCTTTGGGACCCACAAGACTCTTTCGGCTGGAAATGGCCTCGACCCGGCGCATCATCCGGGAGACCCCCCGTTCGACAAGTTTTTCCATGAAAGGACCTGGTCCTTTCATGGAAAAGGAAACGGGAACAGTCATCTCCGGAAATAACGGATCGACAGACCATCGGGTGAGGGTCAGAACTCCCTCGGAGCGACCCTTCGTATCATCCTTGCGAATTGTGGCGGCAAGGATAAATTTATAATGAAGCTTGCGGGCTGCATCTGCATAGCAGGGAATGGATCGGCAGACTGCTGCAACCTGTTCTCCTTCCACACCACGGAGCTTCGCAGCAAGCCGGTGGCCGAAAAGGACTGTCCCCGCCTCTCCCTTAGAATTAAAAAGGTCCCCGAGATAGAGGGAGAGAGATGCAGGATCGGAAACGAGAGCGTCTGGGTCTTCCAATGGTGCGAGAAGTCCCTGCTGGGAGCGGAATTGATGAGGGCCACCGGATTGGGCACATCCGGACAGGATGGAAAGCGAAACGAGGACGATCAAAATCAGGGGTCCTGAACCCCGTCGCCTGATGAAATTGTTCACGTTAATCTAAAAGAAAGGATTGGTCTGTTGAAGCCCAAGATCAATTATACCCTCGTCCTGATCGTTGCGATCCTTGTCATCATTTTTGTATCCATCGGAAACAGAATTGCCACCAGCCTTTTCTATCTCAAGGGGTTCCACCTCGTCGACACCAACTATGCCGTCATCCCCCCGGCGCAAACCATCGACGGCATCACCTTCACCCTTTCCTACATTCCGAAGGAATCCCCGTATTACAACTCGCTTCTGAATGCGGAGTTCAACGCTTTTCTTGTCACCATCAAAAACAACGGGTCAGGATATCTTGACTTTGATCCGATGAACTTTTTTCTTGAAAGGGGGCCGAAACAGGTCGAAAGAGCCCTCAGCGTGGACGAGGCCCAGGATGGTGTTTCAAATGGATTCCTGGGATCGGCCAAGCCGATCCGGATAGCCCGCAAACTGATCCGGATGACCTACATTCCCCCGGCCAGGCTTTTTCCGGGATATGAACGCAAGGGAATCCTTTTGTTTCCAAGGTTCGTGCAGAGCCCGAATTCCTTTGTGGTCAAACTTGCCCACATGAACCTGAATGCTCAGCCTTTTTCAGATATCCGGTTTACCCTCACGCGCCCTTCCTCTCATGCCCCGAGTAGCGAATCAAAGCCTTGACTTTTCCCGAGGCCTCGATCAGGCGGAAAGGGATCCGCGATTGTCCTCCGGTCCGGCCACATCCTTTTTCTTGTCTCCCCAGATGAGGGTCGGGGCCTCGCGCTCGTTGATCGTGGCCTCCGAGATGATGACTTCCGAAAGGTTCTGAAGAGAGGGAATCTCGTACATCAGATCGAGCATGACCTCTTCGAGGATCGCGCGAAGGCCCCTGGCCCCCGTTTTCTGGGTAAAGGCCTTGTGTGCGACAGCCTTGAGGGCTCCCTCCGTGAATCGCAGCTTGACTTTTTCGATGGCAAACAGTTTTTCAAACTGTTTCACGAGGGCGTTCTTTGGTTCGGTCAGGATCTGAAGAAAGGCAGATTCGTCGAGGTCTTCCAGGATCGCCATCACCGGAAAACGACCGATGAACTCAGGAATGATCCCATATTTCAGAAGGTCGTCAGGACGAGCCTCCATCAACAGCTTTCCTGAGAGTGTCCGATCCTGAGAGGGAGATGTTTCGGCCCCGAACCCCATGGTTTTTCTCGCGAGGCGCTGGGAAATGATCGAATCGAGCCCGACGAAAGCTCCCCCGCAGATAAAGAGTATATTCGTCGTATCGACCTGAATGAATTCCTGGTGAGGGTGCTTACGCCCCCCCTGGGGAGGAACATTCGCCACCGTTCCCTCCACAAGCTTGAGAAGCGCCTGCTGCACCCCTTCCCCCGAGACATCCCTTGTAATGGACGGATTCTCGGATTTGCGACTTATCTTGTCGATCTCGTCGATATAGATGATTCCCCATTCAGCCTTCTCCACATCGTAGTCGGCCGACTGGAGAAGCTTCAGGATGATATTCTCGACATCCTCTCCAACATATCCCGCTTCTGTCAGGGTTGTGGCGTCGGCGATCGCGAACGGCACATCGAGAATGCGGGCCAGGGTCTGGGCGAGAAGGGTCTTCCCGGTCCCCGTCGGTCCCAGCATGATGATGTTTCCCTTCTGAAGCTCGACATCTTCAGCGATTTTGTTGGCCCGGGCCCTCTTGTAATGGTTGTAGACAGCGACCGAGAGGATTTTCTTGGCCCTGCTTTGACCGATGATGTACTGATCGAGGGCCTTCTTGATTTCGGCTGGCTTCATGAGATTGGGGGCGGATGATTTTTCCTGTTCTTCCTCCCAGGACTCCGAAATGATCGCCGAACACTGCTCGATGCACTCATCGCAGATATAGACACCCGGCCCGGAAATCAGGCGTCGCACATCCTCTCGGCTCTTTCCGCAGAAGGAGCATGCGACTCCGCCATCACCGACATTGTTTTTATCCTTGCGATCCTTGCCTGCCATAGCATCCTCACTGACATAAGATTCCCGATTAGACTGACCCTGTCTTCTGGTCCGGACGATGGGTGGAGATGACGGAATCGATCAGACCGTAGTCCTTACCTTCCTGGGAAGACATGAAGTAATCACGGTCCGTATCTACGGCGATCTTCTCGATGGGCTGGCCACAATGTTCGGCGAGCATCCTGTTGAGATCCGCCTTGAGCTTCAGAATTTCACGTGCATGAATCTCGATATCGGTGGCCTGGCCCTGGAATCCCCCCATCGGTTGATGGATCATGATCCGTGCATTGGGGAGGGCAAATCTTTTTCCCTTCGTCCCGGCCGAAAGGAGGAAGGCCCCCATGCTGGCAGCCTGACCGATGCAGATGGTCGACACATCCGGCTTGATGAATTTAATCGTATCATAGATCGCAAGACCGGCCGTAACGATTCCACCCGGAGAATTGATGTAGAGATTGATATCTTTAGAAGAATCTTCCGATTCGAGAAATAGCATCTGCGCAATTACCAGATTGGCCACATTATCATCGATGGCCGTCCCGAGAATGATGATCCTGTCCTTGAGAAGCCGGGAGTAGATATCGTAGGCTCTCTCTCCCCTGTTCGTCTGTTCGACAACCATCGGTATCAGCATGAGCGTCATTCCTTTTTTTTGTAGGTCTGGAATCGGGATTCTTATCCATTCATGGCCATCTTACGTTCAATGGTCGTGGTCATGATCGTGATCGTGGTGATGGTCATGCCCTTTGTGGTCGTGATTCGCATGGGACGCGTGGTCATGGGGGTCAGGAAGAACTCCGAAATCATTCCATCCGAGCTTCGCGAGAAGTCCCTCTGAACCAAAAAAATCCTCCCATCCGGAAAATGTCGACTTTTTGAGAACATTTTCCTCCGTCAGTCTTCGGCGGGCGGAGAGAAATGCCTGCTCGACAAATTCCCTGCGCCTGACCTCGTCATTCCCTGGGTTTCCGCTCTGGCGTACGAGAGCCAGATATTCCTGCTCAACGCGTCCCATGGCCGGCTGAACATTCAGTTTCTTTGAAAGGGCGTCGAGAATGAACCACCAGAGGGTATCCCGGCGGACCTGCTCCCTGTCGACATCGTTCGCGGCCATTCCAGCAGAGACCATTCGTTCAACCTCAAGATCGATCCTGCGCTCCGGAACGGCGATCGCGTTTCGCGACAGGACCTCAAGCACCAGCTCCTCAAGCTTCCTGGTCAGCACTTCCGAAACCTTACGCTCGAGAATTCTTCTTTCGACCAGTCCCTCGAGTGATTCCGAAGAGGACTGACTCTCCTGACCAGCGGTCAAGGCCTTCAAAAGCTCCTCAGGGGTGGCGGGCTCAATCCGCTTAAGGCTCTCGATCTTTATCTGGGCATCAAGGGTTTCCACCCGAGCCTTCTCACTTTTTTTCGCGCCTGGAATATTGAACGGAAGCCGCTCCGAGAAGGCTTCCCCGACCTTGCGTCCGATCAGGGATCGGGTCAGTGCCTCCGGGTGGGAGGGATCCCCCACATTGATTGTCTGCCTGTTCTCGTAAGGAAGCCCCGTGTCGGGATGGGTGAAGGAAAAAGAAAAAGAAACCAGATCCCCCTCTTCGATCGGGGCATCCTCGGGAAGGTCTTTCCGAAACTGAGTCCCCGCACGTTTCGACAAGGACGCTGTTTCCTCCTGAATCTCCGACTGGATCACTGTCGGAGCCGATTCGGGAGACAGGGAGATTCCTTCGCACACAAACTCATCCGGGAGAGCGAAGCACTCAAGGGTTCCGGAAACGGTGATTCCGGCCTTTTCATGCTCACCGGAAACGGAGAAAGGTTCCGGATCAAGGAAGACAACGGTTCCCGACTCCTGGTTAACCAAGGCATCAATCGCGGCCTGACGCAAGGAATCCGTGACCGATTCATGGATCGACGCCAGAAAGGGGGGGCGGGATCGAACATAGGACACAGGGACATGACCAACCCTGTAGCCAGGAACTTTCAACGTCTTGACAGTGGAGCGAATTTCCTTATCCACCTTCGCCCTCACGTCCTCGTCGGAGAAGACGACCCGAAATTTGCGCTGCGCCCCCTCAAGGGGCTCTATCTGGACATCCATCAGCAATTTTTCCTTCCTGAAAAATTATTAAGGATAAAACCATCCACCGAACCCGGCGCGACAGAATGCGACCTGTCCGATTCACATTCTTTTTATTGTAATGGATTGTCGTTCCCAAAAAAAGAGTGGAGAGCCAGACCTCCTGGGTTGCCCAAGAGGAGAGCGCGCAAAACGGGGCTATCAAGGCGGAGGGGCATGGACGGCGAGACAATATCGTCCTTGCGAGCCACGCACAATATTGACCTCTCGCCTCCAAGTGGATAAAGTTATCCCGCCCGAACAATTATCCATGATAATCACCGCAAGATCCGGACGGAGAAAAGAGTGTCGCAAAACGATATAGAAACTCTTATCGTAGGAGGGGGAATCGCGGGACTGGCCTGCGCGGTCCATCTCAAAGAACGCGGCCGATCCGTCCGCCTCGTCGAAAGGAACGACCACCTCGGTGGGGTCATCCGGACCCTTTCGGAAAGCGGCTATCTCATCGAGACGGGTCCCAACAGCCTTTTTATGCGCCCCGAGGATCCACTGCTCGGCTACATCGAAAAACTCGGACTTGAAAAAAAGGTCGTGCAGGCGGGTCTGACCGGAAAGAGACGGTTCATTCTCAAGAGAGGGAAGCCCATCCCGCTGCCGACATCGATTCTGGAAGGGGTCACGACCCCAGCCCTGTCACTGGGCGGAAAACTCAGGGTGTTCAAGGAGCCTTTCATCCCGCCCTATGAGCCTGACGAACTCGAAGACCCCACAGAAGAGACCGTCGCCCAATTTGTGTCCCGGCGCTTCGGATCTGAGTTTCTCGATTGGATCATCGACCCGTTCGTGAAGGGGGTCTATGCGTCCAGCCCAGAGATTCTGTCCATGGGAGATACCTTTCCACGACTGACCGCCCTGGAAGATCGCTACGGATCGATCATCCGTGGAGCCCTGGCAATGCAGTGGGGGCCGAAGCCCCCCTCCTCCCCCTTGACCCGATCCATTTTTTCCTTTACCGAAGGGATGGGCTGCCTTCCAAAAGCCCTCGCTGAATTTCTCGGCACCGATGCGGGAACCAATGCCGAAGTCATCGGATGCACCCGCAACTCGAACGGATTCAGGACAGCGCTTCTCTTTGACGAAGAAACATACTACCTCCATTCGCGCCATGTCGTTCTTGCGGGAAGCGCAAACCAGGCCTCGGAGCTTCTGCAGGAGATCAGCCCCGAATCCGGCGGACCATTGTCTGAAATCCCCTATGCCCCGATCGCAGTGGTCTCCATGGGATTTTCCCGGAAAAGCATCTCCCATCCTCTGGACGGGTTCGGATTGCTTGTCCCGACGAAGGAAAGAAGAAAGATCCTGGGCATTCTTTTTTCTTCCTCGCTCTTTCCCGGAAGGGCGCCGGAAGGTCAGGTTCTTCTGACGGTATTCGTAGGGGGGATGCCAAATCCGAAACTGGCCTTCGCCTTTGATGAAGACCTGATCGAAATTGTCGAAAAAGAAGTGGAGACGATTTTGGGATCGAAGGGGCGGCCGGATTTTCTTCGCATTCAGCGGTGGGAGGGAGCCATCCCCCAATACACACTGGGCCATCGGAATCGCATCGAAAGGCTCAAGGAAACCCTTCCTGAGGGCATTCATCTGGCAGGATCCTATTTGTCCGGAGTCTCCGTCTCCCAAAGCTTCACATCGGGAATCGACGTCGCGCGAAAAATTCTGGCCACATCTCCACAATCCTGACCTCCTCCGCTTGTTACTCGGGGATGCCGGATGCCCTGTGAAACTGGCCGGTTTCGAGACAAAAAGCGGATAGAATACCGGTCCGGTAAGCCCCCGTATCGACCATCACGATCCCGTCTCTCCAAAATCCGGCCTTGCGGACAATAGTATGCCCTGAAACAACAAGTCTGCCGTCCCAGGACGGGTAAAGATTCGGGGGGCGAAGCTCCAGACATTCATGACCTCCCTCCTCCCCGGATATTCTGGTTTCGCAAAGATCGCGATCGCCCAGGCTTGTTCCGGGGACAGGCGGAAGGCTTCCATGTACGACAATCGTTTTTTCGTCCGACCAGACGAGAGGCCAGGAGGAAATCCATTCCTCAATCACCTTGGCCTGATTTTCCCCGAGGTCGGCAAAGCAGGAGAGTGTGGCCCCCCCTCCAAAAGCCGGAGTGGTATACCAAGAGATCCATTCTCCGGAACGAAAACGGAGGAAGGACTCTTCGTGGTTTCCCTTGACAGATTGAAACCACCCTGCCTTTGATGCCTCATGCAAAAAAAGAAGAAGATCGCCCACCCGGCTCCCCCGGTCGAGCACATCTCCCACAGCAATCAGACGATCCCGTTCCTTATCGAATGAAACTTGGTCGAGGAGCGTGAGAAGAAGGGAGATCTGTCCGTGCAGATCCCCCACGACATACGTTGACATCCGAAATCCTTCCGTTCCGCGTTCAGCCGGCGGGAAGGAGGCTCGAAAGGGAGCGAAGGGTGTTTTTGAGTGAGGATGTGGCGTCTCCGACAGCAGAAGGCTCGAAACCACAATGCACCATGCAGTCCCGGCATTTTTCATGTCCGGAGGCCGGGCCGTACTTGCTCCAGTCTGTCTCTTCTATGAGTTCCCTGTAAGAAGCGGCATACCCCTCATTCAACAAATAGCAGGGACGCTGCCATCCGAGGACGGAATAGTTGGGACTGCCCCATGGGGTGCAGTCGTAGTCCCTCTGTCCCTCGAGGAAGTCGAGATAAAAGGGGCTGTGGTTGAAATTCCACCCCTTGCCGGCACGGTCGGCAAGAATCATCCTGAACAGATTCCGGGTCCGGTCCTTATTGAGGAAATGTTCTTGGTCGGGAGCCCAGTCATAGGAGTATCCGGGAGAAATCATCATCCCGTTCACACCCAGCTCCTTCACAAAATCAAAGAAATTCCGGATCTCGCCTGGATCTTCCCCTTCGAAGACCGTCGTGTTCGTGGTCACCCTGAAACCCCGACTTGTCGCAGACCGGATCGCCCGGACGGCCGTGTCGAAGACTCCTTCGCGGCAGACGAGGCGGTCATGGGTTTCCCGAAGCCCGTCGAGATGAATGCTGAAGGTCAGGTAAGGCGAGGGAGAAAAGCGGTCCATGTATTTTTCGAGGAGAATTCCGTTGGAACAGAGATAGACGAACTTCTTGCGTTCAATCATCCCCTCGACGATTTCGGAAATCTCTGGATGAATGAGGGGCTCTCCCCCTGCAATCGTGACCACCGGTGCCCCGCACTCCTCGACGGCATGAAAACATTCCTCGGGAGACAGTCTCTTTCGGAGAATTTCCTCGGGATACTGGATCTTTCCGCATCCGGCGCATTCAAGGTTGCACCTGAAAAGGGGTTCGAGCATCAGGACAAGGGGAAACTTTTCTTCTTTTTTCCATTTTTTCTGCATTACATATGCCCCGACTTTCAGGGCCTGCTGAAGAGGGATAGCCATGGGAGTGGTGCCTTTCATTCAGATGGGAGCAAGGCAAAGAATCCATATGGTTGCGGACAGAGAGGAGAGAGATGACAAGATTGCCGCAACATTTTATGATCATAATGATCCGGTTCAGTTTCTGTCAAGGAAATCGGCATCCAGACACACTGTCCCCATCCGAATGATCAAAGAGCCCCCGGACTTCGAACGGAGTCGGGAGAAAGGACGTGTTGTGGAAAACCCTTCCCCCATTGATTCCAAGATCAGCACCAATCTTCACCCGTCGATCCTTGCCGGTGATATCGGCGGGACCAAAACCCTGCTCGGGCTTTTCCCCGCAGCCCCGGGAAAAGGGGACCGGAATCAGGTTCCCCCGACCTTTTTCAAAAAAGAATACCCCTCCCGTCACTTCGACTCTCTTGAAAAGGTCCTTGAATCCTTCCTCGAGGATGCCCGGTCCGGCTATTCCGAAAGCTTCTCTATCGCGGGGGCAGCCTTTGGTATCGCCGGTCCAGTCGTGAAAGGCCGCTGCCAGACGACCAATCTGCCCTGGATCGTCGAAACGGAAACGCTGGGAGTCCTTCTCGGGTTGTCCGTCGGGAATGTTTTGCTTGTCAACGACCTTGTCGCCATGGCGTGGGGAACAACATGCCTCGATCCAAAAGAGATCCCCGTCATCAACGAAGGCCATCCGGATCCCCTGGGAACCCGGATTATCGTCGCCCCCGGGACCGGTCTCGGAGAGTCTGTTCTGGTCCCGGGAGAACAAGGGCCCGTCGTCATCCCGACGGAAGGAGGCCATTCGGACTGGGCCCCCGAGTCCCCCGCCGACATTCCCCTGCTCACTTATCTCTGGTCCCGGTTCGGTCACGCCAGCGTCGAACGGGTGGTCTCCGGCCAGGGACTCGCCAATCTCTACCATTTTCACACCCAGGGTCTGTCCGCAGAAGGTCTTCCATTGGACCCCGCCCTCACGGAGGATGAAATTCCTGCGGCCCTCACCCACGCCGCCCTTTCGCGACATGACCCTCTCTGCACCATGATCCTCGAAAATTTTTGCCGATTCCTGGGGCAGGAAGCCGGGAATCTGGCACTCAAGTCGCTCGCCACCGGTGGCGTCTATCTGGCCGGCGGAATTCCGGGAAAAATTCAATTTTACCTCATGCGATCCTCCTTCATGGATCACTTCACGAACAAGGGAAGATACCGGAAAATTCTATCCGAGATGCCCGTCTACATTGTCGACAATCCTGAAACAGGTCTCAGGGGATCCTGGCAGCTGGCCATGCGAAGAGTTACGGGAACCCAAAACCAAGGAGTTGCGAGATGACCCGCCTCATGGATCTTGAAGAGGGCCCCCCGCCCGTTGTCGTTTGCGTTTACCCTTCCATTTCCGAATGGGCGGAGAAGGGATCGGACAATTTTCTGCACAGGATCTCGACCCTTCTTGAAAAGAAGCGCGTCGCGTCGATCGGTCTTTCGGGAGGCAGCACCCCGATACCGTTTTTGAAGGCAGTGGCCAGGAAAATCGCCTCTTGGCCCGATGAGAAGAAGTCCAGGATCCACTGGTTTTTCTCCGACGAACGATGCGTGTCTCCGGAGAGCGACCAGAGCAACTTCAGGATGGCCCAGGAAAATTTTTTCTCTCCGGGATCAATTCCTGGAAAAACCGTTTACAGGATTCATGGGGAGTCCCCCCACAATGACCGGGAAGCCCTGAGGTACGAAAAGCTTCTCTCGGAGACCCTCGGCAACCCCCTCCCCCACCCGCCGGCGCTCGATATCGCACTCCTCGGGGTGGGGCCCGACGGACACACGGCCAGCCTCTTTCCGGGAAGCTCTCCGGAAGACGACCGCCATCGCTTGATCCTTGCTGTACCCGAAAGCCCCGGGCGAGTTGCCCGAATCACCATGTCCTACCGGACTCTGGCAGAAGCAGGAACGAGAATCTTTCTAGTGACCGGAAGGGAAAAGCACGACATCCTTGCGAGGGTTCTCGACCCCGAAGGCGATCTCCCCACCCAGTGGGTCCTACGAGAGTCGGGGATGAGGATGCATCTCTCCGAGTTCTGGATCGACCGGGAGGCCTGTCCCGAAGGGATCAGCCGTTGGTCCGATGTCAGAATCAGCTAGACTGGGATTTTCCCGCTTCGCGAGGCTCCCCCAGCAATTCATATGATGGGCATCACCCTCTTGCAACGGGAAGGGGGACCATATATGAATTGCTTTGCCGGAGTGCCATCGGAGGGGGGATAAACGCATCCTTCCAGGTTTCTTGACGGACGACAATTCCATGATATCGTCAAGACGGTCGATTGAAATGCGCAAGAAATCATTCGGGAAGGGGATCATGATGAGGCTGGGAATTCTTTCTTTAATCTTGGCAGGATCCGTTTTTGTGGCGGGCACGCTCTCTTTTCCGGAAGCGGCTTTTTCCGTGGCGGGAGGATCTCCCCGATTCTCCGCGACCCAGATTATAGTTCTCGATAACGGCCGGACGATGAAAGAAAAGGTTTACGTCGATGGAAAGAAGGTCCGCACCGAACCGATAAACGGATCTTCGTCCAGGCCCCGAATGATCAACATTCTCCTGATCGACTCTGGGAACATGTACATGATCATGCCCAGCCATCATATGTGCATGCATCAGAAACTGGATCCTGCCAATTTGAGCCAATACAAGGGTCTTCAGAAGTCGCCCGACGTCACGATCCGGCATCTCGGCTCCACCCGGCTCGACGGCCATCCAGCCGAGATCACCCTCGCAACCACGAGACTTCCCGACGGCAAAACCGGGAGGATAAAAATCTGGTCCGCCAGCGATCTGGACGGGGCGCCTCTCAAGGAGATCGTGATGGTGGCGGGACATCCCCCCATAACAATTCTTTACAAGAACATCGATCCGCATAGACCCGACCCGTCCCTTTTCGTGCCTCCGGCCCACTGCCGCTCCTTCCCTGGAATGGGGGGAATGATGAGGCCTTCCATGCCGTCGGGCGTTCCCCAGATGCCCCTCCATTTCTGACCCCCGCCGCATTTCGGTCCGTTTTTTAACAGTCCCTGAATCTCATGCCACCCGGGGACTGAGCACGGAGGGGGGCAGATCATTGAGGGCCTCGACGTGGTGCCTTTTTCCTCGGTCCGCGATAGAGAGTCTATAAAACAAACAAGCCTTCTTTATTCGCGAGTGGTGGACGCTCTCGGATCTACGGGAGCTGGAAGAGGCCTTTCTTTCGGTCATCTGGCTTCCCCGGATCCGGACAAGGGCTAGTTGGGGAGGGGAAGAAAACGGAAAAGGCCATACAGGCGGCGCACATGGAGTCCTTCGTATTGTTCCCGGGCTTCCGGCCGACAGGAAAAGCCCGGAAGGCCGACTCAACCCGGACGACAAAACCTTGGGCCTGGCTGAGAAGGGCATTCGGGGAGGGGCTGGGAGCCCGAAAGGTCTCAATAGCCCCAGAACGCCTGAAAATACTCGTCGTGTTCGTCTATTCTTTATTATAACAATAAGTTAATGCAGCAGAATCAAATTTTAAATCCTGAATTGCTGGAGGCTCCCAGGAGAACCTTGCCCCAAGCCAGGGTCATGAAGTAAAATTAAACGATATGTTTGAGCGTACCTGCCGCAGGATTCGGCAAGACGAGGGAGACCCGAGGAGTTTTTGTCCATGACCGCATCGCGACAAGGCGCAGGGCCGGAAAGTGGTCCCAGAAAACCGACACCAGACAATCCATCCCCGCAGGAACCTTCTCCCACCTCTCCACCACCCACCGAATACGAAGAGCTCTACAGTCCGTCACGCCCCAAGGAAGAGCAGGGGTTCAGTCCTGTCACCATCGCCATCTACATCGTCATCGGACTTCTGCTTGTGGCAGGCATCGGAGGTTCGATCATCGGCTTCAAGGCCGGGCCTCTGGGAAAACCCCACAAGATCGTCTCCCAACGGAGCATCAGCACCCGAACGACCTTCAAGAGCATCCAGGGTGAGGGTTGGCGGCTCAACATGTCCATGCTCCTCTCCCCCTCGGTCGCCTACATGAAATACACGCTCGAGGGAAATCCCATCAAACTCCAGATGCTGGGAGCCCATTACAAAATCGGCAACGGATCGGAGGTGCCGCTTAAACTTCCTCCGGCCTATATGATGTTTGAACCTCTGGCCCCGAAGGAGGAGACATCGCGGGCCTTCTGGCTCGGCGGCTCTCCCGTTTACTCCATCACCATCGAGATGCGCATCGATGACGGCCACGAAATTCGAAACGAGACCGTCACCTTCGACTGAGCATGGTGAGGCCGGACCACGTGTGAACCCGAGGAGACGGCGAAACCTCAAGGGATTGGACCTGTCACCGCCCTCTCAAGTCTCCTGCAACCCTCGTCCGGATCGAGTCCGGACACCTCGATCAGTTTGATCCGGCTTCCCTCTCCCCGAACGATCGAGACGGAGGAGACGGACACTCCAAGATAATCCGCCAAGACCCTGGCGACGCCCCGGTTCGCAAGTCCGTCCCTGGCCGGTTCGCGGACTCCGAGAATCCATCCCCTCTCTTCCCGCCTGAAGCAGGGTCTTGCCTGGCCAGGCTTGACATTGATCTCGAATCGCCAGATTTGTCGGGAAGCTTTTTGATTGGGGGAGCGATCAGAAGCGGATTTCTTTGGGGGTTTCATTGGTGCTTCCGCCCATGTCCGACGCGGTATTCTCCCAGCGGGTGAGGGCTTCCCCGAAGGATGCCAGCTCCCCCCTCAGGCGGGATACGGTCATTTCCGTTTCATGCCGGAGACGCGCCCGGCCTTCCTCTTCAGAACGGGACTTTTCCCTGGTCTGCTGATGAAGCTCCTCGGACTCCCGATGGGCGCGCTGCAGGATCTCCTCCGCCTTCAAATGCGCCTCCCGGACAATCTGCTCTCCCTCCTTTTTGGCGAGTCCCTTCCATTCTTCGGCCGTCGCCTGGGCCGCCACGAGCGTCGCAGACAGCTGTTCCTCACGTTTTTTGATCTCCTCCCTGTCGTCCTGCAGTTCCCGAATCTGCTGGGTGAGGGCTCCCACAGCATCGACAAGCTGACCCGCCTCGAACAGGAGCTTCTCGATGAATTCGTCTACCTCGCCCGGAGTGTACCCGCGCAAACTTTTCCCAAATTCACGAGCCCGGAGGTCGTTGAGCTTTGTGTGATCGAGCATGAACCCTCCTTTTCTCTCTGTGACACGGAACTTTCATGTCTTGGTTCAATAAACGAACCGTTCGATCCCCTGAATGATCAGAATCAGAATGAAAGGGGACAGGTCGAGACCGCCCATCTTTTCGGGCGGAACGAGCTTCCGTATCGGAGCCAGAAACGGCTCGGTGACATAATCCATAAACCGGATGATCGGATTGTGCGGATCGGGACGCACCCAGGAGAGGAGTGCGCGTATGATGATGATCCAGGTGAACAGATTCAGTATTGTCGTGAAGAGTCTGATGAGATCCTCCCTCGATGCAGGCTAAACGTTGCGGGACAACTCCCGGGAACGGACCGCCATGGCCCGCACCGCTTCTATCATGGCCCCCCGAACCCCCTGACGCTCGAGGGCCGCCAATCCTTCGATCGTTGTCCCGGACGGAGATGCAACCTTCGCCTTCAGGAGCTCCGGAAGGTGTCCCTTTTCGACCAGCAGGGCTCCCGTACCCAGAAGGGCCCAGGAGGCCAGCAGGGTTGCAGTCTCCCGGGACAACCCTTCCCGGACGCCTCCATCAGCCAGGGCCTCGGCGACGAGAGCCAGCAGGCCGGGCCCCGAACCGGCGATGGCAGTCGCCGCATCGAAAGAATCCTCCGGGATCCAGAGGGCCCGCCCCATCCCTGAAAAAAGGCTGTAAATAAGAGTCTGCTCGGAGTGTGTCACCTCCTGGGAGGCGGCCAGAAGGGTCATGCCCTTGCCGGCAGAAAGGGCGAGATTGGTCATGGAGCGCACCCAGCGGAGGTTCGGGGCCCTCCCGCGAAGATGGGAGAGCGGGACGCCAGCCATGACGGAGACCGCAAGAACGCCCGCAGGCATGGCCGCCAATGCTTCCGACACCTCCGACTCGGATTTCAGAAAGATGCCCGGCTTGACGCAGAGGACGATCAGGTCGGGACTCCTTCCCTTTTTCATCAGCGCAGGAAGAGAGGGCTCTCCTTCGATCCCCTCCGCCTTCAGGAGCTTCAGGACCTCCGGACTGGGATCGGCGACCGCAAGGGACGGTCGGACACCTGCACGATTGCTCACCAGATGACGGGCGATGACGCCACCCATCTGCCCCCCTCCGACAACCCAAACGGACCCGGGAGAGTCTCCCTCGGCAAATGTTTTCGAAAGATGTCCGTTTTTCTGATTTTTCTTGCCCGACTTCCGCGTATCGCTCACACAATCCCTTCCTCGAAAAGAAGGCGCCCGATCCTCACCTCCGTAGCTCCGCAGCGGATCCCCTCCTCGAAATCCTCGGACATGCCCATCGAAAGCTCCACGAGAAAGGGCCAATGTTCCTGGAGTCGGATCCACCATTCCCTTGCTTCTTCGAATACCTTACGCGTCCGGTCCTGACGGTCGGAAGGATCGGGGATAGGCCCCATGACCAGGAGTCCGCGGATATCGAGACCCTCCAGTGACGAAACCGACTCCACTCCTTTTTCCAGTTCCTCCGGAAGAAAGCCGGACCGCCCGGGATTGCGCAGGATGTTCGCCTCCAGAAGAACAGCCTGTTTGAGACCCTCGCTCGCGGCCCTTTCAGAAAGAAGACGGGCATGGGAGAGATTGTCCAGGGAATCGACCCGGAAGAGCGGTCTGTAATGCTTCCGGAGGGCACGTCCCTGGATCGCTCCGATAAAATGCCATGAAATGATTTCCTCAAGGGCATTCCGCTTGCCCTCCCATTCCTCCCACCGATTCTCCCCGAGATGATGCACCCCGGCATTGACCAGACTCCGGATCTCCTCGACAGTCCGCATCTTCGTCACACCGACGAGGCGGGGGAGATCCGTCCGTCCCGCCTCCCGGGAGGCGGCTTCCATCCGGGACCTGATCCTAGCGAGATTCGCCGCTATCATCGCATATCCCGCCGGATATAGTTCAGCATCGACCGCCCCTTCCGGCGCGTCCCCCATCCCCGATGGGAAAAGAAAAGATCCGGGTGACATCGGGTACAGAGAGAAATCCTTCCGATATTTTCCGGGGAAACCCCCACCTCAAGAAGCTGGTGGGTCACGAGCTCCCAGAGGTCAAGCGTCCGTCGTCGTCTCTGGACATAGGTCGGAGTTTCCGACTGGATGGACTCCCAGACCTCGGGGCCAACCTCGAAACAGCAGGGCCCGATGGCCGGCCCGAGAACGACCCGAATATGCGCCGAAAGGATCTGCCCCATCTCCGCAATCCGACGAATGCCCGCAGGAACGATCCCGGCCGCGGCCCCTCTCCACCCCGCATGGAATGCCCCCACACACTCTCCTGACTCCGTGGCGGCGAGCACCGGAAGACAGTCGGCGGTAAAGACCCCCACCTCTTCTCCCCTTTCGTGAGAGATGAGCCCGTCTCCCTCCATGGGACGCTCCTGGGCCCGGTACTCTCCGGGAGAAAGGACCCGTGTGCCGTGGGTCTGTCGAAGAACCAGGCATTGGGGACGCGGGGCGCTCCCGACCGTTCCGAACCCATGATCGATACCAATGGTAGAGAGGAGGGGATGGCGGAGAAAGTCCTTCATTCTCCCCGTTTTCTCCAGATGGCGGGCCGCTCGTTGAGATCCCCTTCTGGCTCGGCTTCGACGGGTTGCGTCTCCCGCGAAAACGGACGAGTGGCCTGCCCCTGTCTTCTCAGGAAGGCAGGAATCTCTTCCTGTCCCTCGGAAGGAAGGGGCTCGGCCGAAGAGGTCTCGGCCTTTCCCGGAGCGCGGTCGGCCGGTTGGTCGAATCCCGTCGCGATCACCGTGATGTGGATCTCCTCCATCGGATGATCTTCGACCACCGTTCCGAAGATCAGATTGGCCGATCCCTTTTCGGCCTCCTCCTCGATGAGGCGGGAGGCCTCGGTGATCTCGTTTAAAGTCATGTCCGAGCCTCCCCGGAAATTCACGAGAATGCCTTTTGCCCCCCGGATCGAGCTATCCTCGAGAAGGGGACTGTTTATGGCCGCACGGGCAGCCGTCAGGGCCCTCTCCGGTCCGGATGCAGTTCCGATCCCCATGACGGCGCGGCCCATGTTGGCCATCGTCGTCTTCACATCGGCAAAGTCCAGATTGATGAGTCCCGGACGGGTGATGATGTCCGATATCCCCTGGACACCCTGTCGAAGGACGTCGTCAGCCTTCTTGAAGGCGTCGATGAGGGGAGTTCCCCTGTCGACCACCGATTCGAGCCGGTCGTTGGGAATTACGATCAGTGTGTCGGTGAAACGACGGAGCTCCCGAAGTCCCTCCTCGGCGTTCCGGCATCGTTTCGGCCCCTCGAAGCCGAAGGGGGTCGTCACGACCGCCACGGTAAGGATGCCGCTTTCCCGGGCCACCTGCGCGATCACGGGAGCCGCTCCCGTCCCCGTCCCACCGCCCATTCCCGCCGTCACGAAGACCATGTCCGATCCAGCCACCGCTCCACGAATCTTGTCGACGTCCTCAAGAGCGGACCGTCGTCCCACTTCGGGATTGGCTCCGGCTCCAAGCCCCCGGCTGACGGCGCTTCCGATCTGGATCCTGTGGGCATCGATCCGGTTGAGGGCCTGAAGGTCGGTGTTGACCGCCACGAACTCGACGCCCTTCAGGTCGGACATGATCATGGTGTGAATCGCATTGCACCCTCCGCCGCCTACCCCGATGACAAGGATGCGGGCCCCGAGTATTCCGGATTGCTTGTAGTCGATCAAGGGCTCTTCGCCCCACTCTGAATCCATACCCGCTCTCCAAGGAGCCATCCGGCTCCGAACTGTTGATGATCATGAGAGGTCATCCGGTCCGCCACCGGAGAGATGTCCGTCGGAAGACGGACCTGTTTGGCCCGTCAGATGATTTCCCGAAGCCAGTTCCAGATCCTGACCCCGGAAGAGGCCGTCGCTCCTTTTCTTGGCTCCTGTGTTTCCGGCAAAGAGACATCTTCCCGATGCGGGATATCCTGAGGACTCCACTGATCCCTCGCAAAATAAAGGAGGCCGATGGCCGATGCGAACTCGGGAGCGGAGGCCTGATCGACCAGGCCCTGGACGCGGAGACCGGTTTGTCCGACGGAAACGGGCATTTCGAAGATCTTTTCCGCGAAAGGAACGATGTTCGGCATCCGGGCGACGCCCCCAACCAGGACGACTCCCCGGGCAAGGAAAGCGTTCTGGCGCATCCGGTCAAGTTCTCCCTTGACGCGCGTCAGAATTTCCTCGAGCCTGGCCTCGACAACCTCCCGGACCTGGGTCCTGCGGAGCGAACCTTGCGGACTTTCCTCTGAAACGGGAGGGGAAGGAGACCCTTCTTCCTCCGGAGCCTCCTGCAGTACGGACTGCCCTGGGGTGCTGAAAACCTCTTTCTTGATCCGTTCCGCCTCGGACTGTGAGATCCGCATGACGGCGGCCAGGTCCTTCGTCATGGCGGCCCCTCCCAACGGAATGATCCGGACTCCGGAGAGGGCTCCGTTCTGGTAGAGGACCATGCCGGTTGTCCCCCCCCCGATATCGACGACACAGACGCCAAGCTCCTTGTCGTCCTCGGTCAGAACCGCCCGGGCGCTTGCAAGAGGCTGCAGAACGAGGTCTCCGTCGCGAACCGTCAGCCCGGCCCTTTCGACACTTCGCTTGAGGTTCGCGAGCACCATGTCGGAGCCCCGGATGACGTGGACGAGTGCCTCCAGGCGAGCCCCCACCATTCCGACAGGATTCACGATGCCCCCCTGCTCGTCGATCCGGTAGGACTTGGGGATGGTGTGGAGAAGCTCGGACGACTGGCATCCCATCATCGTCCGGGCTTCCTGCAGGATCCTGTCGATATCCGTCGCCAGGACCTCCCGGTCCTTGAGGGCGATCATGACCCGCTGGTCCTGGCCGTCGATCTCGCCTCCCGCGAACCCGACAACCACACGGGAGACGGGACAGCTCGCCTTCCGCACCGCGACATCGACCGCTTTCCGAATGGCCGCCACTGTCTGCTGCACATCCACGATCGTCCCGTTTCTGATACCGTTCTGTGTCGATGCGGAGCCGATCCCGACTATTTCAAACCGATCGTCGTCGATCGCCTGACCCAATACGGCGCACACCTTTGTCGAACCCAAATCAATTGCCGCAAATACTGGTTGATCCGTCATCGAATGCCTCTGTCTCCCCTGAAAATTGAAAGTGCCCGCCCGGCTCTCCCCGAAGCCTGCCCATTTTCTCACAACGGAGGAAGTGTCTCAACAGACCGGACTGAAATGGATCCCGTCAGGAACGGGCCTCTTTTTTTCCTGGACGGGAAGGTGTGGGAGGGAGATTATCCAGTGATGGACGGAGAATGAGCATTCCCTTGAAGCGCAGGTCGATTCCTTCGGGGAGCTTGCCGGTGGCCAGAAGGCCGGATTTTTTCATGTAGGCGCGGAAAAGATGGAACGGCGCACAGCCGAGATCGGTTCCTAACAGGAGCACCGGAAGATTGTGATCGGGATAGAATCGGACTTCATGGGGGCCGTTCAGGCTGAACCACTGCCCGGAAGGTGCCCCTTCCGAACGGCAGTTCCGGACGGTCTCGATGGTCCGGACCAGCCGGATCCCGGTGGAACGGGTCAGGGGAGCACGGACGATGATCTGGGGGAGTGCCCCCGTGCCCGGATAGGAACGCCCCATGAGGGAGAGCCCCTGCGCGTTCAGATAGGAAACCCTGGAGGGAACTGCCGTCGCCAGAGGTGCCTGAAAGGCCATGAGACCATAGGCCGGCCGCAATAGGCCCTCCGGCGTCCACACCTTGACTCGTACGACGCGTCCTGCTCCGAGGAGATATTTTTCGCTGACGGACTCGATCCAGGGATGGGACTCTTTCAGCCTTTCGAGCGGTTCCCGGTCGAGATAGGGCACGGTGCGGTATCGGACCCGAGAGAGCCAGCCGGCAACGAGGTCTCTGTCAAGGACTTCCGGGCCGAGGATCGTTACCGTGAAAGCCCGTCCTGGCGAATGAAAGAGCCCACGGAAAAAAAGCCCCCCCCAGATGAGCCAGAAGAGAAGGAGAAGAATGTACCGGCCAGATCCGGGGCGAAGGAAGGAGGATGTCCCCGGACCGGAAGCCCCTCCTCCCATCAGAGGCCGGCATGGACAGCGGAGCACTCCCCGTCAAGACGGGCTGTCCACAGGAGCTCCAGAAGAAGATCGGTAAAGGAGAGTCCTGCATGGGCAGCAATTTCCGGCAACAGGGAAGTCGGAGTCAGACCCGGAAGAGTATTCACTTCGAGAACAAAGAAGACCCCTTCTTCGTTCAGGATCGTATCGAGACGACTGGTCCCCCTGAGTTCAAGGATCCGGTGGGCTTCCAGTGTCGCCTCGGCCAGCTCCCCGAGAAGGGTGTCGGACAGGGGCGCCGGACAAATATGGCGGGAGGCCCCTGGAGAGTATTTTGAAGCGTAGGTATAGAACGGTTCGGCGTTTCCCGGAATAATCTCGATAGCCCCGAGAAACCGGTCGGACAGGACGGCGGACTGGATTTCCCTTCCGCGGATGCATTGTTCGATCAGGACCCACGGAGAATATTCGCCCGCGAGAGCGACCGCTTGTGCGAGATCCTCCCGTCGTTCGATCCGGCGGACGCCGATGGAGGATCCACCGGACTCCGGCTTGACCATGTAGGGCGGGTCAAAGGAGACGCTGTCGGCACGAAAAGCCGGTCCTATCCTGTGGGCATAGGTCAGGGGAACGGCTAGCCCCCGCTCCCGGAAGAGGGCGCGCGAACGCATCTTGGACATCCCGATCGCCGATCCGAGGACTCCGGAGCCGGTGTAGGGAATTTTCATGATTTCAAGAAAGCCCTGGAGCGTCCCGTTTTCCCCAGCCCCTCCATGTGTGGCAAGAAAGGCCGCATCCGGAGCGAATTCGGAAAGAGTTCTCGCCAGTGTCCTGTCCGCCTCGAGTTCCCGGACCTCAAATCCAGCATGAACAAGGGCTTCGGAGACCGCACGTGAGGAGACCCGTGAAACCTCAGCCTCCTCCGATTCCCCCGCACAGAGAACCGCCACCTTCCGAATCCCTTTTTCCTTGAGCATTACCTGCGTTACGAGTTCCACATTCTCACCTCAGGTTCCAGAACGACACCCCAATGCTCCCTGACGCGCTGGGTCACGTCTTCCAAAAGCTCCCGAAACTCACGTTCGGATCCACCACCCGTATTGACAAAAAAGTTGGCATGCCGGAGAGAGACCGTGATGCCTCCCCGGCGTTCGCCCTTGAGACCCGCCTCCTCGATGAGCCGGCCGGCCGTGTATCCTGCCGGCCCATCGTCGGGGTTCCGGAAAACAGATCCGAGGCTTGGCTCTTCGAGAGGCTGTGTTCGCTTCCTGTAGTCGAGGTGACGGCTTAGGAGAGCCTGACAGTCTTCCGGAGAACTGCACGGACCCGAGAGTAGCGCTCCCAGGAGAACGATTCCCTTCGGGATGTTTCCCGGTCCGGAGGCCCCCATGCGCTCAAGCGGACGGTCCGCAAAAAGCGAGGTCCGATATCCGTAGCCCATTCTTTCGGCAGAAAGTGTCTCGATGGCGCCAGAAGGATACATGACGGTCACGCTCTTGCAGAGATTCGACCATTCCCGTCCCCCTGCCCCGGCATTCATGACTGCGGCGCCACCCACCGTTCCGGGAATCCCGGCGAGAAACTCGAAGCCTCCGATTCCCCGCCGAGCCGCTTCGCGGGCAAGTGCCGGCAGGGGAAATCCCGCATCGGCATACACTTCCCCTTCCTCCGTCCACCGGCAAGCCGACGTCAGATCGCCGGGCTCGAAGCGGACCAGCGTCCCTTCAATGCCCTGGTCGGGAAAGAGGATATTGCTTCCCCGGCCGGAGAAAAAAAGGGGCCCCGGGATTTTGTCCTGGCTCCGCAGGACAAAGACCTCTTCCATCTCCTCGGCTGTGGAAACACAGACGACCGCGGAAACAGGCCCTCCGATCCGGATCGAGGAATAACGGCTTAGACGTTCACGGGATCGGATTCGCGGGCGACGAGCGAGGCTGGCTCCCACAGAAGAAATTCCTTTCCAAGTCGCGTGATGTCACCTGCGCCGAGGGTCAGGAGCAGGTCTCCCGGCTTCAACAGGGAAAGCAGTCGGGTCATCCAGCATTCCCGGCGTGGCTCGTAGTCGACCTTTTCTCCCCAGCGGTCCCGCATCTTATTGTAGAGGGCCTCCCCGGCCACTCCCGGAATTGGCTCTTCTCCCGCCGCATAGATCTCCGTCACCAGAATCCTGTCGGCATCCCCGAAGGCCTCGACAAAGGCGTTCTGTAGGTCCCTGACCCGGGTAAAACGATGGGGCTGAAAAACGGCGACGATACGGCGCTTCGGATAGGCCTGCCGGGCCGCAGAGAGGGTTGCACGGATTTCCGTGGGGTGATGGCCGTAGTCATCCACCACAAGGACTCCGTCCTTTTCTCCGAGAATCGTGAAACGCCTTCCGACGCTGACGAAGCCGGCAAGGGCCCTCTGCATCGTCTCCGGGGATATTTCGAGACAGATTCCGACGCAGATTGCGGCCAGGGCGTTCAGAACGTTGTGGATGCCAGGCACCTTCAGGGAAAACCGCCCCCAGAAGGCTCCATCGACCATAACGTCGAACGCCGACCCCACCCCCTCGTAAGCGAAGCGTTCCGCCCTGACCCGAGCCTCCTGGGAGAGGCCATAGGTCAGGGGAACGGTGGAGAGCCGCGCCACAACAGAGACGATTCCCGGATCATCAATGCACAAAACTCCGATTCCCCCGACGTCTCCCGCATCGAGGTATGTGGCAAATGCCTCCACCAGATTTTCGAAGGTTCCATAAAAGTCCATGTGCTCGCGGTCGATGTTTGTCACGACCCGGATCCGGGGCTCGAGCTTCAGGAAAGATCCGTCGCTCTCATCCGCTTCCGTGACAAAATAGGGCGACTTTCCGACAAGGGCGCACCCTGGGAAGGTGCTGACCTTCCCCCCCACGACGCAGGTCGGGTCCATGCCGGCCGCGAGGAGGAGCGTGGCGATCATCGAGGTGGTGGTCGTCTTTCCGTGAGAGCCGGTCACCGCGATCCCGAAGGAGGAGTTGAGGAGCTCCGCCAGGATGTCTCCCCGGTGAACGACGGGAATTCCCCGGGTGATGGCCGCCGTCCATTCTGGATTCCCCGGCTTGATTGCGGAGGAGACGACGACGCGGGAGACGTCGTTCATGTGGGAGGCCGCGTGGCCTTCCATGATGGTCGCTCCCTTTTCCGCCAATCGCCGGGTGCAGTCGTTCGTTCCGATATCCGAGCCCGAGACGGCCACGCCTCTTTCCAGAAGTATTTCGGCAATGGGAGCCATTCCCGCCCCGCCAATTCCGATAAAATGAACCTTCTTTCCCGTTTTTTTGCGCATCGCGCCCTCCGAGGTTTCTTCCACCATTGTAACGGATTGGCACTCATGTTCCAAGACGATTCATGACACATACAAAGATAATCGATTAAGTTTATACATAACACAATTCCAATGCATGGAGCCACTCTTCCGCAGGAACCGCCGGAGAGAGACGCCATGCATTTCTGGCGATGGCGTAAAGCCCCTCCCGGTCAACGAGAATTCGGGCGAGGTCTTGGGCGCATCCCCCCGGATCTTCGAGACGATCCTCCCGCCAGGACCAGCCTCCGCCCTCCTTCGAGAGGGACATGGCGTTCAACTCCTGATGTCCCCCGGCCGAATGGGGAAAGGGGATGTAAATCGCCGGGGTCCCCGATCCGGTCAATTCCGCGATGGTCATGGCCCCCGCACGGGCGATGACAAGGGTCTGCCCTGAGAGCAGCCCCGATATCCCCGACAGGAACCCCTCCACCCGGGCCGGGATCCCGAGTTTTTGATAGGCCTCCCGCGTCTCCTCCACCCACCGCTCCCCGCTCTGGTGCAATATCTCTATCGGTCCGATGGAGATCTTTCTCAATTCCCCGAAGATTTCCGGAATTTTCCGGTTGATGGCCCGGGCTCCCTGACTCCCTCCCATGACCAGGACCCTGGGAGGATTTCTGAAAAAACGCTCCGGGAGAGGCTCAGGCCCCCGGACTCCGGGAGCCACGGGAATCCCTCCCCCTTCTCCCGAGATGACAGTCTTGGCGGCCAGGGGGCGGAGAAGCCGGTTGGCCAGCCCGGGAACCCTGTTCGGCTCGAGGAGCACAACAGGGAGTCCTCGAATCCGGGCGGCCAGTACAACGGGGACCTGCACATAGCCTCCGGTTCCGATCACGAGGTCGGGGCGGCTTTCCGCCAGGATCTTCATGGCCGAAGGGATTCCGGCCGCCATCTTCCGGAGCCCCATGAGCTTCCCCGCCAGACTCTTTCCGACAAAGCCGCCAGAGCTGACCGGAAAGAACGGGATGCGGGCCTCCTTTGCCAGGCGGGCCTCGAGACTCCCGTCACCCCCTGCGTAAAACACGGGGGAGTTGGCCCGCTCACGATGCGCCCGGGCAAGTTCGATGGCCGGAATGACATGACCTCCCGTTCCCCCTCCCGTCACCAGAAGCCGTGATCCCGCATGGTAGAGCGCGCCCAAGGACTATTCCTCTCCTTCACTATCCGGGACGGTATCTCCGGAAGTCGTCCTGTAGCGGGAAACGGAGAGGATGATCCCGATCGCCCACGCGTTCGCAAGAAGGGAGGATCCTCCGAAGCTCATGAAGGGAAGGGGAATCCCCTTGGTCGGGAAGACTCCGGTCACGACACCGAGGTTCATCAGGGCCTCCAGAACAACAGACAGGGTGAGCCCCTGAACCAGGATTCGCCCAAGAAAATCGGGGGAGTGGGCGGCGACCCGCATCCCGAGATAGAAGATTCCCCCGAAAACGGCCACGACGGCCACGGACCAGAAGAACCCGAGCTCTTCGCCCACCAGTGCGAAGATAAAGTCCGTTCCCGGTTCCGGGAGCACTCCTCCCCCGATCCAGTCGTGGCCCAGGCCCTGCCCCCAGAGCCCCCCGGAGCCGATCGCGACGAGGCTCTGACCCAGCTGGGTCCCGAGGAGGGATGCCGGACGATGGGTCTGGGAAAAGTTGTGGAACCGCGCGAGGGCATAGGCGTGGTGAAAGAGGAACAGAGCCGCCGCCACGGCGAGCCCCATGACCAGAACACCCAGCTGTCTCATGGAGACTCCCGCCAGGAACAGCATGGCTCCGATGACGATGACGATGAACAGATCCGATCCGAAGTCCGGTTCGTGAAGGATGATGGCCAGGTAGGGAACCATCAGGAAGGCGAAGCCCAGGGCTTTCGGAAGACGCATGACAAGGGGGCGGTTTTCCTGAATCTTTTGCTCCACCCGCTCCCGGGAGAGAAGCGCGGCCATCAGGATCACCAGGATCACGCGCGCGAGCTCGGATGGCTGTAGCGTCAGAAAGCCGAGATGGACCCAGCGGCGGGCCCCGTTCAGCACAATCCCCACGTGGGGAACCATCAGAAGGAGAAGGGCAAAAAGTCCCGCCCCCCACAGGGGGAGTCGCCGGCGGGTCCACACATGGTAGTCGACCCGAGAGACGGAGAACATGACCACGAGCGCGAGAGCCGTCGAAAGGATCTGCCTCGTAAAGAGTTGGTAGGGAGACTTTAGGGCGAGTCGTGCGGACATGACCAGAGCGGCTCCCAACATCATCAGGAGAAAGACCAGAATGGCCAGAGCCCCGTCCATCGCCCCCGACGGTGCGGGAAGGCGCTCGGGATTGGGCCGGTCGGCTTCCATGTCAGCCTTTGTGCCGATGGTCGGGAGCATGCCGAGTCCTTTCTCCGCCAAACTGTTCCTCTAGACGCCTCACCGCTTCCCGGAACCGGTCCCCGCGTTCCTCGTACCCGTGGAACATGTCATAGCTCGAACAGGCGGGAGAGAGAAGAACGATTTCGCCCGGATCGGCCGCGGAAAAAGCCCTGGCCACGGCCTCGTAGAAGTCAGAAGCTTCCTCCACGGCCACATAAGGGGAAAGCTCCTGGCGAATCTTTTCGCGCGCCTCCCCGAGGACCACCACCTCCTTGACATGGCGCCGGATACCCGGGACGAGGGGAAGATAGGATCCGCCCTTGTCACGGCCTCCCATGATCAGGACCGTGTTCGGCTTCTCCACATCGGAAAGACCGGCCAGAGCAGCTTCAACCGCCCCGACGTTCGTCGCCTTCGAATCATTCACGAAGGTCACCCCGCGGACGGTGGCAATCCGTTCCATCCGGTGGGGAAGACCTGTGAATGTGGCGACCCCACGTTCCAGGAGATCCAGCGGGACCGTCCGGCCCTGTCCCTCCAGAAACAGGACCGCCGCCAGAAGGGAAAATCCGAGATTCTGGCGGTTTCCGCCACCCGTCAACATGAATTTTTCCGTGGAGACGGCGCGTCCCGGAACGATTCCCGACACCCCCGCGATCTCCATCCGGTCCGGGTGGATCCGGAGAACGGGAGCATCGCCGAAAGCGTCTCCAGGCGAGCCCGCCCGGATGACAAACGCCTCCCTGGCGGAGCCGATGGAACGTCCGCTCCGGTAATCCTCCTGGTCCGCGTTCCAGATCACCGTCGTATCCGGACCGAAAAGGGAGACGGCCCTCATTTTGGCTCCCCTGTACAGCGCATAATCTCCATAGCGGTCAAGGTGGTCGGGAGTGATGTTGAGCAGGAGATAAAGAACCGGAGAGAAGGACTGCATCGATTCTGTCTGGAAGCTCGAGACCTCGACGACCCCGACATCATAAGGTGAGGGACGGCCCTTTCCGATCGCCTCCCGGACCTTCCGGACCCCTTCCGAAAGCGGGGTTCCGAAGTTCCCTCCGACAAAAGGCCTCCACCCCGCTTCCGCGAGGAGATGGGCCACGAGGGCCGTCGTGGTGGATTTTCCGTTCGTTCCCGCGATTGCGATGACGGGATGTGGCCAGAGCGATGCCGCCCACTCGAGCTCTCCCCGCACTTGGGGAAGGGGCGGCGCCACCACTTCTCCCGACCAGCGGACGGGCGGAACGCCCGGACTCACCAGGACGGGAGAGGGCCATTCCCGGATCCAGGGTCCGATCCTCCTGTCGGAGAGAATCCTTCCCCCGTGTCTTCTGAGTGCCTCCCACGGCGGTGTCGCAAAGGTTCCGGGATCGTCGTCGACCACCGAGACGGAAGCGCCCAGGTCGAGGGCCAGGTTCGCGGCGGCAAGGCCCGAACGCCCCCCTCCGATCACCAGCACCTCCGAACCCCTCCCGATAAATTCTTCCATGGCTCCTCCCCCCTATCGGAGCTTGAATGTCGAAAGAGCGATCAGTGCCAGAACCACCGAGACGATCCAGAAGCGGACGATGACCTTGGGCTCGGATACGCCCCCGAGCTCAAAGTGGTGATGGATGGGGGCCATCCGGAAGATGCGCTTTTTTCTGAGCTTGTAGGAGCCGACCTGAAGGATGACGGAAAGGGCTTCCGCCACGAACACCCCTCCGACAATCAGGAGCAGAAGCTCCTGGCGCGTGATGATCGCAGCCATGCCGATCGCGCCCCCGATGGCAAGAGAACCCGTGTCCCCCATGAACACCTGGGCCGGATAGGTGTTGAACCACAGGAATCCCAGAGCGGCGCCCACCATCGCACCCATGACCACAGCAAGCTCCCCGGCTCCGGGAACCTCGAGTATCTTCAGATAGGCTGCGAAGAGATGATGGCCCACAAGGTAGCTGATCACCACGAAGGAGAGGCTCACGACGATCGTGGGACCGATGGCCAGACCATCGAGACCGTCGGTCAGGTTCACGGCGTTGGCCGTTCCGACCAGCACCAGCACCAGAAAGGGCAGAAAGAAGACCCCCAGGGCGGGATTCAGGGTCTTGAAGAAGGGAACCACGATCCGGGTATCGCCCGGAAGGCTGCTCATAAACCACAGGGACAGGAGAAGGGCCACACCGATCTGGAGGGAGAACTTCTGGCGTGCGGACAATCCTTTCGATCTCTTCCTGACAACCTTCAGATAGTCGTCCGCGAAGCCGATGGCCCCGTTCGCGAGGAAGCTGGCCACGACCATCCATACGTACCTGTTGGTAAGGTCGGCCCAGAGAAGGACAGAAAACAAAAGCGAGCCGGTAATGAGAACCCCCCCCATCGTCGGGGTTCCCTTTTTCGAAAGATGGCTTTGGGGTCCGTCGTCCCGGACCTCCTGACCGATCTGGAGGCGGCGGAGGGCACGGATCAGGAGTGGCCCCATCAGAAGGGCGAAGGCAAGGGCCGTCAGGGTTGCGTAGATCGACCGAAAGGTGATGTACCGGAAAACATTGAGGGCCGGCACCATGTGATGGAGGTAGAACAGTTGATACAGCAAGGCCTATATCCCTTCAAGAAGAGGGGCCACGACCTCTTCGAGTTTCATCCCGCGGGACGCCTTGACCAGAAGGATGTCTCCACCCTCCGGCCCGCGCCCCCTCCTGAGGTCTTCCGTGAATTCCTCGGCTCCCCGTATCCGGTCAGGATCACCTCCCGCCGTCCGGAATCCCCGTTCGAAGGCTGACCGCTCATTTCCCCTGTACCAGAGACGTTCGACTCCCGTCCGCGAGGCCTGCTTTCCCATCTCCTCATGGAAGGCCGCGCTCTGCTCTCCCAGCTCCAGCATATCCCCCAGGATCGCAAAGGATCGAGACCCGGATCGGGATGCCCGTTCTCGGGCCAGCCAGTCGAGCGCTTCATGCATCGAAGCCGGGTTGGCATTGTAGTGATCGAGCAGAATCAGAAGCCCCGACGAAAGCGTCTTCCGCTCCATCCGGCCAGGAAGCCCCTCGTAGCCGGCCAGGCGGGCCGCCCCCGCAGCCGGAGGAACGCCGAGCGAGCGAAGAGCGATGAGGGCCAGGAGGGTGCACCAGGCCAAGGCCAGCGAAGGGCGTGAAAGGGGAAGGTCGATTCCCCACTCCTTCACATGAAGGAACATTCCGGGGTTCCCCTGGAGGAGGGCGGTCACCGTCCCCGGGGGGGAGGGTCCCTCCCCGATGGCTCCAGCCACAAGGGTCCGGGTCAGGTCCCCGAAAAGGGGATCAGAGCCGAACATCCGACGAACCGGTTCGGGGACGACCCGGGTCCCTCCGGGAAGGATCTCCCGGAGAAGCTTCGACTTTTCAGCCCAGACGGAGTCGACCGACCCGAGGATCTCGAGGTGGCCAGGGGCGATGGCGGTGACGATGCCGACGTCAGCCTGCAGCAATGGCGCAAGATAATCCATATCCCCCGGCTTTCTCACCCCTGCCTCGAGGACGCAATTCCGCAGATCGGTGGGCCAGGAGAGGAGCGTGAGAGGAACTCCGATCTCGTTGTTCTCATTTGCATGGCTGGCGTGGGCTCCCCCCTCCGGCGCGAGCCCCCGGCGCACGAGCTCCCGTGTCGTGGTCTTTCCCACGGATCCAGTGAGCGTCACCAGGCGGTGTCCCGCTTTCCGGTGAGCCTCCAGGGCCAGCGTAGCCAAGGTTCTGAGAGCCAGAACGGTGTCCTGAACCACGAGCTGCGGGAGAAGGGTGGTTTCGACAGGACGCTGTACGACAGCAAAGAGCGCTCCTTTCCTGCGGGCTTCTTCAAGATGCTCGTGGCCATCCGTGCGCACCCCGGGAAGTGCCACGAAAACATCCCCCTTGACGACCAGACGGGAGTCGCTGCGTGCGTTGATCCAATCCGTCTCCGTGGGGGATCCCTTGGACTTTTTCCAGGTTCCCCCCAGGGCTTCCCGCGTCCTCCAGGCGGAGACGAAGGGATCCGTCACGATTCCCGCCCCCCGGTCAGGCCGGTCAGACACTCCCGGGCAACGAGACGGTCGTCGAAGGAGGTCTTGCTCTTCCCCAGGATCTGATAGGGTTCGTGGCCCTTCCCAGCGATCAGGACGGCATCGCCCGGACGGGCCAGGGCCATGGCCCTCGCGATGGCCGCTTTCCGGTCCACTTCCCGGATGAAGTCCTTCCCCGATTCCTGAATCCCCGGGACAACTTCGTCCATGATTGCACCGGGATCCTCTGTCCGGGGATTGTCCGAGGTCAGGATCACGAGATCGGACAGCTCCCCGGCCACCCGTCCCATCCGGGGACGCTTGCCCCGGTCCCGGTCCCCCCCGCATCCGAAGACGGTGATGATCCGGCCGGACGTCAGAGGCCGGAGGGAGGTAAGGATGTTCCTCAGGGCGTCGTCGGTATGGGCGTAATCAACGATCACAGCGAACTGTCCGCCAGGATTGACCCTTTCAAAACGTCCGGGAACGCCGGACAGGCTCCGGATACCCTTCTCGATCTCTCCGGGGGGGATCCCCAACAGATGCGCGCAACCGATGGATCCCATGAGGTTTTGGAGATTGAAGTCACCCGGGAGGGCAGAAGCGACCTGAATCACTCCCCCCGGAATCCGGACCGATCCTTCGATCCCGTCGAGGGTGATCCGAACCTTCCCGGGGTGAATGTCGAAGGCGGGATCGTGACCGTACGACAGACATTTGCGCCCGTCCCCACGAAGTCTTTCGAGCAGTCTTCTCCCGTAGGGATCGTCGGCGTTCACCACCGCCGGAGGCCGGCTCCCGTCAGGGTTGGTCCAGAGGATCAAACGGGATTTGGCGAGGAAGTAGTCCTCGAAGGTTTTGTGGTAGTCGAGATGATCCCGGGTCAGGTTCGTAAAGTGGACGGCCGAAAAGCGGGTCCCGGCCACACGCTCCTGGTCAAGGGCATGGGATGAAACCTCCATCGAGACCGCCGCAAGTCCGTTTTCCCGCGCCTGCGCAAAGGATTCCTGAAGGAAAAGGGCTCCGGGAGTGGTCTGGGGGGCTTCGACCAGACCCTTCCCCAAGTCGAACCAGACTGTCCCGATCAGTCCGCTCCGCTTCCCCGCGGCCTCGAGGATTTCCCGGGTCAGAAAGCTCGAGGTCGTTTTTCCGTTGGTCCCTGTGACCCCGACGATCTCCAGACTCTGGCTGGGGAAGTCCCACCACGCGGAGGCGATGACTCCGGCGGACTCCCGAATGTCAGCCACGGCACAGACGGGGGTGGTCGCGGCCCACTCTCCAAGCTTTCGGGAAACGGAAGGGAGGTGGATCTCCGGAACCAGGAAAAGCGCGGCTCCTTTTTGGAGCGCCTCCCGCAGGTGGCTCTCCTCATAAGTGGACCCGCACCGCAGGATAAAAAGGGCCCCGGGAGTCACCATCCGCGAATCGTCTACAAGACTCGAGAGAGCTTCCGGAAGACGCCCCGTCGCCGGAGGAGGGAGAAATCGCTCCATCCATTCCTGTCCCTTTTTCGATCCCTCATTATTGCCCATTCCTCACTCTCCCGTCCGGTGCTCCTTCGAGTCCGGAGCCATTGTAAAGAAAGTTCTTCACGCGTCCCATGACGCAGGGCACAGTTTTCTCTTTTTTTTCCTTACCGGCCCTGAAGAAGGTCGACCCGGGCCACCGTTCCACCAGAGATACCCGGAGGGCTGGCGGGAATCCGGAAATGGACGAGGGCCATCTCAGCGACCTTCCGGAATAGAGGAGCGGCCACGGTCCCGCCCCAGGAAATTCCTTTCGGCTGGATCACAACAACCAGCACCACGAGTCTTGGGTTGTCCACCGGGAGAATTCCGACAAAGGAATCGACCGTCCTGGTCCTTGAATAGACGCGCCGTTCGGGATCGTAGACCTCAGCCGTTCCCGTTTTCCCCGCCACGTTGAAACCGGCGATGGCCGCGTTCGCCCCTGTCCCGTCGGCTGAGACGACCCCCGTCAGAAGGGAAAGAAGGGTGCGGGAGGTCTTCTCCGAAATGACACGGCGCACGGTGCGGGGTTGATGGTCGTACAAAACCTTCCCGTCCGGGCGGACCACACGGGACACCAGATAAGGCCGCATCAGGCGCCCTCCGTTGGCGATGGCACTGACGGCGGTTGCAAGCTGGATGGGCGTCACACCGATCTCTTGGCCCATGGCGATGGTGTAAAGGGATCGCTTCGACCAGCGGCGGCTTCCCCGGAACAGGCCACGAGATTCTCCCGGAAAATCGATCCCGGTCTTTTCGCCGAATCCAAAGGAGCGGATGTATCGCTCAAATGTGGCCGGACCGAGCCGCAGGGCAACCTGCGAAATCCCGATGTTGCTCGAATGGGCAAGGATTCCTCCGAGGGACAGCGTCCCGTAGGGTTCCGCATCGTGCAAAAACCCTCCGGGTATCGGCATCGCTCCGTTGTAGCAAAAAAAGGTGTCCGCCGGGGAAACCCGGTGCTCGTTCAGCGCAGCGCTGGCCGTCACCAGCTTGAAGATGGAGCCAGGCTCGTAGACGAGCGACACGCCCGGGGTCGGTCCCGCCCATCGGCCGGAAACCCTGGACGCAAGTGCGAGGAGAGCCCCGGTCCTGGGATCCATGACCACCACGATGCCTCCTTCGGCGTCCACTGCGCGCACTTCTTCGTCGAGGACGTCCTGGGAGTACTCCTGGAGGCTGGCAACGAGAGTCGTTTCAAGGGCATTTCCCGAAAGGGCCTCCGTATTGGCCGACTCCGTCTGAAAGTAGGAACGGCCCCGCGCGGAGACTTCCCGGACAATCCTTCCCTCCTTTCCCCTGAGGACGCTGTCGTAGGCTTTTTCAAGGCCGGAAACGGGTGTGCCGTCAGAGCGGATGCGGCCGAGGACCGAGCGAAAAATTGAACCGTACGGATAGGTCCGTCGCTTTTCAGGAAGAACGTAAAGTCCACGAATCCGCTTTCCGATCCGTTTTTTTTCGCCTTCTGTGATCCCGTGCTTGATCCAGACAAACCTTCTCCGGACCGAGATCTTTTTTCGGATTTCCTCCGGAGGGATTCCGAGAACGGGCCCCAGCTGTGCGGCAAGGAGGGAGGGATTCTGATACCGTCGGAGTTGAAGGGGATCCGCCGCCAGACTCAAGACAGTCCGGTTGTCGGCCAAGGGATGTCCATCGGCCGACAAAATCATCCCCCGGGCCCCCTCCACCGTTGCAAGGCGCTCCCGTTCGCTCCTGGAAAGGGTCAGATAAAGGGGGGAATCCAGGACCTGAAGCATGAAGAGGCGCCCGAGGATGACAGCAAAGCCTGCCATGACGATGATGACCGCAAACGTTGTCCGTCTCTTCATGGGAGGACCTTCGGGACGAATCGTCCGGGATGGAGGGTTAATCGGAGCTACGGAAGATACAACACCTCTGCCGGCAAGGCTCTTTCAAGATGGTTCGCCCGAGCGTATCCCCGTAACCGGGACTCCCGCGTGAGGGCGATCATATCCTCTTCGAGCTCTTTTTCCCGGGATTCGGCCCTTGCGGCCTCCGCATTCAGAAGGGTGACGCGCCGCTTGACCCGGACAGACTCGATGCTGACGGACATCCCGAGCAGCAGGCCAAAGATCCCGCAAACGAAAAACAGGAAGGCCCACGACCTCTTTTTCCAGAATGGTGTTCGGCTAGTCTCCTCCAAAGCGCACACCCCGCAGCCTGGCACTCCTCGATCGGGGATTTTCCCGGACCTCCGCCTCGCCGGGAACAAGAGACTTTCGAAAAAGAAAGGCCGCCTCTCCTTCCGAGACCCATTGCCTGAAGGTCCGTTTCACGATCCGGTCTTCTCCCGAATGGAAAGTCAGGACCAAAAGCCTCCCTCCATTTTTCTCGAGGACTTGCCAGGATCCGGTGAGCGACCGATCGAGATTGTCATACTCGCGATTGACCCGGATCCGGAGAGCCATGAACACCCGGGTTGCAGGGTGCCTTTTGCTCCTGCGAAATCCCTTCCGGTAATACACTCCTGACACGAAGGCCGCAAGATCGATCGTCGTCCTGGGAAGGCGCCCGGACTTTCTGGCCTGAACAAGGGCCCGGGCGATGGGAACCGCCAGAGGCTCGTCACCCTCCGCAAACAGGTCGGCGAGATCGTTCTCCGGCAAGCGTTCCAGAAGATCCGCCGCCGTTTCTTCCGTTGTCGCGTCCAGGCGCATGTCCAGAGGACCTTCCTCCGAAAAGGACAACCCCCGCTCTGCCTCTCCACCCTGAAGGGTCGACCACCCAAGGTCGAACAGGATTCCCGATACGGTGACTCCCGCCTCCTGGACATAGCGGGCGATCTCAGCGTTGTTCCCGCAAATTGTCAGGATGCGCCCGGAATACCGGGATCCCTCCTCCTCCAGGAAGCGGTCCACGGCCGTCGAATCCCGGTCGATGGCCAGAACACGCCCTCCACGCTCCAGGATAGCCCGTGTGTGACCGCCTCCCCCAAGATTGGCGTCGACATACCAGCTGTCCTGCCGGATATCGAGCCATTCGAGAGTTTCCGACAGCATGACGGGACGATGGATCAAACTGTCTGACCCTTCGGAGGAGTCTTTCAAAAGAGTCCGGAGAGTTTTTGGGTGACAGACCGGACCTTTTCGTGGCCGGTTGCCGTCCCCAACCGCTCTCCGTTCCAGATTTCAAACTTGTGGAGAAGTCCCACAAACCAGACCTCGTGATCGAGACCCGCATAGTCCCGGAGGGGCGGCGGAACAAGGATCCTGCCCTGGCGATCCAGAACACCTTCCGAGGCCCATCCGACCATGAAGCGAAGATAGGTTTTGAGATCGTCGTTCATTTGCGGAAGTTCTTCCCATTTGCGCTCAAGCTCGGTCCAGGCCGGTTCAGGATAAACCACCAGACATCCCTCGGGATCGACGGTCATCACGAGCCGAAGCTCCTCTCCCCCATCGTCCATTGCTTCACGGAAACGTTGGGGGATTGCGACCCTTCCCTTGGCATCCAGACTATGGAGAAACCGTCCGCGAAAAAATCCCATCCACTTTCCCCCACATTTCCCCACTCTTCACCCATCATTATAGAGAGAGGAATCAATCTGTCAACATTTTCCCACCCAATTTCATCGGGCAAATCAGGGAAAGCGGACTGTCCACCCGGGAAACATTGCTTGAAGAAGGGGGTTGGGTGTGAGAAAATAAGGTCAGACAAGGACGCCATCTTGGGGAGGGATCAAATGCCTATCTATGAATATGCCTGCAATACCTGCGGGACTACTTTTTCCGTCCTCCAGTCGATCAGAACCGGTCCAGGGGAAACAGAATGCCAGAAATGCAAGAGCCTTGACCTTCGAAAGATTCCATCTTCTTTTGCCAGCGCTGTGGCCGGAGCTCCCGGATCTGAATTCGCCCCCCCAGCGACCCAACCATCCGGCGGAGGGGGATGTTGCGGCGGCGGATGCGGCTGCGGGTGAGAATCGACCTTTTTTCCGAAAGAAAACCGATGCCTCATTTCAAAACAGGGCTGGTCGGCAAGGCGGGCCTTCTCTTCCTGTCCCTGTTTCTTTTCTCCTCCTGTACCATCCGAACCCATTCGCCTCTTTCCTTTCATCCATCTCCCCCGGTGATGGAAGAAAAAAACGGGATCACATACATTTTTCTCCCGATCGAGATCGAGGACAAGGGATCCCGGACCCTTAGAATCCACCTCAGGGAAAACATCCTCGACCTGACGGCCAATGACCAGCATTTCAGGCTGAGGGGAAAGAAGAGCTACCAGTTCATGCTCGAAAACGCGAGCAAACCTTTCAAGGATCTCTATCCGACCTCCTGGAAGACAAACTGGACCGACCATTACATGTCCCATCAGGACTGGGTCGTTCCCGCCATCTCGAAGAAAATCGTTCCGCTTCTCTTCGTCCTCCCGGGCCCCCCTCCATCGCCCCGGAAACTCATTCTTCATCTGTCCTACTCCTACCCTCAGACAGCCACCTTTGACGAGATTCGTCTCGTCATCCCGCTTCCTGGCGGCGCTGCCCCCAGTAACCATTACACCTCTTCGGGGGAATAGGGTTTACAAAAACCCTGAATCAAAAAGGCCTCCCTCAAGGGAGGCCTTTTACACGAATACCTTTATAGATCTAACAATAGGTCTTAAGACTACGCGAGCTTTTTCAGCTCGGCCAAAATCTCCTGATCGTCACGCGCTGTCAAGATTTCCTGAACCTTGACGTAGCGAACCACGCCTTTCTTGTCGACGATGACGGTCGCCCGCTTGTTGATGTTGGCCTCTTCGATATAGAGACCGTACGCCTTGCATACCGTTCTCTTGATATCGGAGAGAAGCGTCTGCATGAGCTTGAGGTGCTCTTTCCAGGCCTTGTGGCAGAAGGTGCTGTCGGTACTGATGCCAAAGACCACCGAGTCCACATCCTCGAACCGGGGAAGATCATTCGAAAAGCAGGTATTCTCATTGGTGCAGATGGGGCTCCAGTCCAACGGATAGAAGGCAAGAACCACATTTTTCTTTCCCTTGAAGGAGGAAAGCGTCACAGGCTTCTTGTCCTGGTCTTCCAGTGTGAAGTCGGGGGCTACGGCCCCGACCTTGATCTCAGATGACATATTTCATTCCTTTCACCTTTTTGTTGATTGCAGTCAGCCATGACAGGTCGGAACCCGACGGTAGGATCCCGACTTGAGCGTTTCGGCCACAGTCCGTCCGATCACGGACGGGTTGTCGACGACAATGACCCCGTAGGCTTCCAGGGCCTTCATCTTGTCCCGTGCCGAGCCCTTCCCGCCCGAAACGATGGCGCCGGCATGGCCCATACGGCGCCCGGGAGGTGCCGTCAGTCCGGCAATGAAACCGATGATCGGCTTCGTCATATGGGCACGGGCGAAGGCAGCCGCCTTCTCCTCGTCATCCCCACCTATTTCACCAATCATGACAATGGCTTCCGTTTCAGGATCCTTTTCGAAGAGAGAAAGAACCTCACGGAAGTTGAGTCCACGGATCGGATCTCCTCCAATCCCCACACAGGTCGACTCCCCGAGACCCAACTGGGTCAGTTGCCAGACCGCTTCGTAGGTCAGGGTTCCGCTGCGGGAGACGACCCCGACACGCCCCCGCTTATGGATATAGCCAGGCATGATACCGATCTTGGCTCCGTCAGGGGTGATGATTCCCGGACAGTTGGGTCCAATGAGGCGAATGTCTTCTCCTTCTTCGTTCTTGATATCGAGAATGCGACGAACCCGCATCATGTCCTGGACCGGGATCCCTTCCGTGATGCAGACGATCAACCCGATTCCCGCCTCCGCCGCCTCCAGGATGGCATCGGCGGCAAAAGCCGGCGGAACGAAGATCAGGGAAACGTCGGGATGGACGGCATCGGCGGCATCCCTGACCGAATCCCAGACCGGAAAGCCCTCATGGATCGTGCCTCCCTTGCCCGGGGTGACTCCGCCCAGGACGAGTGTCCCGTAGTCACGACAAGCCATGGCATGATAACTTCCTTCCTTTCCGGTTATCCCCTGAACGATGACCCGGGTCGACCGATCGACAAGAATGCTCATTTTGCTCCTTTCACGGCCAAAACGATCTTTTCCGCTCCCTCGAAGAGCTCCTCGGCCACCTGCAAATTCAGGCCGGAGTCGCGAAGCATTTCCCTTCCTTCCTTTGCATTGGTCCCCTGCAGACGCACCACGAGGGGAACATGAAGCTTGACATCCTTTGCGGCGGCGATGATTCCACCCGCAATCCGCTCGCAACGGACGATTCCCCCAAAGATATTGACAAATATTCCCTTGACGGCCGGATCCCCCAACAGGATCCGGAAGGCCTGCTCGACGGTCTCCTTGCTGGCGCCTCCTCCCACGTCCAGGAAGTTCGCCGGACTGCCCCCGGCCAATGCGATCACATCCATCGTCGCCATCGCCAATCCCGCCCCATTCACCATGCAGGCGATCGAACCATCAAGCTTGACATAATTGAGACGATGCTTCGAGGCCTCGATCTCTAGTTCGTTCTCCTCGAAAAGATCCCGGAGGGCCATCACCTTCTCCTGCCGATACAAGGCGTTGTCGTCAAAAGACACCTTTGCGTCGAGCGCCAGGAGACGTCCGTCTCCCGTCATTATCAGAGGATTGATTTCGACCATCATGCAGTCGGTATCGATGAAGAAGCGATACAGGTTGGAGAGAAGCGACGCAAACGAATTGTAAAGGGTGACAGGAAGGCCGAGAAAAGAGGCCACCTGACGACCGACAAACCCCTTGCACCCGATTTCCGGATCCACCGCCAGGGTCAGGATCTTTTCAGGATGTGCGGCCGAAACCTCTTCGATCTCCATTCCCCCTTCGGTACTGGCGAGAATCGAGATGCGCCGGCTGGTCCGGTCCAAAACGAGGCTCAGATAATATTCCTTCGAAATGACAGCCCCTTCCTCGATCCAGACCTTTCGGACCAGTCTCCCTTCCGGGCCCGTCTGATGGGTCACCAGCGTCTTTCCGAGAAGGCCCGCCACAAGACCGGGAATATCCGCGGTATTTTTAGCGATTTTGACTCCCCCCGCCTTTCCTCGTCCCCCTGCATGGATCTGGGCCTTCACGGCGAAGACCGTCGCCGCCCCTCCAAAGATTCCCGCTTTGCTTTCAATCAGGGAGCGCGCCTGGTCGGCCGAATCCACAACAACCCCCGACGGGACAGACACACCATAGCTTTTGAAGAGCTCCTTGGCCTGGTATTCATGGATGTTCAAGACCTTCTCCTCTCGATAGGAATTGTGATCGTTTCAGGGGGTGCTCAGGAATCCTTGCGGCGGTAATCGGGAAAAAGAGTCGGGGCCATGGGCCGATCGGCTCCCTCGAATTCGCGGGCCAACGATTGCTCGAAATGGTCGACGTGAGCCATGGAGACTTCTTTCCAGGAGAACGGAGCTCTCTCTCTGGATTCTTTCACGGCTTCCAGACCGGCCCTCCGGCCGAAAACAAAAAGCTCGAGAAGGGAATTTCCCATGAGCCGATTCGTCCCGTGAAGTCCTCCCGAAGCCTCTCCGGCCACGAGGAGGTTCGGGATGGAGGTATGGCCGTTCTGGTCGGTCTGAAGGCCGCCGTTCTGGTAATGAAGGGTCGGGTAGACCAGAATGGGAAATTTGGTCGGATCGACCTGATGACGGGTCATGAGTTTGACGATATTCGGAAAACGCTTTGCGACGGTTCCTTCACCTGCTTCCCGGTCGATCGAGGCGAGATCGAGATAAACCCCGGACGCCCCGGATGGGGTCGGCACCCCTCGTCCTTCCGAACACTCCCGGATGATGGCGGAGGCCACCACATCCCGTGTTTCAAGCTCGTTCACAAATCGGCGCCCAAACCGGTTATACATGCGGGCTCCGGCACCGCGGACCGCTTCCGTGATCAGCATTCCGGCCATCTCGGATGGAAAGATGACCCCGGTGGGATGGTACTGGAAGCTGTCGATATGAACGAGTTTCGCCCCCATGCGGTAGGCCATGCACAACCCGTCCCCCGTGGCCCCGAAATGATTGGAAGTCGCAAAGCCCCCCAAGTGGAGCCGTCCGGTTCCGCCGGTGGCCAGGATCACCGTCCGAGCCTTGACATACAGATACTTTCGACTGTCCAGGTCCCAGAGGACAGCGCCGGCGCAGGCTCCGCCTGGCCCCTGAAGAAGTTCGACTGCCGGAGAAAATTCGAGAATCTCCACAGGAGCATTGACAACGTCTTCCTTCAGGACGCGGATCAGCTCGAGGCCCGTGTAATCCTTGGCCGAGATGAGTCGGGGGCGGGAGGTCCCGCCTCCTTTCCGAAGAGACAGGTTCCCCTGAGGGTCCCTGTCGAAAAGGATGCCCCTGGAAATCAGCCACTCCACCATCCTCGGACCTTCCTGGACCAGGACCGACAGAAGGGCCGGATCGTTCGCCCCATGCCCACCCCGAAAGGTATCCCTGAAATGATCGACCGGACTGTCACCCTCTCCGAGAGCTGACTGGATTCCTCCTTCCGCCATGACCGTGTTGGAATCTCCCACACGAAGCTTGGTGGCAAGAAGGACGCCCGCACCCTGTTCGGCCGCATGCAGGGCCGCCGTAATCCCTGCCCCTCCCCCTCCGACGATGAGAATGTCCACATCCCGGTCGGGGTGGTCCGGAAGAGGCCGGGGCCCCTCGATCCTGCTTCGGGATTCGAGGAGGGCTGCGATCTCTTCCGGGACCACCGTTCCCGCGCTCGGGCCGACCCGGATCGTTGCCTTTCCTTCAGGCCGGTAGTCCGGATAAAAGGATTCAAGAAGCCTTGCGCGGTCATCGGGAGAAAGCGCCGGAGGGGATGTCTCATCGAACTCCGGCATGAGGGCATAAAACGAATCGACCAGATCGGACATTCTAGGATTTGACCTCGCATTCTTTTTTGAGTTCGTCCGGAGAAAGGCCGAGAAGACGGTCTATCTCCCTCGAAAAAATCCCCTTCTCGATTTCGTTCAGTCGCGACCTGAGATTTGTCGGAAACGGAAGCTCCTTGGCTCCATAGGCCCTGCGTGCATAGAGGGCGATTTCGTGTGGGGCCATCTCCGCAATGCACCGGGAAACGCATAGTCCGCACATGACACAACTCATCGTCAGTTCGGCCACAGCCTTGAAGTCCCCGAAATTGGCGCGCCACACCGAATCGCGGACATCGATTCCCTGGGGACAGACCTCGGTGCAGGCATTGCAGTTCCGGCATGTGGCTGATTCCGGATAGAAGGTGAAGAGCTCCTCTTTCGGATCGGACAAATGTGCCACGTCGTAATGCGCTCTCTGGATCGGGTAGGAATCCAGCATCGAAAAGCTCATTCCGTCCTGGACAAGGGTCTGGCAGGCGAGGGCGTTCCTCAAGCGGAAATCCCCCTTCACCCGGTAAACGGTCGCACAGGCGCCGCAGACTCCTCCGAGGCACCCGATTCCATGGATGACCTCATGCCCCGTATACCACATCGCCTGCACCATCGTCGATCCGGCGGGAACCTCAAAATCCCTTCCATTGATCGACACATGAACCATTGTCTCTTGTTCTTTTTGGGAATTATCCATATGTCTGACTCCACAGGCTTGCTGGTTCGCGTTGAGGGACGCCCGGGGGAGTTAAAGAGGGAAATTCGAAAGGCTTTCCCTTCCCACCAGAGAGTCGGCGAGGCTTTCAAAATCCAAGACATCACGTTGCGTGTTCGGGAGTTAAAGTTTACCAGAGTGGACCAGACCAATTCAATCAGATTCCTTTAGGGATCTGGTCCTTGCTTGTTTCCTGAGACCCTTTTCGGGAAAGGATTCAGGATTTTTGACGGGGTGGGGTCTTATCGCGTGGACCATTTTCATTTTTTCGCCAGACGCGAGGGAAGCTGGGGTCGAGGAATGGGCGTTTTTCCTTGGCTCCAACCGGGGCAGGGTGATACTGGATCGCATAGACACGGAGAATGGTCATGGCGAGAAGAATCATGACGAGCTCGATGTACCGGGAAAGGGGCTCGTTTGAAAACCACGTGACGAGGGTTTCGGAGAGAAGGACCGCCAGAACCGAGTCGACGATATAAGTCACCTTCACCCGGCCCAGCGTAAAGTAGGTCAGGATCGTTCTCGAGACTTCAAGGAGAGCCAGAAGGAGGAGAATGTTGACGAGAAGGGACTTCAGCATGGAGAGAAGACCATGCTTGGCGTGGATGAAAGCCTGCTCGATCGTCTCCCAGACCCCCCAGATCATGGAAAGAAACATGATCAGGAGAAGGGTCAGAAGAACGAGTTTGACCCCTCCCAGATACCAGGCGGGGAACTTTTGCTCGATTTCCTCCAGGGGAGGAGGAATGGCCGGCTCGATTTTTTCATCCGCCATGTTCTAGGGTATCCTTATTATCCCGGGATGTCGGCTTTTTGGCGTCATTCTTGGAACGTAATCCCGGTCGCCTTTGTGGCACCTTTTTAAAATCCTACCAGACAGAGGATTTCCAAAACCTCAAGAGGGATGGCCGCAACCATTCCCTCTTGATTGGAGATTTCGCAAAAATCGACTACGACTTCGAAGGAACAGGCCTTACAGGGGTCCCGTCATAGACATAGGTCCCCTCTTCGAGGCGGCGGAAGGGCTTCTCCCTCTCCCATTCCTCGACGACGTGCGCCACAAGCCCGGGAATTCTTCCGATAATAAAAATCCCCTTCCCTGTCTTCCAGGAAAGCCCCATCTCGGAGATGATCGCGGCGATCATCCCATCGACATTCAGGGGAAGATTCTTTCCGCTTTTCGCCTCGAGCTCGTCCTGCACCGCAACGGCAAATTCGACAAAGCGCCCCATATAGCCATATTCCTTTGCCAGTTCCAGAAGACGCATCGTCCTCGGGTCCCGCTTGTAGAGCTTGTGGCCATAACCGGGAAGTCTTTTCTTTTTCTTTTCGAACTCGTCCACCACAGTCTTGGCGTGTGCCTTGACATCGACCACATCGGTGGGAAAGTTCTCTTGGTAGATCCTGGCGCATTGTTCGATCGCACCCCCGTGCGAGTCACCAAGCGTCAACACACCGGCCGCCACTGCCGCATTGAGGGGATTTCCACCGGAGAAGACGGTCCGGGCGGCTACGACCGAGGGGGGGCCAATGCCATTGTCGATACATGCCACCAGCATGGCTTCCATCATCTTCTTTTCACGTTCGGTCGGAAGCTCTCCCTTGAGAATCAGATAGATCGCCTCCGCAAAAGAAACCCGTCCAACCAGATCGTCAAGAGGGTACCCTCTGACAACCGGTTTCCCGTCGACCTGACCGCCGACCCGGGTTCGCCACTTGAGATCCTTTTCCTCATTGTCCTTGCTCATGATTCATCCTTTCCCAAATTGATCAGTCAATGAAGTTGCGCTCAAAAAAAGGGCCGGAATTTTTCCGGCCCCGAAAGTGCGACAAGAACAGGCAGGTCTACTTGCTGCGCCCCTTAACGTAGGCCAGTGTTCCACCGGCCCGGACAATCTCGAGGTCTCGCGCCGAAAGCGAATGCTTGACCGGAATCTCGACCTTCTTCGTCAGGTTCTTGAGTACAAGGGTTCCCTTTTCAAGTCCGGCCGTGCTGAATTCAAGCTGGTCGTCCCTGTCGATCTTGTCGTAATCGGCTTCGTTGACAAAGGTCAAAGGAAGGATTCCGAAATTGATGAGATTGGCCAGATGAATTCTGGCGAAGCCTTTCACAATGACAGCCTTCACGCCCAGATACATGGGGGCGAGGGCCGCATGTTCACGGCTCGAGCCCTGTCCGTAATTCGCTCCACCGACGATGAATCCTCCCCCGGCTTCCTTGGCCCGCTTCGGGAAGGTCGGATCCACAGATTCGAAGACATACTGGGAAATGGCCGGAACGTTGGAGCGGAGTGGAAGAACCTTGGCTCCGGCAGGCATGATGTGGTCGGTGGTGATGTTGTCGCCGACCTTCAGAAGAACCTGTCCTGAGACCGTTTCGGAAATGCGATCACGGGTCGGTAGGGGTTTGATGTTCGGCCCGCGGAGAACCTCCACGCCATGGCCGTCCTTCGGGGGGAAGATCATCATTCGGTCGTCAAGGACATACTTTTCCGGAATTTCGACTGTCTCCGCCTTGACTCCAAGATCACGAGGATCGGTGATCACTCCGGCGATGGCACAGGCGGCGGCAACTTCGGGGCTTGCCAGATAGACCTTGGCATCCTTGGTTCCGGAGCGGCCTTCAAAATTGCGGTTGAATGTCCGAATCGAAACACCACCGGACGGCGGTGCAAAGCCCATTCCTATGCAAGGTCCGCAGGCCGATTCGAGAAGACGGGCTCCGGCGGTGATAAGGTCTCCGAGCACGCCGTTCTGGGAGATCATTTCGAGGGTTTGACGGGACCCAGGCGAAAAGCCGAGGCTTACCGAAGGATGGACCGTCTTTCCCTTCATAATGGCTGCGATTCCCAGAAGATCCTTGTAGGAAGAGTTGGTGCAGGATCCGATCGCCACCTGGCTCACGGGAATGCCCTGGATTTCACGGACCTTGACGACATTGTCCGGAGAGTGGGGCTGGGCAATCAAAGGTTCGAGGGTATTGAGATCGATCTCGACGGTTTCGTCATAGGTCGCCCCAGCATCGGCCGCGAAGGGGGTGTAATCGTTTTCCCGTCCCTGGGCCTTCAAGTACTTGCGGGTTTCTTCGTCCGAGGGGAAAACCGAGGTCGTCGCACCCAGTTCGGCCCCCATATTGGTGATCGTGGAGCGTTCCGGAACGGACAGCCCCTTTACACCTTCTCCACCATATTCAAAGATCCTGCCAACACCGCCCTTGACGGTCAGACGCCGGAGAAGTTCCAGGATAACATCCTTGGCCGATACAAAGGGCTGAAGCTTTCCGGTCAGCTTGACCAGAACCACCTTTGGCATGGTGGTGTAAAAAGGTTCTCCCCCCATCGCCAGGGCCACGTCAAGACCTCCGGCACCGATGGCCAGCATTCCGAGCCCGCCATTAGTGGGAGTATGGCTGTCGGACCCCAGAAGGGTCTTGCCGGGCTTTCCGAAACGTTCAAGATGGACCTGATGACAGATTCCGTTTCCTGGACGCGAAAACACGATCCCATATTTCGCGGCCACGGTCTGGAGGTAACGGTGGTCGTCCGCGTTTTCAAAGCCGGTCTGAAGCATATTATGGTCAACGTAGGATACGGACAATTCCGTTTTGACGCGATCGAGGCCCAGTGCTTCAAACTGGAGGTAGGCCATTGTTCCCGTCGCATCCTGCGTCAGGGTCTGGTCGATTTTGATCGCGACTTCCTTTCCGGGAATCATTTCACCGGAAACCAGGTGGTTCTTGATGATTTTTTGGGTCAGGTTAAGCGCCATTGCTTAATCTCCTTGGCAGGGGAATGGGTCCACACATCCGGGAACGAGATCCTCTCTCATCCGATGAGAGATCCCCGGCAACAAACATGCTCCGAAACAAAACGGACGCGGATTCGCGTCTGATTATTTTATCCTGATTTAATGGCAAAAAAAAGCCCCCATCCTTCGCCCAGATGATAGGCGAAAAATGGGGGAGCGCAACGAAGTTTTAAGAAAGTAAGAAAAAGTTCTTTAGGGCCAGAGGTGGGTCGCCGATCCCGGCAACCAGGCTTTCATGTGATTTGCGCTTTCGGCTCCTTCCCCCAGAAAAAGGATCAAAAAGAGAAGTACCGCCAGAATAATTACGCCACCCACGATCGCAGGTCCCGTTGCCATTTGTGCTCTTTCTTCTGCCATTTTCCTTCACCCCCCTTCGATTGATTGGCCCCTAGAATGTGGAGTAAAGGGGCTTCACATGCTCGGTCGTGCTGTCCTCGAAATCCCGAGGAACCCCGAGCGATTCGATTGTCTTCACGAGATCGTGGTAGTAAAAGGCAACCTTCACTGGATACCTTTTCCCCGCCGCTTCAAGCCGGGCAATTTTGTCCGTCGCCTTGCCCATGCCACGCTCCACGATGGCCCCGGCATGGCCAAAGGCGACGCCTTCCGGCATCCGCTCCTGGAATCGACCCGAGATAAAGGCCGCTACCGGCTTGTCAAAGCCACCAGAAAGAATCAGGTCGGCAACCTGTTCTTCGTAGGATCCCCCGGGCTCTCCCAGCATGACAACACCCTTGACCCGGGGATCGCCTTTGATCTCTTTCAGCACGTCAGCATAGGTGTTATTGGAGATGATATCGCCACCGATGGCCAGAGCCATGTAGGTGCCCCATCCACGGCGCCGGAACATTTCAGCAGTCGTGACGGTCAGGCCGCCGCTCTTGGAAATGACCACAATACCGCCGTCCCGGAACGCAACAGACGGATCCTTGCCCCCGATAGCACCGATCCTGCCGACGGATGGGACGAAGCACCCGAGACTTGTCCCTCCGACAATGATGGCACCCCGCCGAACCTTTTCCTGATAAATAATCTCCGAGTCACGAATGGGGACATGTTCGGTGATAATATACAGAACCTTGATTCCATTGTCCAGACACTCCATGACCGCATCCAGAACGGAGACGGGTGGCACATAGATCAGGGCGGTGTTCAGTAGCTTTCCGACCTTTGGATCACTGACCGCCTCTTTCAGGGTATCGAATACCGGAACCGGCAATTCGGTTGAGCCGCCCTTTCCCGGAGTGATCCCCGCCTTGACGATTCCGGGATAGAGGGATTCCGACTCCTTGATCACCTGGGAGGCCTCGCGGCCGGTGGCTCCAATCACGACGATACCCGTCTTGTCATTCAGATAGACAGTTCCCTTCAAGAGATTCCCCCTCAGTATGATTTGAAAGCCTAGACGACCTGCTCCGGCTTGTATCCGATATGCTTGATCATGAGCTCTTTTAGACGGATCGGCGCTTCCGTGATGGGAAGCTGCGAATCGTATATTTCTCCACGGATTCCGTTCCGGACAAAGCATTCGTGAAGCATCTTGAGACCTTTCACATATTCGGGACCAGACCGTCGGACGACCCAGACAAGATTCTTGTCGAGTTTGCCTTCGGCGTTCATGTCGTCAAGCGCCTTGGCCAGACCTTCGCCCAGCGTGACATCGATCCTGGTGTTGCTGGCCGTTCCGCCGCAGACCAGCACCCCTTTCAATCCGGGCTTCGACAGAATAATCCTTGAAATCCGGTACATTTTTTCCGCAGGGGGATTCCCTCCGATATCGGTCAGGTTCGCGATCCGGAGGCCGGCCTCTATCGCAGTTTCTGCCGTCACCGTTGAGCCACCGCCACCGAAGGTCATCATCGCGATGTCTCCTTCGAGCTCCACATAGGAACCTGCCTTGCCCCGGTGATCCCCCTGGTCGATCAGGATCGCATCCTGCTCGCGCTGCGTCAGGGGGCGTCCCTGTGCGCTTCTCGCCCCATAGACGACGGCCGGATTTACGGAAGCGTCGTCATCGAGAATGACGACGGCATCGGCAGCCACAATTTTCCGCTTGTCTCCGGAACGGGCCACAACGAGGGGATTGATCTCGAGAAGTCGGCTTTCCGATCCCCAGAATGCATTGTATACATTGACGATCACCTCAGAAAGCGGGCGCAGGAGCTCCTTGTCGGAGAATCCGATGCCAACAAGAAACTGACGGATCTGATAGGGATAGATGGATCGGACATCGGACACAACATAGGTATGGATCAGCTTCGGATCGATTTCCTCGACATCCATTCCGCCATGCTCGCTGAAAATGATCGCGGGAGCCCGATCCTTCGTGGAATAGGTGACACTCAGATAGAACTCCTTTTCGATGTCCAGCTTTTCCTCGACGAGAGCTCCGATCGACTTTTCACCGTAAACGTCCCGGGTCGCCAGGTCTGAAAAGACCTTTTCAACTTGGGACTTATCGGAAACAACCTTGACGGCACCGGCCTTTCCGCGCTTCCCGACCAGCACCATCGACTTGATGACGACTCCCGGCTCCTTCTCGACGAACTGGCGGACAGCATCGTTCATTTCTGCGGAAAAGACATAACGAGGGACGGGAATCTTGTACTTCTTGAAGATGGCTCCCAGTGCCTCGTGCTCATAAAGCTTCATCGGCTCTTGACTCCTTGGATTTGGGTATCGGAAGGGAATTTCATCTGCCGCTTATGGGAAAATTCCGCAGTATGATACTTAACAATGGGGGTCCGAGTCAAATAGGAAAACTTGCCCATTCGATCGACCGGAATCCGGTAGCCCTTTACTTTCGGAAGGCGCAGGCGCGTGAAAGATGCTTGACCGATGTTACCGGCTTTGATATTCTCGCGAAGATGAACAAATGATCACCTTATCGCATAATGAGGGCCGGGACGACATGGAAACTTCCGAGGAACCGCTGACCCACAGACAAGCGGAGATTCTCCATTTCATCCAATCGCACATCGGGCAGCTCGGATACCCCCCCACCCTCCGGGAGATCGCCAGAAAAATGGATATCCGGGGGATAAGCGCCGTCAGGAAACATCTTGACGCGCTTGTCCGAAAAGGCCGCCTCATTCGTCGAAAGGGCGCCAGAGCCCTCGATGCGGAATCACTTTTTCCTTCGACAGTACCGGTCCCCGTTCTTGGTCGCGTTGTGGCGGGCATTCCGGTCAACGCAGCGGAAAATCGCCTGGACACCATCGCGATCGATCCTTCCTGGATTCCGTCCGGACCCGTTTTTCTTCTCCGGGTCAAGGGTGACAGCATGAAGCAGGCGGCCATTCTCGATGGAGACTATGTCCTTGTCCGCGCAAAGGAGACGGCGGAAGAAGAGGAGATCGTCGTCGCCGAGATCGACGGAGAGACGACGGTGAAGAGACTCCGAAGAAAAGACGGACAATTCATCCTGGCCCCTGAAAATCCTGATTACGGGGAAATTCCCGTAGCCGAGGGCAGCGCGTTCCGGATCGTCGGAACGGTGTGCGGCGTCTTCCGCCCCGCTCTCGGGGCTTCGCGTTGAGACAGGCAATGCTCTCCGCTTCAAGCTCGCACTTCTTGCCACCTTTTTTTCTGCGGCGAACAGCGCCGCGGCGCCCGCTTCTCCTGCAGGGGGACGAGCCCCGGCTCGGCATTTTTGTTTACCGCATCCTGGCACTCCGCCTTCTCGACCCTGCCGAATCCGGGAGCTCATGCCTCATTGTCTGCGGAGACAACGTCTTTCGATCCGACATTATCGTGCAGGAGTCGCGAAACGCAGCCACGGACCCGCGGAAAACCCTCTCGCGCATCCGAATCTCTCGGGCGGTCACAATCCATCAGTTCCACACCCTCGTCGCCTCCCGCCTCGAGGAAGAGATCGGGGCCTTCCGCACATCGCTGATCCTGCTGTCTGGCATCCTTCCCCTTTTTTCGGACGGAGCGATCTCCGAACGGGAGTCTTTGGCCCTTCTGCTCTCCATCATGACAAAGCTTCGCGAGATTGCACTCAGGCGGAACATTGCCTGCATTCTTCCCGTCGACCGCCGCGAAGCCGTAAATGACGCCCGCTCCAGGCGCCTCATTTCGCTCCTGGAATCCTCGAGCGAATCAGGAAGCATTGTTGACCCTCCTCCAGTGGGGCAGTCCGCCCCCCGCCGGAGCCCCGGGAAGCTCTTCGGCGATCAGGAGCCCTGATGGGACGGACGCTCCCCACCTTCACAATGAACGTCGAGCAGACACTGTCCGACCTCTCCCGATTCCGGAGAGCCCTCAGACGGGAGGACCAGATCCTTCTCGACGGGCTCTTCGCCGATGCGCGCCTTCATTCCCAGGCCGGATCCTTTCTCTCTCCCGTGGACCCCTTTCCGGTGATCCTGCTCTGCATGCTTCTTGAAGAACGTCGCGAACGCCTCCTTCTCGAACGCCGCATCTGCGAGGTCGAGGATCATGGTGCAGACCATTCGTCCTGAAAGAACGGGATGGCTGCTGGATGTCTACCCTGCATCGCAGGGCATGCTTCTCTGGATTCTGAGCGACAAGGGAGAGCGGATCCTTCGTCCTGTCCCATTCCGTCCCCGCTTCTATGTGGATGCCACAGGACGGGCTCAGGACCGGCTAAAGAGCCTGCTGGGACGCCTTCGCCATCCAGTCTCCCTCGCCCGAACGGAGCGCACCGACCTTTTCACAGGCACCCTCCGCCCCGTCCTCGAACTCACGACATTGTCACCGGCAGATTTTTTCGCGGTGATCAGACAGGTGGCCTCCATCCCGGAGATCGTCCTCTACAATTGCGATATTCCCCTCCCGCAACTCTATTTCTATGAATCGGGGCTTTTCCCCCTCGCGTTCTGCCGGATCGACACGCTTCCGGACAGACGCGCAGTTCTTGACTCCCCCTGGAGCACCGATCCCCCCATGCCTCCTCTCCGGACGATAAGCATTGGGCTCGAAGCGGACGGCTCCCCCGGAAAGCACGGAGCACCGGAAAGACTGGTCGTCGAGATCGACGGAGAGCGAAGGCTTCTTGACGGCGAGGATCCCCGGGAGCTCCTGGCCACGATCAACGCCATTCTGAAAAGGGAGGATCCGGACCTCATTCTGTCCCGGAGGGGAGACGACCTGATCTTTCCCCGGATTCTGACGCTTTCGAAAAAGCTCGCCGTCTCCGTAGCCCTGAACCGGGGCGGGAGGCAGGAGATTTCTCTTGGAAAGGACCGCTCTTTCCTTTCTTATGGGAAGACCGTTTTTCGGGCCGGAGGATTTTCCCTTTTCGGACGATGGCATCTGGATCAGAGCAACTCCTTCATTCTGAAGGAGGCCGGGTTGGCAGGGCTTTTCGAACAGGCCCGCGTCACCCGGATCCCTCTCCAGCAACTCGCCAGAACCTCCACCGGAACCGGCATCACCTCCATGCAGATGGCGCTGGCCATCGCCTCCGGAATCCTCGTCCCGAAGGACAAAGGGCATCCGGAGGCATTCCGGAGCGGACTCGATCTTCTCGAAAGCGACAAGGGGGGCATGGTCTTCCTTCCCAGACCCGGCCTCCACGAATCGGTCGTCGAACTCGACTTCGCCTCGATGTACCCCTCACTGATGACGGCCTACAACATCTCCCCGGAAACGGTCAACTGCCCCTGCTGCCCCGGGAATCGGGTCCCGGAAAGCGGACACCACCTCTGCACGCGAAGGAGAGGCCTGATCCCTTCGGTTCTCGCCCCTCTTCTTGAAAAAAGACGCCGCTACAAGGAACTCAAAAAAACGGCGGATGACCCATGGCTCCGACAGGAATACGACCGACGCCAGGGCGCACTCAAGTGGCTCCTCGTCGTTTCGTTCGGCTATCTGGGCTACAAGAACGCGCGCTTCGGAAAAGTCGAAGCCCACGAATGCGTCACCGCCCTGAGCCGGGAAAAGCTTCTCCAGGCGAAAGAGGTCGCGGAAGAGTGGGGATGCCGCTTTCTGCACGGGATCGTCGACTCGCTCTGGCTGTCGCATCCCGACCTGGACGAAGCCGACTGCCAACGTCTCGCCGAGGCCATCTCCCGGACGACCGGCCTCGCCATCGGAATCGAGGGACTCTATCGCTGGATTCTCTTTTTCCCTTCGAAGGAGCGCCCAAGCCTGGCCGTTCCCAACCGCTATATCGGCGTTTTTCGCTCGGGCGAAACAAAAATCCGAGGAATCGAACTTCGCCGGAGCGACACCCCTCCCTTTGTCGCCAAAATACAGCAGCGGATCGTCTCGCATCTTTCTCGGGCCAGCGACATCCGGAGCTATCGGGCATGTCTTCCAGAGGCCAGACGCCTGCTCGAGGAGGGCCTGATGGAGATCGAGGAGGGGCGCGTTCCTGTCTCGGAGCTTGTGATCAGGAAGCGGATATCGAAGACGCCGGAGTCCTACCGCAAGGCCTCCCTCCAGGCGATCGTGGCACAGGAACTGGCAGCCCGTGGACGGGCGCCCCGCCCCGGAGAACGGATCTCCCTCGTCATCACCGGGGAGGGGGATCCCGATCCCGCCTCCCGCGCCCGGGCCTACGACACCTTCTCTCCGGATTACGGCTATGACCGGAAAGCCTACGCGCGGCTTCTCCGGGAGGCCTGCGAACCGATGCTCGACATCTTCGGAAGACCCTCCGCCCCTTCCCGCACCGTCAGGAAACCCATCGACCTTCTTCTCCGCAAACGCCAGAAAAAATCGGAGCCTGCGGAGAGGCCGGATGGCATGGTATAATGGGGTCCATTGATGTCAGGAACGCTTGAAGGAGGAGCCTCATTCGTCAACCACCCCGCCGTGAACGGCGGAGCTTGAAAGGAGGTCCGACAAGCTCGGGTTGACCAGGGAAAGCGGCAGCCGATCCGCTCCGTTGCCGACAGGTTCAAGACCCACTCCGGGGTGTTTCCTCAGCCCCGGACCCTGGAAGTTCCGGTTGTAGACAACCGTAAGGGCAAGGGCGAAACAGGCCGGAACCAAACGCCGGTCGGCAACATTCCCGAGGGGAGACGCCCCGCAAGGGGCGCGTCACGGCTGAAAAGCCAGAACAACGTAAGGACAGGGAAAAACGAATGCAGGTTTTTGTGCTCGATAAGAAAAAGAAACCATTGATGCCCTGCCATCCGGCCCGGGCCAGGGATCTGTTGAAGGACGGAAAAGCGGTGGTTCACAAGATCGCCCCGTTCACCATCCGGCTGAAAGACCGGGTCGGAGGCGAAAGTCAGCCCGTCCGGATCAAGATCGACCCCGGGTCGAAGACCACCGGCATCGCGGTGGTCCGGGAGGAAGAGACGGATGGGGAGAAGACCGCCCACGTCCTCCATGCGGCCGAGATCCACCACCGGGGAGCGCAGATCAAGAAGAAGCTGGACCAGCGCCGGGCCTTCCGGAGACGAAGGCGGACAAAACTCCGCTACCGGAAGCCCCGGTTCGACAACCGGACGCGGCCTCCCGGATGGCTTCCGCCCTCTCTCCAACACCGGGTGGACACCACCGCCTCCTGGGTCGAACGCTTCCGGAAGCTCGTTCCCGTCTCCGGGGTGTCGATGGAGCTGGTCAAATTCGACCTCCAGAAGCAGGACAATCCGGCGATCTCCGGCATCGAATACCAGCAGGGGACGCTGGCCGGGTACGAGGTCCGGGAGTACCTCCTGGAGAAATGGGGCCGGACGTGCGCCTACTGCGGGACGGCGAACGTCCCCCTGGAGATCGATCATATCCATCCCCGGAGCCTTGGCGGGTCGGATCGTGTCTCGAACCTGACCCTTGCCTGCCGGACCTGCAACGAAAGAAAGGGCTCCCATCCGGTCGAGACGTTTTTGGCGAGGAAGCGGGATCTGCTGTCGAAGATCCTCGTCCGGGCCAAGACTCCACTGAAAGATGCGGCGGCGGTCAACGCCACCCGATGGGCACTGTTCGAAAAGCTCAAGACGACCGGACTCCCCGTTGAGACCGGATCCGGGGGCCGGACCAAATGGAACCGGATCCGGTTAGGAATCCCCAAGGAGCATGCCCTCGACGCGGCGTGCGTCGGGCAAGTGGATCGCGTCACCGGCTGGAAAAGCCCGCTTCTGGCAATCAAGTCC